>JANQGC010000110.1 GCA_028277515.1 Anaerolineae bacterium
GCGCTGGAGCGAATGATGACATCGACGACCATTTCGCCCATATCCGCGTCGGTTCCGGGAAAATTGTGAAAAAATTTGGGTTTCCAGGTTCGGACCCCCTCAATTTGCCCATCAAGGTCAAAGGTTGGAACTAATACATATTTTTGCTGGTTGGTCGCCAGATCATTGAGAATGGCAGCGCCAAAGTAGGGGGTTAATATTTTGCGCAAATTCAATATATCATATTTTGCGCCAACAATTTGGCCGACCTGGTTGACAATGGAATTTTCAAAGACTTCTTTGCCATAGGCGCGAAAAAGCTCAATTAACTCGATCGCGGGGATGCCATAGGCTAAACCTATTGCTAATAGTGAGCCAGACGAGGTGCCGGCAAAAAATTTCGTATCCTTGATTAAGTCAGGAATCTCTTCTACGATTCTTTGGATCAGAACGGCCGAATAAATGCCACGAATACCGCCGCCATCTATGGAGAGTATGCGGAAATTGCTCATGACTACTCCCTTCAAAATGTCTATATGATTGTTGTTACTACCACTGATTTGAAGCATAGTATACAACATTACGTCAAGTTAGCCCAATTATTTGAAACAACGATGTTGATTCAATAGGGTCGATTACTGAAGATGCTCTAAAACGATTGCAAATTAACGTCCCGAAAATCGTTTCAGGATATAATCAGGCGGTGATTGTTAGCACGGATGAAACGTGATTTTTGGAGGACAAAATGCAGGAAGTTGTCATCGTAAATGCCTTGCGAACCCCGATTGGACGCCATGCCGGGACCTTAGCCGCTGTTCGAGCGGATGATTTGGCGGCCCTGGTAATCAAGGCTGTTGTAGAAGATACCGGCATTGATCCGGACCTGATTGAGGAAGTTTATATGGGTTGTGCTAATCAGGCTGGAGAGGATAATCGCAATGTTGCCCGAATGGCCACTTTGCTTGCCGGGCTGCCAAACCATATACCGGCGGTCACTTTCAACCGGCTATGCGCCAGCGGTTTAAATGCGGTTAACCAGGCGGCACGGGCTATCAAAGTGGGTGCAGGAGATGTTTATATTGCCGGTGGGGTGGAGAATATGAGCCGTGCCCCCTATTCCATGCCTAAAAATCCGCGCGCCTGGGGACCACCTGGAAATGTTACTGCTTATGACACCACACTTGGTTGGCGTTACCCGAATCCAAAGATGGAGGCGATGTTTCCTTTAGAAGCTATGGGGGAGACGGCCGAAAACATATATGACATGCGCTGTGCCGGCGAGGTGGAGGGGGGAGAAATCACAAGAGAAGAGCAGGATGCTTTCGCATTTGAAAGTCAAAAGCGTGCCGTTCAGGCGATAAATGAAGGGCGGTTCCATTTGCAAATTGTTCCGGTTGCGATTCCCCAGCGAAAAAGTAGTCCCATCATTTTTGATACGGATGAACATCCGAGGTATACAAAAGAGGGGGATCAATATGAACTGGTTACCAGCTTAGAATCCTTAGCCCGTCTACGTCCCGTATTCCGCAAGGGGGGTACGGTTACGGCAGGCAATGCCAGCGGACTTAATGATGGGGCGGCCGCTTTGCTGATGATGTCGGCCGAAAAAGCAAAGGAATTTGGCTTGAAACCATTGGCTAAATGGATCAGTTCCGCAGCGGCCGGGGTCGATCCACGGGTGATGGGTCTAGGGCCGGTGAATGCTACTCGGAAAGCCTTGCATAGGGCCGGGCTGCAATTAGACGACATAGATTTAATTGAATTAAACGAGGCTTTTGCCGTTCAATCCCTGGCAGTCATCAAAGAGCTTGGGATGAATCCGCAGATCACCAATGTTAATGGTGGGGCAATCGCGCTAGGACATCCCCTGGGCTGCTCAGGAGCACGGATTTTAACCACTTTGCTGCATGAGATGAAACGTCGCACAGAAAATGGCCAATCAATGCGTTATGGATTGGCCACCTTATGTGTCGGCGTAGGACAAGGCGAAGCGACGATTATTGAAATGATTTAGTTGGAGATGTGGTTGATAAGAGACGCCAGCCTGTGAGAGCGCCGGCGTCTTTTCGTTAATTGGACTATATCTTGCCTGTCGACAGGACGTTTTTAACTTCAGCTATTGCTTTAGTCACTTCAATATCCCGCGGGCAGGCGCTGGTGCAATTAAATATGGTGCGGCAGCGCCAGACGCCGAAGGTATCGCCAACAACTTCTAAGCGTTCTTCTGCGCCCTGGTCACGGCTGTCATAAATAAACCGGTGGGCCTGGACGATGGCGGCCGGTCCTACATATTTGTCATTTGCCCAGAAGCTGGGGCAAGCTGTGGTGCAGGCGGCGCAAAGGATGCATTTGGTTGTATCGTCAAATCTCTCACGGTCGGCTTGTGACTGGCGTCGTTCTCGGCCGTCAGCCGGTGCGGGCAGGTCGTTGATGAAATAGGGGTGGATCGAACGATAATGCTCAAAGAATGGTTCCATATCCACAATGAGATCCTTCAGCACAGGCAAACCCAGGATGGGTTCTACCTGAATTTTTACCGGACCACCGTCAGATTGTAATCGTTGAACCAACATCTTGCAGGCCAGGGCATTCGCTCCGTTGATGCGCATAGCATCTGACCCGCAAACACCGTGAGCGCAAGACCGGCGCAGCGACAATGTGCCATCCAATTCCCACTTTACCCGGTGCAGAAGATCCAACACCGAGTCTGTATTGTTTACATTATCCAGGGTATATTCCCCCCAATATGGTTTTGGAGCATGTTCCGGATTGTAGCGACGGATGCGCAGTTGAGCTTGCATAAAAATCTCCTAACTTAATAAACGCGCGGCTTGGGAATGTACTCAATGCCTAGTTCTTCATCTTTGAGTACGACAGGTTTGTAGTCAAGACTGTAGCCGCCATTTTCTCTGAGGCATAAGGTGTGGGCCAGCCAATTTTCATCATCCCTTTCCGGGTAATCATCCCTGGCGTGGGCGCCACGACTTTCTTTGCGCGCGAGAGCTGAGACGGCGGTTACTTCTGCCAAATCCAGCAAACATCCTAACTCCCAGGCTTCCAACAGGTCGGTGTTGAATTGATGGCCTTTGTCTTGAATTTGAATATTCATATACTCGGAGCGAAGCTCGTTTAATAGTTCAATTGCCTCATTCATGGTTTCTTCGGTTCGGAAAACACTGACGTTCTTGGTCATTGTTACCTGCATTTTATGTCGCACTTCATAGGTTTTTACGCTACCTTCCGAGTTTCTTATGCGATCAAATTCGGCGATGACTTCGGCGGCGGCGTCTTCCGGAAGGGGGAGGCGTTCGGCTGAGTGGCAGAAATCGGCCATGTGTTGCCCGGCAAGTTTTCCGTAAACGACCAGGTCGGTTAATGAATTGGTGCCCAGACGATTGGCGCCGTGGACAGACACACAGGCGACTTCGCCGGCGGCATAGAGACCGGGCAGGATGGTTTTATCATTGTCGATCAAGACACGGCCTTCTAAATCAGTCGGAATACCCCCCATGCCATAATGGGCTGTTGGCTGAACCGGCATAGGCTCATTGACGGGATCAACTCCCAGATAAGTACGGGTAAAGTCAGCGATGTCGGGCAGCTTGGCTTCAATATATTCTCGATCAATACGCCGCTCTTCGCCTTCTTTTTCAAAATAATGGTTGACGGTATCTGGTGTTATGTCCAGGTGAACATAGTTTTTGCCGTTTATTCCTCGTCCTTCCTGAACTTCCAGGTATATAGCCCGGCTCACGACATCTCGACTGGCGAGATCTTTGATATGTGGCGCATACCGCTCCATAAAGCGTTCCCCTTCGCTGTTAAGGAGTACGCCACCCTCACCACGAACCCCTTCAGTGATAAGAATACCAAGTTTGAAAATGCCGGTCGGGTGGAATTGGAAAAATTCCATATCTTGTAAAGGGATACCTCGGCGTAGACAAATGGCTGTGCCATCGCCCGTTAATGAATGAGCATTAGAGGTTACTTCCCAACAGCGGCCCCAACCCCCGGTGGCAAAAAGGACCGCTTTACTGTGGAAAATATGAAATTGTCCTGTGGCAATTTCAATGGCAACAACCCCCCTTATGCTGTTATCAACCCGGATTAAATCGACGACATGAAACTCATCTAAAAATGTAACATTATTTTTGATGCACTGTTGGTATAGGGTTTGCAAGATCATATGACCGGTGCGATCAGCAGCATGGCAGGCGCGCATCACCGGTTTACCTGTTTCATTATTGGTGTGCCCGCCAAACCGGCGCTGGGAAATCGTGCCATCAGGAAACCGGTCAAAAGGCAATCCCATATATTCAAGTTCTATGACCGTGGAGACTGCTTCCCGGCAAAGGGCGTGAACGGCATCTGCATCGGCCAGATAATCAGAACCTTTCATCGTATCAAAGGCGTGCCATTTCCAATGATCTTCTTCCATATTGCCGAGCGCGGCGCCAATTCCACCCTGAGCGGCACCGGTATGTGAGCGAGTGGGGTACAGCTTGGAGATGACAGCAACATTAGCCTTTTGGCTAGCATAAAGTGCAGCCATCAAGCCGGCGCCTCCGGCGCCAACAATGACTGCATCGTAAGTATGTATTTTTACGTCGGACATATGTGTGTATCCTCTAGTTCAAGAATGGTGTGGAATCAAAATTTATGATCGCGTAACTGGCCCATAGAAGTGTGGCAACTACAAATATTAAAAGACCGGTGTTTATAACGCGAACAGCAGTTTTATTGTGGATATAATCTTCAAGAACGTTGCGAAGACCATTGACACCATGCGGTATAGTAAAAGCTAGCAGCAGAATATCAAATACCTTCCAGCCCCAAGAATTCCATTGCTGGGCGACAAACATAATGGTTAAGTTTGTGGAACTGTTGAGGACATGCTGGAACATCATGTGCCCCACTGCCAGTATCAGCAATGCGATGCCGGAGAAACGCATGAATAGAAAGGCTCTCCGCTCGAAGTTGCTTTGGATATGAACTCTTCGCCGGGTTATTCCTGTTTTTTCACTAATTGCAGCCATTTAATATTGCCTCCTCTAATCAAACATTCCAGGTGGAAAATCGCTTAATGATGCGAACGTCCAACAGCTTAATCCCTCTGATGCCAGTTCACTGCAATGTCCAATTATTCCGGAAAACATTAACAGGCTTATGGGAATGAAAATTATAAAGAATAGAATCCAGACGATTGCGGCACTTTTCCTTTGATGTATCCACCATTCAGGTTTGTAATCTAATAGCGTAATCCGAACACCATTAAACGCGTGATACAAAACGGCCGCCATAACGCCGATTTCGCCCAAAGCAAATATCGGATGTTTGAAAAGGGCTAAAGACCAGGCATAAATATGTGGGGCGTAAAAGGCGTTGGCCGTATCCCACACGTGAAGTACAACGAAGCTGAGGATGGCTAAACCGGCAATGCGATGGGCAATCCAACTTATTTGCCCACTTCGACCACGATAGCGGACAGCTTCTTTGACTGTAAGAACTAAGGATGCCATACGTCTCTCCTTTAACTATTGATAAATCACTTTCGTGCATTTAATCACAAATGAATTATAACACGAAACCATTTTGAGAATAGAATATGGTAAACTTAATTTTTGCGGTAATTTGTTTCTCCTTCCTTGCGCTGCTAAGTTGCGGCTGATAAACTAATCATAATGGTACGGTCGTTTACATTGCGCGATTTCCCATTGGTAAGGCGTTTAAGCGAACAAGGCGTGTCTTTGCATACGGAATCCGCGCTGACGGATAATCTTCAACCCTCTTGGGGTGCTTTGTTAAATATCGTCGTGCGAGCGGAGTATCCCACCTTTGTTTTAAAATCAGAGGGGAAAAACGGATCCGGATTCATTCAAATACTTCTGGAAGAGGATCGCCATCATGCCCATATATTGTATTTAAGTCCCTCAATTGAAAAAGACAACGTAGCCTACCAAACTGATAAGCCTTTGGTTAATATTGAACAACCAGGGGATGCCTGGCTCTCTCTGCTTGACCAGGCTGTGTTTGAAGTTGGCCAATATGGCATTCATAGTTTGGTAGCCGAGGTTGACGAGAATGGGCCTGAATTGCCAATATTGCGACTCGCCGGCTTCGCAGTTTATGCCAGGCAAGATATTTGGGTATATGAAAACCTGATTGACAAGGAAGAAAATGCCAACGATGCACCTATAAAATTACAACCCCGGCATGAGAGTGATGATTGGGATATCCAAATTTTCTATACCAATATTGTTCCTCGCCTCGTACAATTAGTTGAACCCGTTCCTCCACTAGAAAAGGGAGAAACCTGGGTATTGCGCGATGAGGATAAGGAACTTATGGCTTTTGTCCATATCCATGAAGGGGCAGTTGCCACCTGGTTACGCTTTTTTATTCATCCAAGTGCCGAGTCGAGTGCGAAAGAGATCGTACAAATGGCGATGCAGATTGTAACTGCTAAAAAGAAGCGGCGAGTCTATTGTTGTGTTAGAAGATATGAGGGATGGCTGCCCGCTGCCCTGGAGCAAACGAACTTCATGCCGTGGGGTAGTCAAGCAGTTTTAGTAAAACACACGGTTCATCATACCCGCGATAAAATGCCTTCCCTGGAAATGAAAATCGACCGCAGCGGGTTTCCTGTATCGACGCCGACTATCCGGTCTTACCCTGCTGCTGAACCAAGTCATAAGGTTATTGGTCAGAGTGATAAGGCGCATAGTAAAATTAAGGCGCGAAAGAACATTATTGGTTTAATATAATTACATGGTAAATATAAAAACGAGAGAAGATCTTAAGACACTACTTTCCATTTTGCCTCAAAGTATCCGTGATTATTTAGAAAGACAAGGTCGAGAAGATGAGCTCCTTGAAGTGGTGATGGATCTCGGCCGCGTACCGACAGCACGTTATGTTAGCGGCGAGATTGATATTCGCCAGGAAGAAGTTGTTCAATCGGAAATCGATCAGGTGATCAACGGCATTGGGGATTTTGATGATGATAACCGGGCCGGCATCGCCCGCACGCTTCACCGTATTTCAGGTATTCGTAACCGTCGGGGTCAGGTGGTTGGATTAACGCTGCGTGTTGGCCGGGCTGTCTATGGAACGATTGATATTATTCAAGACATTGTGGATGATGGCCATAGCATTTTACTCCTGGGAAGGCCAGGGGTTGGCAAGACGACCATGTTAAGGGAAATGGCCCGCGTCCTGGCCGAAAAGAAACGGGTTGTCATCGTCGATACGAGCAATGAAATTGGCGGCGATGGCGACATTCCCCATCCGGCCGTTGGCAAGGCGCGCCGGATGCAAGTTCCGCGACCCTCACACCAACATGAAACCATGATTGAGGCAGTGGAGAACCATAGCCCTGAGGTTGTCGTAATCGACGAGATCGGCCGGCAGCAAGAAGCAGAGGCTGCACGAACTATCAATGAAAGAGGCGTTCAACTTATCGGAACCGCCCATGGCAATACCCTGGAAAATTTGTTGCTAAACCCAACGCTGTCTGACCTAGTTGGCGGTATTGAGAGTGTCACTCTGTCTGATGAAGAAGCACGACGCCGGGGCACACAAAAGACGGTCCTGGAGCGACGCGCTCCACCAACATTTGATGTCTTGATTGAAATCCAGGAACGACAGCGATTGCTTGTTCATCGCGATGTCACGGATTCAGTGGACCGCATGCTGCGTGGAGAACCTCTTCAAATAGAGTTGCGCTATCGCACCCCTGATGGCAATATCCAGGCAGAACAGCAGTCAACATTTATCTCCTCACCTGCTGTTACCGGCCGAAGAGGAGGGCGTGGACTGAATGGTTCCCGGCGGTCTGGTAAAGATAAAGGGCGCCAGGATTCCGTAACACCTGGTCGGAATAATGGGCGACGAAACAATCGAGACTTTCGAGACGAGGATTTAGACTTTGATGATTCGGGCCAGGATCAGAACGGTTCTAAACCAAAGAAATTAAAAGTTTTTGCCTATGGTGTGGCCCGCAACAGGCTGCACGATGCGGCTAAAAGTTTGGGGACGCGAATCGAAATTGTCGACGAATTACGGTATGCTGATGTCCTGGTTACATTGAAAAGCTATTATCGCCGGAGAAAAAAGCTGATAAGCGATGCAGAGCAACTACGGACGCCTATCTATGTTTTACGAGCAAATACAGTAAAACAGATGGAACGTTTCCTGGTTGAGGCGATGGAGTTGGAACTGGCGCCAGCAGACCCTTTTGAGGAAGCGATGGCTGAAGCAGCGACAGCAATTGAATTGATCGCCGCAGGCCAGCCCAGCGCCGATCTTGGTCCTGCAGGAGCGGCTATTCGACGATACCAGCATCAAATGGCCCGGCAAGCAAATCTTGTGTCACACAGTTACGGTAAAGAGCCACGCCGGCATGTCAGAATTTTCAATACCAGGCGAAATCAATAGTCTAATCCAAATTACTAATGTTCATCACTTTTGAAGGCCCGGAAGGGAGTGGGAAATCGAGCCAAATTGGCCTTCTGAAAACTTTTCTTGAATCGAAGGGGATTGATGTTCTGGCGACGCGCGAGCCAGGAGGAACTTCAATCGGTGATCAAATCCGTAATTGTTTGCATGATGTAAATAATGAGGAGATGATGTCGGAAACTGAGTTTCTTCTTTATTCTGCTTCCCGCGCGCAATTAGTGCGAGAAGTTATCGAGCCAGCGTTACAGCAAGGGAAAATTGTACTGTGTGATCGGTTCGCTGACAGCACTATTGCGTATCAAGGGTACGGCCGTAAGCTCCCATTAAAGGTTCTCAGAAAAATCACTAATTTTGCCACCGGTGGACTGCAACCTGACCTGACATTATTATTAGATATCGACGTTGCGCGAGGTCTCGCGCGACGCATTGATGGCGACGCTGAAATGAACCGGCTTGATTTAGAAGAAATTGCCTTTCACACGCGCGTTCGGGATGGGTATCATCAACTTCGCCAGGTCGATCCGGAACGGTGGTGTGTTGTTGATGCCGATCGATCAGCAGATATTGTTCAGCAAGATTTACGGCGAATTGTGTGGGAGAGAATTGGCTGATTCTCAAGTGATACGATCATTTTCTATAGATCTGAGCCTAAATCGCCGCCTAAATCCGGCATCGACTCCTCAATCGACTCAGGAGACTCACCACTTTCCAGGCGTCCAACAACTTCGTTGAACTCTTCGCCCATATCCTCGCCCATTTCATTGCTCATCTTACGCATAAATCTACCGAGTGCTCGCGGATCTTCCTCATCCAGCCCGGCGAGGGAGGTGTCATCCATCAAACTTTCCATTCGCGCGTCTTCAGATTTGGCCACACCAATGCGGGTAATGCGTCTTTTTAATTCCTTGCTTTGGCAATTTGGACATTCCGGTTGGGTATTGTCATACTCATCGTATGAAAGAGAAATGCGTAAATAATTCCCGCAGGATTGGCAAGTATATTCGTAAATGGGCATTTTAATAAACTCTTTTAAGCCTTTCGGAGACTTTTTTACACCTGAAAACCTATTTAGAAATCAGGTTGACATTGTTTCTACTGATCGATTTGTTATAATTATTATATGTACTTGCCTTCATTCTTGGCAACTGCCTTTCGTTTTATTGGAGCTCCACCAACAAGATTAAAAACAAGAAAATATGGCAAACGATAAATATTTCTGTAAATCTTATCCAACTATGGTTGTAATTTCCGGACCTTCTGGTGTCGGCAAAGATACCGTTGCCAGAAGGGTTATTGATCGCCGGCCGGAAGAATTTTATTTTGTCGTTACCGCGGCGACCCGCGAACCCAGGGAAGGGGAGGTGCACGGCCAGGATTATATCTTTGTCAGTAATGATGAATTTGCGCGGATGATTGATGAAGATGAGCTTTTAGAATATGCGATTGTTTATCGCCAATATAAAGGGATTCCCAAACAGCAGATTCGCGATGCGCTGGAAAGTGGTAAAAATGTGATCATGCGTGTTGATGTTCAGGGTGCGGCAACCGTGAGGAAATTGATTCCCAACGCGATCACTGTGTTTTTACAGACACCGTCGGAACACGATTTAATAAAAAGATTAAAGGACAGGGAAACCGAAACATCAGAAGGGCTTGCCCTTCGCATAGCCACAGCACGAAAAGAGATGGAGCGCATCTCTGAATTTGATTATTGTGTGATAAACGCCGACAATGAAATCGAAATGGCGGTCGATACGATTTTGAGTATTGTTGATGCAGCAAGGCATAAGATCGATCAGGAACCTATTATTCTTTAAACCAGTGAGTCTTCTACATCCAAGGGGTTATTAACCAGACCAACAGTCCAATAAATAAAATGATTAACAGCCCAGCGACAGTTGCATTCTTTAATACTGCCCCTTCATTGGCATCCTCAACTGTGCTGCAACCAACAATCACTTTTGCCGGTGCAAATAGACTGCCAACCGCACCACCTGTCGTCTGTGCGGCCAGGATTAGGGGCAGTGATAGGGAAAGGGCCAGTGCAGTCTGTCTTTGAATTTGACCAAATACCACATTGCTGTTGGTGTTGCTGCCGGTCATAAAAGCGCCCAGGGCACCTAAGAATGGGCTTAAAAATGGAAAGAATGATCCGGTGCGACTGAGAGTTTCGGCCAGTAATTGGGTCATACCAGCATGTTCCATTGTTAGGGCCATAGCAACAAGTGAATAAACACCAATGGTTGGTTTTATCATCCCTTTCAATGTTTTTTGGGCAATTATTCGGCTGTTGTATTGGTCGCTTGTCACTGTGTCCATTGGACCGCGCCACTTATACCAAAGAAATACCAATAAACTGGCGTAAAGTAGTAAGGCTCCCCCATGACCAAATAGGCTGATAGATCGTCCCGGACCGGCCGGATTGCACCAATCTTGTGAAGTGCAAACCTGTGGGAAATTATAATTGATGAGGACGGTGTCCAGGGTATTTGGGATAAGTAGCTGCCCTGTGATGACGACAAAAATTAATATGATATAAGGAAAAAAGGCCAACAATAACCGTCGAGATCCGCCCGTCTTTTGTAGCGGCAAGCCGGCTTGTTCGTTGCGGTTTTGTCTACGGCTGCGGCTTAAGTATAGAATGGCCACCAGGAGTCCGATCAACCCGGCGCCCAATGAAGCCAGGGTCCATAACCCTGCCCTGGCGATGAGCCATTGTGTTCCACCCATGACGATTGTCAAAATAAGAACAAATAGGCCTCGTTCGCGCAGCGCGCTTTGTTTATTGACCATCCACAATACGCCAATGCCACAACCAAGGCAGGCGACTGCTAATAGAGCGGCCGATGGACCGGCCAATTGTTCTCCGGGTACGCCAGTTGCTGCAATTAAGGAAACAAACGAAGATCCTAAAGAGCCAAATGTGACTGCCCAGGCGTGTCCTAGTAAGGCGACGACGACGGCCGTGCCGGCAGCAAAGCCAGTGCCGACGAGTAAGGGAGCTACGACTGCTGCTGGGACACCAAAACCGGTCGCTCCCTGGAGGAATGATCCGAAAATCCAGGCCAGTAATAAGGCTTGAGCCGGTTTGTCAGGGGCAATTCCCGGCAGCTCAATCCCGATAGCTGTTATGGCTCCAGCCTCATTAACAGTGTGGTAAAGCAACAAGGCCATCCATATGATGTAGAGAACAAAAAACGCTAACAAGATCGCTTTACCCCAGGCAATTAATAGTAATGGCAAGCCGGCGCCGAAAAACAATAGAGCGACAACAACAGAGGAAATCCAGCCCGCAGGTCCGGCCTTGCTTCCTCCCCATTGGCGGCCGATCATCAGGTAAAGAACGATCAAAATTGGAGAGGAAGCGAGGACAACTCTTATAGCTGGATGAAGCGTGGATAAGTTCATCATTGGAGTATATCTGAACGATTCTTATCAAGCTATTTGGAACAAGCGGCCGATTATTAGCAGCTTTTTGATGCCATACCGGGTTACGCTACAATCTTTCGATTGATTAAGCCATTTTGCCAATTTAACAAAATATGGAACTAGACCCATTTTGAGGTAATAAATGAAAATAAATAATTTGCGGCCAGCCTGTTTGTTGATTGTGATGATCTTTACACTGGTTGTCACTGTTTCGGCAGCCGGATCAACCGAATTCCAGGATTCAAATTACAGTTCAATAACTGGAAAACCCGAAGAAATGTCGGTCTACATCGTGCAGTTGGCGGATGAACCCTTAGCCATAATTGCTGGAGAAAATGACCAATTCCAATCCATGAGTTCTGGTCTAAATAAACTGGATATAAATAGCGCGGTTAGTGCTGCATATTTGAATCATCTGCGGAGACAGCAGGCTCAATTTTTATCCACGGCGGAAAACACTTTGAACCGTCCGTTGCAGACAGTTTACCAATATGATGTTGTTTATAATGGCGTTGCCTTAATTTTGACTCAGAAAGAGGCAGACCGGCTTGCGAAAATTCCGGGCGTTGTCAATATGCAGCCCGATCGCTGGTATCAAAAGCAAACGGATGTGACGCCGGATTTTATCGGAGCAACAAATATTTGGGATGGCAGCGCGACGCCCGGGCCTGGCTCGAAAGGGGAAGGTATCATTATCGGAATTATTGATACCGGAATTTGGCCGGAGCATCCCTCCTTTGCTGATGATGGTTCTTATCCCGCTCCAGTCGATTGGAATGGCGGATGTAGTGCGCCAACGGATTCCTCTCTGCCATATTCCTGCAACAATAAACTGATCGGCGCAAAACATTTTCTTGTCGGATACACCATTGGCGCCGGCGGATATGACGGTCTCTTTAATTCCGCTCGTGACGATGATGGTCATGGCACACATACGGCATCAACGGCCGGAGGAAATGAGGGTGTTCCTGTTACCCTATTAGGGGTCGATCGTGGTCTTATTTCAGGCATTGCCCCTAGAGCGCATATTGCCGCCTACAAGGGCTTAGGTCCCCAAGGTGGTGTCACATCTGATCTTGTTGCTGCGATTAACACCGCAGTTGCAGATGGTGTTGACGTCATTAACTATTCTATTGGCGGAGGAGCGAGTAATCCCTGGACTGATCCCTCGGCCATCGCGTTTAGAAATGCACGCAATGCCGGGGTATTTGTAGCTACATCAGCCGGCAACGCCGGACCTGACGAACAAACCGTTGGCTCTCCCGGAAATGCGCCCTGGTTGACGACGGTTGGCGCCAGCACTAGCAATCGTCATTTCATCAGTGATATTACCTTGTCCGGGCCAGGGACCCCACCGAGTGGTTTATATGGCGCCTCGGTTACAGCAGGGGTTGAAAATTTTAATCTTGTTGACGCCGAAGGAATAGCAGATTCTACGGGTGACGAGAGCGGATTGTGTTTGAATCCGTTTTTGCCCGGCACATTTGAAGCGGACGATGTTGTACTTTGCCAACGAGGACAAATAGCCCGGGTTTTGCGTGGAACGTATGTCCAGGCCGGTGGGGGTGGCGGCGTCATCCTTTATAATCCTGAGCAGCAAGGATTAGCGACTGATAATTATGAAATTCCAGCTGTTCATGTCGAGAATGACATCGGGCAAATGATTAAAGATTACCTCTTCCAACATCCGGGAGAGGTGACTATCAGCTTTACTTCGGGTTTGAAAATTTCTGATGCGGACCCGCGTGTGACGTCAGATATGATGGCTTCCTTTAGTTCAAGAGGGCCAAATTCAACATTGCTTGATGTTATTAAACCGGATGTTACGGGACCCGGTGTGCAAATTTTAGCCGGTGCAAGCCCTCAACATGCTGGACCGAGCGCTCAAGGACAATTATTTCAAGCGATTCAGGGGACGTCAATGTCCAGCCCACATGTGGCCGGGGCGGCGGCGCTGATCAAAGCTGTCCATCCCGATTGGACTCCGGCTGAAATTGAATCAGCATTGATGACGACTGCTATTTCTTCACACATAAAAGAAGATGGCCTGACTCCCGCTGATCCCTTTGATATGGGGGCCGGCCGAATTGATTTGAATAATGCCGCTCTAGCTGCCCTGGTCATGGATGAGACTGTTGATGATTATATTGACGCCAATCCGAATACAGGAGGCGAACCGAAGGAGCTTAATAATGCCAGTCTGGGAAACTCAAATTGTGTCAATTTTTGCAGTTGGACGCGGATCTTGCGCAATGTAACCGGGGAGACGATGAACTGGCAGGCGTCTGTCGCCGGTCTTCGCGGTTCAGTTAACCCGGCAAGTTTTGCACTTGAGGCGAACGAAGAAATTGAACTGACAATTGTTGTCAGTGCCCAGGCACTTGAAGCGGGTATGTGGTCGTTTGGCGCCGTTGAGATTGTTCCGCAAATAGAACTATCTTCTCCGGCTAATGTACCAATGACACGATTGCCGATCGCGATTATTCCCGACCAGGATGTGGAAACCGAGACCATTTCGTTGGAGACACGAAGGGATGCCGGATCGTATTTGATTGAAGGGTTGATTTCGGCCGAGATAACAGAGTTGACAAATGAGGTTTACGGATTGGTGCCGGCTTATTTTACAACTATCAACCTGGCTCAAGATCCTACGCAGGAGGATGCATTTGATGATCTTGACCAGGTATGGTGGGATTTAATTCCTGTGCCAGGAGATGCCTGGCGTCTTGTAAATGAAATTCGTGACTCTCAAGCAAAGGATGTTGATCTCCATGTCGGTTTTGATAGCAATGATAATCAAATGCCGGATGTGGAAGAAGAAGTTTGCTCCGGAGAGACAAGTTCATGGGAAGAATATTGCAATATTAGCAACCCGCAGCAAGGTAACTGGTGGGTCCTGGTACAAAATTGGAATGGTAGTGATGAGGGAGGCAAAGATGCGATTATTCTCGCTTCAGCCGTAGTCGGCAATACAGATGAAGGAAATATGACGATAGATGGCCCCTCTGCCGTTGCCGGCCAGACTCCTTTTGATGTGCGTGTTATTTATGATCTGCAAGAATCCAATGAAGGCCAGGGCTGGTATGGTGCTTTTTCCTTGGGAACGGATGCTGAGAATCCCGGCAATGTGGCGCAATTTGAAATTGACCTAAATCGAGTTGCTGATGATGTCGTCAAAAGCGCAGATTTAGCGGTTGCTGCTCCTGGTGACATGATAAACTACTCTATTTTCATTCGCCCAAATGTCCATAAAGAAGATATCACCTACCAGATTGAAGATTTAATCCCGGAAGGATTGACTTATATGACAGGCTCTGCCCAGGCTTCAGAGGGGTCGGTCAGCGTTTCCGGCAATGAATTAAGCTGGTCAGGAATCTTGAGTGGCATGGATTCTCAAAAGGTGCCGGAAGTGATTGCCGGTTTCGTTGAGAATGAGGTTTCGATCAACTACAAGGTAACGGTAGATACTGATGTCCGGTTTGGTGATAGGCTGGTCAACCAGGCTGACAGCACAACCGATCAAATTGGCAGCAAAAAAGAAACGGCCGAAGCGCCACTGTTTATTGGTGCGCGATCTTTCTTTCCATTCGTGACGGTTGCCGAATGAAGCCATTGTACGGAACGAGTTTAAAGCGGTTTCTGCGAGATTATAAGCGACAACATCGGCCGCAGAAAGAGATAGCAGCCATTCTTCAAAGTGTTGAGTATCCGGCTAATGTTGGATCTTGTTTTCGCCTGGCTGATGGGGTCGGGTTCTCGCATTTGATTTTAACCGGGATAACGCCTACACCACCCAACCCGACGATTGATAAGGTTGGCAGGTATAAAAGCAAAAATGTCGCCTGGCGATATGAAAGCGATCCTTTACCGGCGATTTCAGAGATGAGGGGCAATGGGTATCAAATCGTTGCCGTGGAACTTTGTGATTTGGCCGTTCCTTATTTCGAGTATGCGTATGAGCAAAAAACCTGTCTTGTCGTCGGTCACGAAGATCATGGCATTACGAGAGATGTGCTGGCAGCCTGTGATGCGGCGGTATTTTTGCCAATGTATGGGAAGGGGTTATCACTCAACGTTCATGTCGCTCTGAGCGTTGTCAGCTATCATGTTTTACATGTCAATTTTTAGTTGGTTTTGGTTGCCTGCACCCTATCGCTACTGTATACTTCTTTGGTTGAATTACGTGAGATAATACAACGAATTCCCCAGGAGAAATTGAATGAAAGTTTCGTGCTTGCAAGATAATTTAGCGAAAGGTTTGAGTATTGTAGGGCGTGCAGTGAGCACACGATCAACTCTGCCTGTTTTAGCAAATGTGTTGTTAGCAACTGATAATGGACGTCTGAAACTTTCAGCGACAAACCTGGAGATTGTGATCACTTGTTGGGTAGGCGCAAAGGTAGAAGAGGAAGGGGCAATTACCCTGCCGGCCCGCACATTAGCTGATCTCGTCAATACTTTACCACAAGATCAGGTTGATCTAGTATTAAATGAAACGACGCAAGCGGTTCATGTTAGTTGTGGGCGAATTGTAGCTAATATCAAAGGGATTGATGCGCAAGAATTTCCACTTGTTCCTGACCCAGATAAGGAAAATAGGATTCGCTTGCAAGCGGATGAATTAAAAAAGATCATTAATCAAGTTTCTTTTGCTTCAGCGACGGATGACTCTCGCCCGACGCTCACCGGGGTATCTACCAGCTTTGAAGGCAGCCAGGTGCTTTTGGCGGCAACGGATGGATTTAGGCTGTCACTGCGCTCCGCTCATATACCTGGTTATGTTGAGAAGCCGTTTTCGGTAATTATTCCCGCGCGGGCCTTGATGGATGTGGCGAGAATCATTGATGATGAGATGGATGCTGTTTATCTTTCCATGCCCAGCCAGCGCAACCAGATTATATTTGATATGGATAATGTGGTTCTTGTGTCGCAGTTGATTGATGGCGCCTTTCCGGATTACCAGCCGATTGTGCCCACGAAAGTCAATACGAGAACTATTTTAAATACGGCCGAATTCCGCAAAGCCTGCAAAACGGCCGATATTTTCGCGCGGGAATCAAGCAACACCGCCCGCGTCAGCGTTGAGCCGGGTGATGAGCTGGGTCCCGCTTCGGCGACAATCATGGCCAATAGTATTGAAACGGGTAATAACGAAGCTCAAATTGAGGCCAGCGTCGATGGCCAACCAATTGAAATTGCTTTCAATGTTAAATATATGACTGAGGTGTTAAATGTGATCGATACGCCACAAGTCGCTTTAGAAACAACAACAGCTATGGAACCGGGTGTCGTTAAACCTGTTGGTGACAACGAATTTGTTCATGTCATCATGCCTATGCAGTTTGGACGATAGTTTCACCGTCATTGGGGAAGAAGTTCTTTTACCAAATGACGATAACCAATTGACCCTAAAAACCCAGTAAAATTTATTGCAGTTCCTGTAGTACCGTATGGTACAGTGCATCTGCCCTTAGTTCAGCTAAGGAATGGCAGGATGCGTCAAGATTGTTTGCCAGGAGTTGGGCTAGACCTTGATCAAAAGCGGCATGCTCCATGTTGATGACGACTGAGCGGACACCATCATCACGAATTAATTTGGCAATCCGATGGGCTTCTTCCTGGGGTGGCAGATCGCTCATGCTGACATTTCCCGCACCATCTGTTAATAGGATCATCATTGGCATTACATCTGGGTGGGTGTAAGATTCTTTTTTAATGACCTCATGAGCCATCAGCAGACCGGCTGATAAAGGGGTTTTTCCACCAACGGCGATGTCCTTCAAAGCCTGTTTTGCTAACAATACGGAGTTGGTGGGTGGTAAGACAAGATTGGAACTGTTTTTGTTGAATACTATTAAACCGACGCGGTCACGCCGCTGGTAAGCATCGGTGAGCAGAGACATGATCGCCCCTTTGGTGGCTTCCATACGCTCTGATACAGCCATACTCCAACTGGCATCAACAACGAAAAGGATGAGATTAGCTGAACGGCGGACGCGAACTTTTTCCCGGATGTCCTGCTTCTCCAGGGCGAGGGCGACATCATCCCGATCACGCTCTTTTTGATGAGGGGCTGCTGCTCTTAAGGTGGCGTCAAAAGCGAGATCGGTCACGCGATCTTTCCGTGGTATGCGTGATTGGATATAGCGGCCGCGTTTGCGGTCCGTTTTCGTCTGTGATCGCCTGCCCGCTTTATTCCTAGTTAAACGGTCGAGTTGTGTGTCTAAGCGGCGGGTCGTGAATTCCTGGCCGCTGTTAACGCTTTCCCCACCTTCCCACCATTGGCCACCTTGAGGGCTTTGAGGAACTGTTTGTGGCCCGGCATCAGCCTGGGAGACTTCAGCGCCTTCCCCCTCCTCTTTCGCCTCTAAGGCTTTTTTTTTACCGCTTCATTGCCGGTATCACCTTCCAGCATCTCACCCATTTCGCCCGGTCCCATTTCGCTTTGAACCTGCTCCAGCCGTTCTTCCAACTCAAAGGCGTTCA
This sequence comes from Anaerolineae bacterium, assembly GCA_028277515.1. The sequence continues at coordinate 18,352 of JANQGC010000110.1, forward strand.
TTTCCGTGTCCTGGAACAGCCGTCCTTTTATACGATGAGGTAAGGCTAATTCCGCGGCCAGGACGATATCATGATCGTTAATGGTATCCCGACCTTCAAGGGCGGCATGCGCTTGCGCACCGCGCAGGATGACGAGTTCGGCGCGGTGCCCGTCAATTTTAAATGATGAGGTTAGTCCGGCAATGGACATGAGGTCACGGCGATAATAGTGAACATCATTCACTAAATCTCGGCCGCGTGATATTTTTTCTGAAAGCTGCTTTTCTTTATCCTTCCATTCTTCGTAGAAATTTTCAGGGTCCACCTCAAAAGCAATTCGCCGTTCCATGATTTGCACGCGCTGCTCCGGATCGCTCAACCCTTCAATCTGTACTGAAAAGGCAAATCGATCGAGTAGTTGAGGACGGAGGTCTCCTTCCTCCGGGTTCATGGTTCCAACAAGGACAAATTTCGCCGGGTGGGAAAAGCTAATACCCTCCCGTTCGACGATATTTGTACCCATCGCGGCCGAATCCAATAGGAGATCGACAACGTGATCATCCAGCAAATTAACCTCATCAACATATAGAACACCTCGATTGGCTGAGGCTAATACACCCGGTTCAAATTGTTTCTCACCCGATTTAATGGCTGCTTCGATGTCAAGCGTGCCAACGACTCTGTCTTCTGTGGCACTGACTGGCAAATCAACAAAGGGTGTGGACCGCGTTTCAGTGACGATGTGCCCATCTGAATATAAAGCATTCGTGTCATCCGCCCATTGGTCACGGCGGTTAGGATCACAACTGTAGCGGCTTCCGGCGACCACATCAATGTCAGGCAATAGGGCAGCCAGTGCCCGGGCGGCTGTCGATTTTGCGGTTCCTCTCTCACCACGAATGAGGACACCACCAATTCTTGGGCTGACCGCATTGAGAATGAGAGCGCGTTTCATACGCTCTTGACCAACGATTGCTGTGAAGGGAAATACCGATCGACGTGCCATTCATTTGCTCCGAAATCTTCTTAAAAATATGATTGCCAATTTCAGGTTTGGGCTGGCCCCGAACAAAATAACTGAATTGACTTTTTAAGACGTGTTCTTTTTTCTAATCATCCAATTCTTATTGATTGAGGCGATTATACTGTAAGGGGAAACATGGGCAAGCCACGTGAACGTTGATTAATTTACCCGGCTTTTCTATGGAACATATAAATTTATGATTAACTTCACTTCCCCCTACTTTATCGCGTTGCAAAATTATGCCTCCAGCAACAGTGGAGCAGGCTTTGATGCAGGTCCCGGTATTTTGCGATTCACGGCCTGGGCAATAGCCTTCATTTCTTCAACTAATTTTGCAAATTTTGCAGGTTTAAGTGATTGGCGCCCATCTGACATCGCTTCATCCGGTCTTGGATGGACTTCGATGATGACACCATCAGCGCCGGCAGCAACACTAGCCTTGGCTCCAGCGGCGACATACTCCCATTTGCCTGTTCCATGGCTGGGATCAGCAATGACTGGCAGATGAGATAAATGTTTGGCCACAGCAATGGCGTTAATATCGAATGTATTCCGGGTGTAGTTCTCAAAGGTGCGGATGCCGCGTTCGCAGAGCATGACTCTGGTGTTTCCATGACTGAGGATGTACTCAGCGCACATGAGCCATTCTTCAATCAGGCTGCTCATTCCGCGTTTGAGCAGGACCGGGTATTGGGAACGGCCGACCGCATGCAGTAAAGCATAATTTTGCATGTTTCTGGCTCCGATTTGCAAAATATCGGCATATTGAGCGACAAGCGGAACTAGTTCCGGTTCCATTACTTCAGTCACCACAGGCAGACCTGTTTCTTCGCTGGCTTCCTTGAGGTATTGCAATCCTTCCTCCCCTAAGCCCTGGAAAGAATAAGGGGATGAGCGTGGTTTGAAAGCGCCTCCACGTAAGATATGGGCACCTGCCTCTTTAACGGCATGGGCAGCTTCAATGATCTGGCTCCGACCTTCAACAGAACAAGGGCCGGCCATGAGGACAAAATCATCTCCACCGACCATGACATCTCCAATAGGGAATTTTGTATTGGTTGGTTTGAACTCGCGGCTGGCAACCTTGAATGGTTTCAATACAGGGACAACACGCTCAACACCGGGCATCATACGTGCTTGTTCACGGTTCAAGGGCCGCCCATCGCCGATGACGCCAATGACCATGTGCTCCACACCTTCAAAGATATTGGCTTTGCAGCCATTATTTTCAATCCAGGCGATGACATCTGTCTTTTCTTTTAAGGAAGCGCTGCCATTCATTATGATGATCATGTCTTTTTACCTCAATCACTATTAAAGGCTTTGCGCCAACACCTTCATGGCGGCGTCCAAATTGCTCATTTGTACGGGGCGGATAGGGGGAATGTTATGCCGATCAGGTCTGAGAGATTTTGCATCTCTTAAGTATACATGTCCAATTTCTTGTGGTGTTTTGGTTGTATTCCAATGAACAAGGACGCGAATACACAATGGTAAGCCATCCGGTACGGCCATTTCATGACCACAAAGGAGGGCTGTGTTAAACCAACCTAGCTGACGAGCGGCAAAAGCGGGATAGGTGGCGTCTAAGTCATCTGTTGTTGTTAAGTAAATACTGGCTACGTCATCGATTTCGATTTGATTCACCCGGCAAAGCATGGTTAACAGTTCGCGGGTCGCTTCAAGGATTTCATCTTTATCATTGCTTGTAACGGTGGTCGCACCTCGCACCCCACGACACATCATCGGCCTTGACTCACGGTCGGATGCGTTTTGCACATTTCTATTTCCATCTACGCCATTTGTACTCATCTTACTATCCCCTTTATGTATTTTAAAACAAACAAAAAAAGCGCGGCTTCGGAGCCGCGCTTATTGTTTCCTGGTCTTTTGCCTATCCTAGCTTTAGCTGGTGATTCAGGCTGACCTCCCGTGCAACAAGTGCGACCCAGGTGATATGCCAAAAAAATAAAAGCCAAAGCTAAAATAGGTGTAAGAACTCGTCATGATGGCGCATATCATAACAAACGGTTGGGCATCCGTCAACCCTAATTTTGTTTTTGAGCTAATAATAAGGTCACTTTGCTGTTTTTCACAACAACCTTTTTTATCTCCAATACGAACCCGGACCCGCTAAAAAGATCATTTAATTGTCGATAAGGTTCATTTTTGATAGAGGAATTCTCACTTTGATCGACACTGGATGAAGATCGTTGGCCTGTTATGTAATAAAGCCATTCGATTCCTTTTACGATTGGGTTTGTACCGGTCAATTGGGCGGCGGGAACGATAATGAAGTACCCGTCTGGTTTGAGTACATTGTAAACAGATTCGAGGGTGGATGCCTGAAGGATGAATTCGCTGGGAAATGTCGATAGGATGCTGTCAAATGTATTTTTCTGAAAAGGGAGCTGTTGAACCGGGCTGCGGACAAGATCGATTGGGGCATTGATTTTTCCAATCCTCACTTTAGCTAAACGGACCATATAGGAAGATAAATCAATGCCAGTGACGTTGAATCCGGCCTGGTTTAAGGCTAAAAGCATGTGGCCTGGACCGTGGGCGATCTCCAATACTCTTGGACCACTTATATAGACTATCGCTGTACGCTGCCATTCACGCCATAGTCCAAGGGAAACGATCCAACTCACACTATCATAGGTGAAGGCTAACTGGTTGTAGAGCAGGTAGAATCCAAAGCGGACGACCCTCGCCCAAATATTAGAAAATGCTTTCATGTTTTGTTTTGATTCATTATGAGAAGTATTAAGATAGCACGCTTTCTATCTGGCTTGCAGTGTTCCAGGGTTGAATTGTATCCAAATGTGATCTCCTTCTCTTTTGATTGGTTGATTTAGTTGATCTTCTAAGATAAAGGCATTGGCAGTGCGGACGGCCGTTTGGAAATATTTTCCTTTGATGAGGTAGGCATGGTTCCATTCGGCCGTGCCGCGTATGAAATTGAATGCTCTTCTGGCAGACCAGCTTGTGGGAATGATGAAATCATCGGCCGAAGGAGCTGGGTACGTGCTGCTGCCGCCATCCTGAGGGTTGGCATTTATTTGCCTCGCTTCAATCTGAGGGATAACATTTAAAATTAAATCGACCCCCTCTCTGGCCAAAGTTTGATCGGCTTCAATTCCTGTAATTCCAGCAGAAAAATCAACAGCTTTTTGAGTCACAATAGGGCCTGTGTCTAATCCCTCGTCCATGAGATGCAGCGTGATACCTGGCTGTGCTCCTAATCGAAATGTCCAAAATAAGGGGTATGGTCCACGCAGTACCGGCAGCAAAGATGGATGAAGATTCAGAAATCCTAATTCAGGCAAATCGAGAATTTCCTTTGGAATTCGTTTGGGGAAACAGGCGACAATTGCCAGGGTAGGTTTCAAATCTTGAATTGTTTGCAGGACTGCCTGATGATCCAAAACCTGGACCTCAAAAATTGGGAGATTATGGTTAAAGGCTATATTAACCAACCTGTTTTGGATAAATGGGTTCGTCATGGGAAGAGATGTTGCTAGCTTTTCAGGTTTAACCCTTTTTATACCATTGGGGGCGCTGCCAGGAATAAAAATAGACGATGGGCGCAGACTTTTTGCTAATAATGTATGCAAAACCAACCTCGAAAATTCGTTGTCCATTCCCCAGAAAACGAATCGCCAATCATTTGAAAAATGATAGATCATTTGAATCACTCTGGTGGTCATTATATACTTTGTTAGACAAGCAGCCTATTTGGATAGAATTGATCCTAATCAATAGGACGGTAATAATTGAAAGAAATTTAAGGGGGAGCTGTAAGGATTTTTTATGGCCCGAGAAACGAAAACGATAACAGTTGTGACGTGTGCCATGCTTGGTGAGGAACTGCCTGCTTTGAGTAGACCACCCTTCCCAGGCACCCTCGGTGAGCGACTATACAATGAAATTTCCCAGTATGCTTATAAATTATGGACCGAGCGAGCAACGTTGCTAATTAACCATTATGGACTTAATATGGCTGATCCTCGGGCGCAAGAATTTTTATTTCAGCAAATGGAGGCCTTTTTATTTGAAGGGGGAGGAGATAATCCTGCCAATGCAGGACCTCCTGCGAAAGGTGCACCGACAAAATAACTGTGATTAAGAAATCATTGGAAGAAGCGGTTCGATTTTGAATTGAAGGTTTTTATGAGCTTTGCGTAGAGACGTTTCCACAAGATCCGGTGTTGGTCCTTTGGAGAAGATAAATCCCAGATAACCATCCCCCTCCGGCAATGGTACCAATGGATTATTTAAATGAGCGGTGATTTCTATCCCTTCAACGTAATTCACTGCTTTCGCTTTTTCAATTCCGTTCACCTCTTTTAATAACCCCGAACCGGGAATTGGGATCATCATAACTCCCCGCGCATCCTGCATATTTTTTTCTAAATTGAGTTCAAGGCCGCAAGCCTGGCGTAGTATCAACTCCTCAAGGGAGGTTTCCATGCCAAATTGCAATGTGCGGGAACATAATCCGCCAATGGAACGGCCGGCCACTTCAATAATCCACGGACCTGCTTCATTGATTCGCATTTCAGCATGAACGGGACCTGTCCTTAAACCGAGTGCTTGCGCGGCCTGCATGGCACATCGTTTTATTTTTTCTTGCTTAGCAGCCGGCAGCCGGGATGGAGTCGTGTAGATCGTCTCCTCAAAAAAGGGTCCGACCAGGGGATCAGGCTTATCAAAGATAGCAAGAACAATCAGTTGGCCATCATCCATCAATCCTTCAAGAGCGACTTCTATGCCTGGTATATAAGACTCAGCTAAAAAGGGTTGGGGCTGATTCTGCCCACTCAGGAACCGGAGCAGCTTAGTTGTGCGCTGGATGGCGGAAGCGAGCTGTTCCGGATCATCAGCCCGGATGACACCCCGACTGCCATTTAAGTTTAGCGGTTTTACGACGCAGGGATAATCCACTTGTTGAGTGATGGTTAGCAGATCATCAGTCGTCGTGAACAATCGGCAAGCCGGTGATGGAACGCTATGAGATTGAAGAAGCTGCCGCATCTTGTATTTATTTCTTGCTGCTTTGACGGCTTCCGTTGAGTTATGGGCCAACCCTAACCGTTCGCTGGCTTCTGCGGCAAGGACTGTGCCACTATCATCTACCGCGAGGACAGCGTCGATTGGATTTTCCCGTGCGAATTCGACAATTTGCTGCAATGCTTCATCCTTTCTTTGAAATTCAAGCGTTAAACCCTGATCCCAATTTGCAAAGAGTTGGCGAGGAGCATCAATTCCTTGAATGATTTGAACATTCAGCTTTTCGGCCGCCATGAGAAAATCGGTACCGCGGTAGGAGCGGGAAGTCGTTAACAACAAAACCCGATGCTGGTTCACTTTTTTGTCTTCTTGCATAACCCTATTATAACTGCTTTGTAATTTGGATAGCGGTGATGAGACTATCTATTTTGTATATAATAATGATATGAGCTATACGCCACCAGACAACGTAAAAGAAATTCTGAAAAATCTACCAAAAAAGCCAGGTGTCTATTTACACAAAAACAATCTCGGCTCGGTCATTTATGTCGGGAAGGCGATTAATCTACGCAATCGTGTCCGTTCATACTTCCACAAAAATGTAGATTCGATCAAAACCCGCCGCCTTCGTAGAGAAGTATGTGATATTGAAATTATCACCACTGATTCTGAATTAGAGGCTTTATTACTTGAGAACACGTTGATTAAAAAGTATAAGCCCCGCTACAATGTGCGCTTAAAGGATGACAAAAGATACCCCTATATAAAGATTCATTGGGCTGATGATTTTCCAAAAGTGACTGTGACCCGGCGCATGATTCGCGATGGATCGCGTTATTTTGGTCCTTATACATCCGTTTGGGCGGTGCATCAGACGTTGGATTTATTACGGAAAGTGTTTCCCTATTTAACTTGTGATCGGACGATTAATGGACAGGATACGCGAGCCTGTCTGTATTATGACATAAAGCTATGTAATGCCCCCTGTATTGGTGCAGTGAACCGAGAAGAATACCGTCATATGATTTCAGGGCTGATGGATTTTCTGAATGGTAAATCGGAACATATTCTCATGCAGCTAGAGGAGAGGATGAATCGTGCTGCTGAAAATTTACATTTTGAGAAAGCGGCCGAATACCGCGATCAATTAGCCGCCGTGAATCGCATTGTCACCAAACAAAAGGTGATTGCTGCGGCGAACACCGACCAGGATGTGATTGCTTTTGCCAGAGAAAAAGGGGACGCCTGTGTACAGGTCTTTTTTATCCGTCATGGCAAGCTCATTGGCCGGGAATATTTTCTTCTGGACGGTACTGAAGGGGAGAGTGATGAAGATGTTCTGCAGGAATTCGTCACGCAATTTTATGATGATGCGGCACACATTCCGAAAGAAGTGCTGCTACCGCATGAAGTTGCCGAAGCGCAGGTGATCGAAGAGTGGCTGCGCAGCAAAAGGAGCACAAAAGTTACTTTACATGTGCCTCGAAGAGGGAAGAAGAAGGATCTCATTGAAATGGCTTCGGCCAATGCCGCGGATACTTTGGCAACATTGAGGCAGCAATGGGACGCGGACCGGTCCCGCCATGTGGAGGCGATGTCAGAATTACAAAATACGCTTGATTTGCCTGCTCCGCCGGCGCGAATTGAGTGTTATGACATCAGTCATACCCAGGGTGCGCAAACGGTTGGCTCAATGGTTGTATTTGTGCAGGGTGCTCCACGAAAAAGTGATTACCGGCGCTTTAATGTGCAAACGGTTGGCAATGATGATTATGGCGCGATGAAAGAGGTGTTGACGCGCCGGTTCCAACGCTATATGGATTATCAGGCCGGAGAGCTTCATGATCCCAGCCAAATTGGAAAAATTAAGAAGCAGACAGCCTGGGCGCTTTTGCCTGACCTCTTATTAATTGATGGGGGGAAGGGGCAACTGGCAGTTGTTTTAGAAGTTTTGAAATCATTTAAATTGGAGGATGAGGTACCGTTGGCGGCACTGGCCAAGCGGGAAGAGGAAATCTTTGTCCCCGGCCGGTCAAAACCCTTCCTTTTACCACGTCGATCGCAGTCACTTTTCCTTGTTCAAAGAGTGCGTGATGAGGCACACCGCTTCGCCAATCAAGGCCACCGCAAACGCCGATCAAAGGTGGGAGTTGCATCTATTTTAGATGGTATTCCAGGGGTGGGTCCCAAACGACGGCAAAAGCTGCTGACCCATTTTGGTTCATTGGATGATTTGCGAAAGGCAACGGCCGAAGAAATTGGTTCTGTTCCAGGTATTCCGCTTCATGTTGCCGAGTCTATCAAAGCTCAGCTTGATTAATCACTTCAAATTATTTTTGCTCTAGCCGAATTATGTTTTTCCGGCTTGTATCTGTTCCAATTGGCCGGCACACAGGAGTATAGCCAATGCAGAAGGGCCATCACCGATCTGGTTAGCCCTAGCCATCTTCAAAACTTCCTCAATTGGTTTAATGTGGATTTCGATAATTTCGGCCGGTTCCCGATCCACCTGGCCAAGTATGACATCTGTGGCCAGGAAAATGTGGCCAATTTCATTGCAGATGCCGTCGGCCGTGTAAAACTGCCCGATATAATCCAGCTGGACATAGGTTCCGCCTATTTCCTCTCGTAACTCTTCCTTGGCAGCCGATTCAAGGCTTTGACCAGGCTTAACGCTGCCAGCCGGTACCTCAAGAACCCAATCATCAACCGTGTAACGGTAGTGATTTATGATCACTATTTCATTGTTTACAGTTACCGGCACAATCCAGACAGCCGGTTCTTTTTCAACGATGTTATATTGCCCTTTCTCGCCATCGGGGGTGATGATTTCATCTTGTCTGATGTTGTACCAGGGACATGACCAGGCAATGCGGCTGGATAATGTTTTAAATGGTTTATTCTGACGCATAATCATAAATTTAGGTGGGTTGTTTGGCTAACCTTATGAAGTCGCGAACCAATGCCGGGTCTTTTATGCCGGGTTTTGCTTCTACGCCACTGGCCACATCAACTGCAAATGGTTTCACGGTAGCTGCTGCTTCTGCAATGTTGTGAACATTGAGACCGCCGGCGAGCATGAGGCCGGGAATGGAATGGGCAAGCCTGGCGCTCAACTCCCAATTACCTGTTTTTCCAGTGCCGCCACGCAGGGTAGGATGGTACGTGTCAATGAGCAGTTCCGGCAGAGATTCATTCTCTCTTGGTGATCGATACCATTCTGCTTCCGCTTCGGCAATTTCTATTGAAGTTGGTTGGATTGCTTTATAGGCACGGCCGAAAAGCGGTGATTCATTGTCGCCAATGATGGATGGGACCTCATCCCCACTGAGCTGGGCGAAATCGAGCCGACAATCTTGCATAACTTGGCTCATTTTTTGTACGGACTCATCTACAAAAACGCCAACCAGGATAGGGCAGTGATTTGATTGTCGCAATGTCGTTACGATTTCTTTGACTGATTCAATTTCAACTGCTCTTTTGCTTGGCGGATAAAAAATGAAACCGAGATAATCGGCGCCGGCCTCAACCGCTGTCCGGGCATCCGCTAAATTGGTTATGCCACATATTTTTACTTTCATGGGTTTATCTGAAATGGTTAGTTTGATGGGCGGCCGATTTCCATTCCGGCCAGATTTTCCAAGGCCTTGGCCAAGGCATGGTTTCCTTCTTCGCCCAGTCCCTGTTTTTGCAACGTTCGATAGAGTTGAAATACGGTGCCTGTGCCTAATAGAGGAATGCCTAATTGATCGGCTGCTTCTAAGGCCAGGCGAAGGTCCTTTTGTTGCAGATCAATCGTGAAACCGGGACGCCAATCGCGATTTATGACTTGAGGACCACGATTGCTGAGCATCCAGCTGCCGGCGGCTCCCTGGGTGACGGCAGCAAGTGTTTTTTGCAAGTCCAGCCCCCCGGCCTCGGCAAACAACAATGCTTCTCCGACGCCCAACATGGTGACGACCACCAAAATTTGGTTAACTAACTTAACCATTTGACCTGCTCCAATTGATCCGACATGCGTAATGGCTTTGCCCATTGCTTCAAAAGCGGGCATCGCCCGGGTAACTTGTGTCTCATCTCCACCAATCATGATGCTTAATGTGCCTGACTGGGCACCTTCGCTGCCTCCGCTGATGGGTGCATCAAGCATATGGACATCTTTTTCAGCAAGACGAGCAGCGATTTCTCTTGTGGTGTGGGGGCTGATCGTGCTCATATCAATCAGTAGGCTGTCCTCTCTCAGGCCATGAATGGCGCCATTATCACCTAGAATGACCGCCTCCACGTCAGGAGTGTCACTTACGCAGACAATGATGATATCGCTGTTAGCGGCCAATTCAGATGGGTTTTTCATGCCTTTAGCGCCTGATTCAATTAAAGGATCCATCCTTGAAGCGGTGCGATTCCAGACATTTAAGGGAAAACCGGCATTTAATAAATTCCTGGCCATCCCTCTGCCCATAATCCCTAATCCAATGAAGCCAATCGTTTCACTCATATTTGATTCTTGTCACTGATTGTTGTACATCTAAAATTTGACAACTTTTTATTAAATGATTTTCGCCAATATTCAAGTGAAAAGTTGTCAAATTTCTTCGTGAATATATTTTTGTAAAAGTGTACTGATGTTTCCGTTCTTTAAATTTCGGGTTTTTTTTAAAGCTGTAATTGTTGCAAGACTGTGTCCAAATCTTTATCTCCGCGGCCGCTCAAATTGACGATGATAACTTGATCGCGTTTCATTTCAGGTGCTCGTTTAAGAACTTCCGCAACGGCGTGTGCCGATTCGAGTGCCGGGATAATGCCCTCTGTTTTTGACAAGACCTGGAAGGCTTCAAGCGCCTCGTCATCTGTTGCATAAGTGTAGTAAGCGCGCTCCTGGTCGCGCATCCAGGCATGTTCAGGCCCTACACTCGGATAATCCAGGCCGGCGCTAATGCTGTGTGTCTCCATGATTTGGCCGTCTTTCGTTTGCATGACAAAACTTTTTGTGCCGTGCAACACCCCAATTCTGGCGATTGAGAGATCGCCAAAGCGTGCGGCGTGCTTTCCACTTTCAATCCCTTCGCCCCCGGCTTCAACGCCAATGAAGTCGACTTCATCGTCGTTTCGGAAAGCATAAAAGATGCCCATAGCATTGCTGCCACCTCCAACACAGGCAATGATGGTGTCCGGAAGACGGCCGCATGCTTCTAAGACCTGGTCACGGGTTTCGATGCCAATGATGCTTTGAAAATCGCGAACCATCATTGGATAAGGATGAGGGCCTAATACCGATCCTAACAGATAATGGGTTGTATCCACGTTGGTTACCCAGTCACGGATCGCTTCGTTGATCGCATCTTTGAGCGTACGGCTGCCACTTTTTACGGGAACCACCTCCGCACCAAGCAGTTTCATGCGGTTTACATTGGGCTGTTGACGCTCAATATCGACTTCGCCCATATAGACAATGCAATCGATGCCTAGCAAAGCACAAGCGGTTGCCGACCCTACACCATGCTGTCCAGCACCGGTTTCGGCAACAATTCGTTTTTTGCCCATCCTTTTCGCTAACAATGCCTGGCCCAAGGCATTGTTAATTTTGTGGGCGCCTGTATGGTTGAGGTCTTCCCGTTTGAGATATATTCGTGCCCCACCAAGTTGTTCGGATAGCCGCTTAGCATAAGTCAGGGGAGATGGCCGGCCGACATAGGTTTTGAGGAGATAGGCGAATTCATCCTGGAAGGTTTGATCTCTTTTTACATCATCATAGGCTTTAATTAGTTCTTCTATGGCGGGCATGAGGGTTTCGGGCACAAACTGACCGCCATAGGTGCCAAATTTACCCTGATTGTTGGGGACGTTTTCTAATGGTTTGATCATCGTGTTATCCATTTTTAGATGTTACAGGTTTGTTGTCATTCCTTTTTTGCAGCGCCACAGTCAGCGAGATTATAACAAGATTCAGTAGAATCGAAACAGATGCGCAAGTGTTGCGATAGTCAATTATTTCCCAACCGGTTCAATTGAGCACTAATTTGGCCCTGCAATACCTGTTTTTGAGTATTTGGAGTAAAAATCTGAATATGATTTGCAATAGGTGCTGCAACTCCATACAATGTTGCCGCGATGAATGAGTCTCAAGTAGATGTCGTGCAGCTGCAAAAACGAGATCCTCAGGCCTGGACGGTATTGTTGTCAAACCATAAAGAGCTGCAGGATGTGATTGTCACGGCCGTTGTTGCCCAACCTCTGCAAAGAAATAATGACATATCAAATGAGACACGCCATATTACGCGTTATCTCGTTAGCCTGTCCAATCATTCCGATCCGGTTCCATTCATTAGTAAAAAAACGAGCGAGAAAGAAGCTCTATTTTATCGCCATATATCTCCTGCCATGCCATCAATCAGCCCTCATTGTTGGTATTCTCACTTATCTGAAAATCATTCCTGGATAGTGCTGGACGATGTTCCCAATCAGACCCAACCGGATAAGTGGCTGGGTAAAGATGTGGAAGAGATTTTACATCAATTGGCGATGATGCATACGACTTTTTGGAACCGGCAAAATATTAATAAAAAGTTTCACTGGCTGCCCCATTTTGTAGGGCGCAAGGAAACCCAATATACCTGGAGCGATTTGGAGGATGATTATGCTATCTACTTTGAGAAGGGACCCGCTGCTCCTTTGTCTGAGCATGCATTACAACATGTGGGGAGTCTCGCCCCAAAATTTTTAGAGGCTGCAAATGGCCTGGCAGTTTTGCGGGCATTAAATGGGTGGCCTGGGGTTCTTGGTGAAAGTCATTTGGCTGCTGCGGCTGATTTGATTGATGATCCGGTTCCTATGTTAGAACCGCTACTGCAACTTCCCGTTACCCTCATTCACGGCCGTTTGAAAACGAGCCATTGCCATCTTACCCTTTTTGGCGATCATCGATTCCTTGATTGGGATAGCGTGGCTATTGGTCCAGGTATTTTTGATTTGGTTCATTTCCAGGAGGGATTGGAATTGGCATATTCTATGGCCAACAACGCCGATCACCATTATAGAATCAGCCTGCCAATTACTGAAGAAACAGTAATCGACACCTACCTTCTGAACATGAAAACACAGCTTGGCAATCTATTTGATGCTCGCCAGGCGCGGATGGCCATTCCTGCTGCGCGTTGCTTATTCGTGCTCACACATTGGTTTCCACAATTTGCATCCTGGTTTGGAAACATGCCTAATCAATACGTATGGCAAAAAGTTAATAGAATGTCAAGCACGAATCTCGATCAGCAAAAAGTTCAAAATATGGTTGGGGTTAGTTCACACTTGAAAAGAGTCTTTCAACGGTTTCTTCAATCATATAGAATGCTGTAGTTGCAAAATGGTAATTCGTCTGACCATTATCTCCCTTTCACAATTCCAAAATAAAAGAAACATATTTATATAATAATCGTATAGGTAATTGAATTTGTGTGACCTAAAATTTGACAGCTCGATTAAATGGTTTTCGCCCACGTATCAAGTGAAAGTTGTCAAATTTCAGTGCAAATGATTTTTAACAGTGTATTGAAAATCGTGTGCAATCTAGGATTTTAAATTAGTGGAATCATTAATTGTTGGTGCTTTAGGTTTTGGAATAGCGGTTGCCTTCATTCTGCTTGGAGTAGTGGGCATCATTATACCTATCCTGCCAGGAATGCTTTTGGTTTGGTTTACCGTCATCGTGTATGCCTGGAGGACGGGATTTGAAAGCATTGGCTGGGCTTCTATTTCAATTATCACTATCATTGCATTGATAACGGGTTTATCTAACCTTTGGTTGCCTCTATTAGGTGCGAAGAAAATAGGCGCAGCAAGAATGGCCATCTTTTTAGGGGTCATAGGGGCAATATTGGGAACTTTCATTATTCCAATTCCTTTATTAGGAACGGTGATTGGATACGCAATTGGTGTGTTTTTGGGCGAATACTTAAAACAGCGCGATTTAAGATTAGCTTTGCGAGCCAGTTTTGGCGGTGTGGCGGGGTGGGGAATTGCCACGGTTGTAGAAATAGGCGGGGCCTTGTTGATTCTGATTATTTTTATTTTCCAGGTGCTTACCGCTTAAAGGAATAAAAATGTCTGCTGAAGTAATTCGTGATATTGGTATTGTAATTTTTGGTCTCATGAGCGTCAGTTTGATCCTGGCGGGCTTTTTGTTTCTGTTCGTGATTAGACGATTGAAACAACTGAACGTTCCTAAAGATGCTGGCTTTGGCGAAACATTACTCTATACGCCATTTCTGGTTGTCGTGTTTATCGACCTGCTTGATTTTGCCCTGGATATCCTGGCTGTTCCATTCTCCTGGGCAGTGTTAGATCGATTGGGACTAAAAGCGCTTAGAAATATTGCCGCGTTTGAGGCTTTATTGCCTTTTACTCAGATGATTCCTACCATGACCTTGGCGTGGATTGCTGCTCGAATTTTCGGACTCAGACTTGATGTACTTACAAAGTAGTGCGCCCTAAAGTCCCCGACTCCGCTCGAGTCTTTTTAATTCATCGTCAATGATATATGAATCATATTGTTCGCCCCCGAATAATGCCGGGTTGTAATCGAGCCAGCTTTGCAAAATTGCGTAATCGCCTCTTACATATAAGGGAATAAGAGGTGTAATGCCTCCCTCACCAAACAGTAAATTTTCAACCTCACGATATAGCTCCTTTCTTTCTTCATATTGAGGCGTTAGTTTTGCCTGGCGTAAAATCCTGTCAACATCGGAGCACGGACGGTTCTGACGATTCTCCCCATCTGTGCAATGTAATAGATCTGATAATAGATTATGGGCATCGGGGTAGGCTGGGGGCCATGCCAATTCCCATATGTCAGGTTTGTTGTTTTCAGAGTATCTACTTGTATTTATAAGCAATTTGCCGAATTCAATCTGTTCCAAAACAATTGATTGCTCATCACAATCCAATTCTCGTATCCACATTCTGCGCACAATTTCTGCTTGCAGCAATGAGAGATCGGCCGTACTTACAAGGAAAGTAATGGGTGGGATGAGTCGGCAGCTCCGAAAACTGCTGCGATCCATTTCATGTCGGGCAGCATCGGGGCTAAAACCCGTGCCAATTTCATCAATTGGCGGAGAGCCGAAGACCCCCGGAGGGGTGAAATGTCGTAACGGTAATGCTCTTCCTTCAAGCATGTCTTCAATTAATTGTTCACGATCAATGGCAGCACTAAAAGCGCGTCTCACTTGAGGTTCACTGAACACAACGCTATCAAAATTGAAACCCAAATAGAAAATCGTTTGATTTGTGATAAGCCTCGCTTTTAGTGGCGTTTGATCAAGGAATTCTTCACGTAATTCAGGCGGCAGTACGCCGGCATCCAATTTTTTTTCTTGAAACGCTTCAAAAATTTCGTTCTCATCCATCTGAAAGATTATATTGACGGTATCAATATTTCCTTTCATTTCAACCGGCCACATTGGATTTCGATTCATTTGCAGCGCTTCGTCGGAGAAAATAGTTTCGGAAGGGATAAATGGTCCATTTGTTAAAATATTTTCAGGAATTTGCCAACTATTAACTAAATCACCATTTATATTCCTCATAACGTTGCCAAATTCTTCAATTTGCTCAATCGGTACCAGGTGGGCTTGTGGAAGAGATAATAGGGTCAGGATGTAACTTCCCGGTTCAATTAGATCGATAACGACCGTATTGTCATCTACGGCAATTACGCCAAATTGGAGGTTATCATCCCCGACTGTTTCTGCGGCTTCATGTATCTCTTGACACCCCTGGATGATGAAGAAAACAAAAGCATCTGGTGTGTTTGTATTTCCATCACAAATACGGAGGAATGTTTGGACAACATCATGGGCGGTAACAGGTCGCATTGGTTCAACAATCCACTCTTGTGTGAAATTTGATGGTGGATCGGCCGGTTTTAGCCAGTAAATATCGTCTCGCAGCGTAAATTCCCATCGTAACCCATCGGGGCTAACATTCCATGATTTTGCCAATTCAGGTTCTATTACTTCTGTCTGGTGGTTAAAGTTCGTAAGTCCGACAAATAGATTTTCAACTAAATCGTAGCTATTTTTTTGTTGTGCCAACTGTGGATCAAGCTCAGGCAAGTTCCCCGAAAATGCCAGGTCGAGAGTGACCGGCATGTCAACATTTTCCGGCGGTTCCGGCGTTGCTGTTGCTGTTGGTTCAATTTCTATGATGCGCGTGATGACAATTTGCTCGTCACCTAGTTGTACGACTTCCGTAACCTCTACCATTTGTGGTTGGGGAGGTGTGCAAGCTGACAGCAAAAGAATAATAACTATAAAAACAAATTTTCCCGCTCTTAAGGTAAATTGTGAGGGGTTTTTGGTATACATTAGGACATCGTAGCTTATAGGAAATTTAGTGACAAATTTCTCAATAAAATTCTCACTCCAAAAATGATTATATTCAGCTCTCAGATTTGCGATGATGTATTGCGGAGTGTAAACTAAACACCGAAATGAGTGAAACAGTTCTTGTTGTTGACGACTCCCTAGAGACAGTAGATTTTCTGATAACAACTATTCTTGAACCAAAAGGATTCAATGTTATATCTGCGGTAAATGGTCTCATGGGTTTAGAGATGGCTATCTCTGAAAAACCGGATCTGATGATCACCGATCAACAGATGCCTCATTTGACCGGTTTGGAGTTGTTGCAAAAGCTGCGGGAAAGAGAAATTAATATTCCTGCCATTCTCATGACCGGACGTGGTTCAGAGGAAACGGCGGTCACTGCCTTTCGCCTGGGTATTCGGGATTACATCATTAAACCTATTGATGTAGAGGAAATGAGCGAATCAATTGATTTGGCACTTCGTGAAAACCGCTTGGAGAGAGAACGGGATCAGCTGGTTGATCAATTGATGAGTAGCAATTCCCAGCTTCAAAGAAGGGCGCAGGAATTAAATGTTCTATATGGGGTTGGGAAATCTGTTTCATCTTCTCTCGACCTGGAAGAGGTTTTGCACCGGGTTGTGGAAGCGGCCGTCTATGTTGTAGGGGCAGAAGAGGGTTCTTTAATGCTCCTGGATCGGGAAAGAAATGAACTGTATATTCGTGCTTCCTGGAACCTTGATTCTAAAGCCCAGTCCGTTCGGAAGCGAGTTACTGACAGCCTGGCCGGGCGGGTTTTACAAACTAAGCGCCCTGTCGCCATCGGGAATGATTCGCCAACTGAGCGGATTCACACAGCGTTATTGGTCAAGTCGTTAATTTATGTCCCATTGGTATTACAGGAAGAGGCTATTGGCGTTTTAGGGGTTATGAACTATAAGCATGATAGTTCATTTGATGGCGACGATACGCGCGCCCTATCCGCCCTGGGTGGATATGCCACTATTGCCATCAACAATGCCAATGTATACCGGGAGATTGCGCGGGAGCGCAATATTTTGAGTGCCGTTGTTGACGAAAATGACGATCCGGTATTTGTTATTGATGATCGCAACCGGTTGATTCTGCTTAATTCAGCGGCAAAGTATTTGTTAGAATTGGATGACAGCAACTGGATAGAGAAACCAGTGACGGACTTTGTTAGAAATGAAGCGCTGCTTCAATTTATGATGAACCACGGGGATGAGTCATTTTATCCCGAACAAACAATATCATTAGGGAATGGCCATCAATTCCTCGCTAATCTATCTGTTATTTCAGGGGGGACCCGTTACATTTTGTTGCGTCAAATTCAGCAGCAGTCAAACACAACCTAGGAGGACATCCCAAGCCAAAAGTGACCAGGCAAAATGGTTTTGGCCGGCTGTACTTTAACGGCATCAATCTTTTTTTCTGAACTCAACGCCTGTTTATTTACAAAACAAAGGTCGGGCAGGTGGCCATATTTATCCTCATAATATTCGGCCGCCCGGCGCACTTTGTCCTCAATGCTCCTTTTTTGGTCCGTATCTAACCACATCATTCCAACATTCATTTTAGTCCTCCTATCTATAGTTTCTTTTTGAAGATCTTAAGCTACCTTCACAACTCCATCTTCTAGCATAAACGACTTTGTGCCCTCATCTACTGCTGATGGTGAGTGTAACTGAACTCTAGTTGATAAGGGATGGGCAAGTAATATTGGTCTTTTTTGATAAAGTTTAGATAAGCCCATATGTAAGTCATAATCATCAATGTAGGCTGCCTGGAAGCGCGTGTGATTTCCCGCTCCTTTTAGGAGGAAGTCTCCTTGCCCTAGCAAGTCGGTTGTCCGGCTATATGCCGCTTCAATAGCATCACTCATTTCTGTTTCTTTTTCCCAGCCTACAATACGTGACTGCAAATTAGTAAGTAAATGAGGGCTGAAGTGAGAAGAATCAGGTTGGCGTGTGGCTAAGACAAGGTGAATACCGGATGAAGCACCACGCTCAGCGATCCGGTTTATAGCTTCTTTAATTTTTCGTCCACCTCTTTCAAGAACAGTTGCAGTTTGATCGATAAACACAATGATCCGAGGAAGCTTGAATAAATGCTCACTACGATAATTCATTTCACGCACTAGAAATTGCAAAATTTCTGAAATTTCCGTCTGGCGCGAAACAACATCGGTGAGCATATGGGGTAAATAGTTTAGTGGCCGTAATTTGTCTGATTGGTTGTTCAGTTTATTATTTTTTGAGGCAATGGGATCGATAATAATAAATTGTGCATCGGCCTGTCGATTGGTTAGCGCAAGTGAGGCAGCCATCGTGCGCAGAAGTTCTGTTTTCCCGGCATTCTCCGCTCCGGA
Organism: Anaerolineae bacterium; assembly: GCA_028277515.1. Next base: position 37,118 of record JANQGC010000110.1, read on the forward strand.
AATCAAGATATTTGGTGTTGCTGATTGTGCAAAATTATGGTGAGCAACCATGCCATTTTCAGCGAATCCAAGAATTGCCGTATTTAATATTGGATTTTTTATTCTCGACATCAAATCCAAGAGGGAGACTGCCGGTTCAAAGGGGCGTGTTACCTCAAGCTGTAACTGACCATCTTCGGTTGTCAAACGCAACCCCTCAATCCCCAATGCTTTTTTGAATTCTTCTTTGAGTTGCTTTAGTTTTTCAAGTCCCGCTGAAATAGGGGATTGAAAACTAAATGTGAAAGAATTCTTATTAGCGACCCCATTGATATAGTTTTGAGGAGTCCCGTTTACATCCAGCACATTTTGAATTTGGCTGGCCTGAACTTGAAGATGATATTGCAAGCGTTCATCCTGGTAGGAATCTTGATTATAGTCAGGCATAAGCATCACTAATTTGAAACAAAGAACATATGTTCTAAATTGTAGCAAAAAAGATGGACGGGATAACGCCCGTCCATCCGATGAAAATTAAAATTTATCCTTCTTGACTTAAAGTTAGAACTAATTTCCCTTGAATGGTGACATCTTCGGGATCGACATAGATGGGTTCCATGGTGGGATTCCGTGGTTGAAGGCGGACGACCCCTTTATCGCGCTCCCGATAAAATCGTTTTAGCGTGGTCCCTTCACCTTCCACCCAGGCCGCAACAACATCCCCGTCTTCGGCCGTTGCTTGATGTTGTAAAATCACAATATCACCATCACTTATCATGTCATCGATCATTGAATATCCGTCTACCCGCAGGGCGAACAAATTATCCTTTTTGCCAGGTAGGAGGCTTGTACTCATCTCAACAACATCTTCATCATCGTATATCGCAAATGTGTCATTTGAGACGTCGATTGGTTCACCGGCAACAATATTGCCTAAAATTGGTACGCGAACCAAACTTTGCAGTTGAGGGGGAAGGTTTGTGCTATCTCTGCCTGGCGAAGAGGAGTCAACTCCAAGAATATCAAAAGCCGCATCTGTTAGCCTTAAGCCGCGAGAAACCGTGCGATCACGTTCCAGGAGGCCTTTCTCTTTTAATCTGTTAAGATTATAATTGACGACAGAGGTGGAGCTGATCTTCAATGCTCCACCAATCTCGCGGATTGTTGGAGGACGACTTTCATCTTCAATGCTGTGATGAATGTATTTGATCATCCGTTCTTGACGCGGTGATAGCTTTATTTCTTCACTCATATTTATCAACTCCTTGAGCTATACTGGATGTCTTTTATTTGATTTTTTGACTATCCAAATTGAGAAAATCCGCTCATTTGTTCTGGATTATACACGAACAAGTGTTCGTAGTCAAGAAGTTTTTTGATTTTATGTTCAATTGGTATCATTATTCAATTTCGAGGAAATACTATCAGAATGGAATATTCAACTTTAATCTCTGCCGAAAATCTGTTTGCTATTTTAGATGATGACAATTTGGTGTTAGTAGATTGCCGATTTGACCTGAGTAACACGAGTTGGGGATTTGAAGCTTACAAGGATGGACATATTCCCGGTTCCGTTTACGCTCATCTTGATAAAGATCTTTGTGGCGGCCCGGCGACAGATAATGGTCGCCATCCGTTGCCCACACCAAAGGAGTTAACAGATTTGTTTAGTAGGTTTGGGATACACAGTGGCGTACAGGTGGTCGTGTATGACGATTCCGGTGGCGCTTTTGCCTCTCGTTTATGGTGGATGCTGCGATATTTGAATCATGATAAAGCGGCCGTTCTTGATGGTGGATTGAGTACCTGGATTCGAGCGGGGTATCCATTAAGAAGAGGGATTGAAACAAACCCTCCTGCAATTTTTAATGGCCAACCTCAGAAAGGTCAATTGGTGTTAATGGATGAGGTTCCCACACTCGCCACATTGGTCGATTCTCGCGCCCCTGAACGCTATCAAGGGGAAAGTGAGCCACTTGATCCTGTTGCCGGGCATATTCCAGGGGCCGTGAATTATTACTACCAAAACAACTGGGATGATAATGGGAACTTCTTGCAACGAGATGTGATTAGAAACCAATTTGAGGATTTATTGAAACAAAAAGTAGAGGAAGAGCTTACATTTTACTGTGGCTCAGGGGTGACTGCTTGCGTGAATATTTTGGCATATGAACATGCCGGTCTTGGGAAAGCGCGATTATACGTTGGCTCCTGGGGAGAATGGTGCCGCACGCCTGGCCGGCCGGTAGCTTCCCTGGGTTGATTATCAGGTGAAAAAGGATATAATTCCTTGAGGTTGCCAGGTGGCGAAAGATGCCTCTGCAACCTTTTTCTATGTATGCCGACGTAGCTCAGTTGGTAGAGCACAGTACTCGTAATACTGGGGTCATGGGTTCAAATCCCATCGTCGGCTCACTTTTTTAAAAACCTTGGCAGATGACCAAGGTTTTTTTGTGGGTATTATGGGGTTACGATATGGTTCAGGCGGTTTAGAATCTAGCAAAAAATGAGATTATTATGCCAAGACAAAGCTCTATAGTTTTTGCTGTTGCGGGGGGTACAGCATCAGGCAAAACAACGGTTGCCCGGGCGATCCTGGATGCTGTTGGAGCATCGCAGATCGCCTATCTCCCTCACGATGCTTATTACAAAGATAGACCTAAATTATCTTTTGAAGAAAGAACACTGCTTAATTACGATCACCCCAACTCCTTAGAAACGAAATTAATGGTTAAACACATTAAAGCACTGGTGGCAGGAAAAACGGTTCAAGCGCCTGTTTATGATTTTACTGAACACCGCAGAACTGAGGAAACTGTGATCGTGGAACCCTGTCCTATTATTTTGGTGGATGGGATTCTAATTTTCACTAGACGAAAATTACGTGAGTTAATGGATATTAAAGTCTTTGTTGATACTGATCCTGATATTCGATTTATCCGCCGCCTCCGACGAGATATGGATGAAAGGGGGAGGTCGTTAGATTCGGTTATTAAGCAATATTTGGAGACTGTTCGGCCGATGCATATAAAGTTTGTGGAACCCAGTAAACGGTATGCGGATGTCATCATTCCCGGAGGCGGTTTAAATAAAGTCGCTATGGAAATGGTGGTTGCGCGTCTGAAAGCGATGCTACCGGGTCAGTACGGGTAGATTTCCAGGAATTTCTAAACGACATAATCGGTCAAAATTTGCCATTGATCATTTTTCCATCCGATGACTTTTACCGGATAAAATAAACCAGCTTTAACCAACGCTTTGCTCAAAATTTGAGGAACCATTCTCAGGCTGCGATAACCCACTAAATACCATAGATTTCGGCGAATAGTTGATTCGATTCGGCCGTACGGTTTCCCCCCCCATTTAAAAAAGGCCTTTTTTGCTTCACTATAGTATTGATTTCGTGAAGTTGCGGTTTTTTGCCCTTTATGTTTGCGAATCCCTGCCAAAGGAACATCAACGGCATAAAGATGGGCATCTTTAAAAAATCGACACCATAGTTCAAAATCACCGGCCAAATCATACCTGGTGTCAATATAACCACCAGTTCGATCCCAAAGAGATCGTCTCCAAAAAGTTGATTCCTGTTGAATGACTGCCCGGCCAAACCATTGTTGGCCGGTTAGATTATTTCCGCGCCAGAATGCCTTTTGACTAAATCCTCCGACATAGCGACAGAGAATGATCTCACCACTGCTATTAAAATGAATATGCTGGGTTGTGGTTAACCATTCAACTTGCGGGTATTTTTTGAAAATGTTGGAAATGGTGCTCAGGGTGTGGGGCAAATAAAGATCATCACTATTCAGCCAACCCATGATCTCACCGGAAGATTGAGCGAATCCTTTATTGAGGGCATCATAATGGCCGGCATCTTTTTCGCTGCACCAGTATTTGAGACGGGGATGGTTTGTAAATTCTTTTATGATGGCAACACTGTCATCTGTCGATCCACCATCAATGACGATGTATTCCATGTCAACTTGTTGTTGCCCTAAGACAGCATCCATCGTTGAACGCAGGAACTTTCCCTGATTAAACGATGGGGTAACAATTGATACAAGAGGATTATCATTCATGATAGGGTTTCCAATCATTTAATATTTGACGGTAGTAGTCGAGTGTATTTTCCACTTGTGAATCGAAGTTCAGATTAGACCTGGCATATTGAGCCGCGTTTTGTCCAAGTTTGTCGATCAGAATCGGATCATCTATTAGCTGTAAGATAGCATTGGTCATGCTCGTTTCATCACCTGGTTTTGTCAAAATCCCATTTGCTTGCTCATGAGGCCAGGTGTTTATTTGCTCAGGTATGCCGCCTATGTGCGGCGCAATGACTGGCGTTCCACAGGCCAGGGATTCAGATATCGCCAATCCCCAAACTTCAACCCGTGAAGTGCTCAAAAATATATCCGCAGCCCGATAATATTCGGCCAACGTTTCCTCATTTTGAATGTAAGGAAGGTAGCGAACTTCGATATTCCCGATATGTTTCGATGGCAAATTATCTCCAACCGCCAGGACTAAAATTTTTTTGTCTTTCCTGATCTCAGAAATTCTTCTAAAGGTACTGTAGGCCTGGCCAATATTTTTCCAGGGATTGTCTCGGAAACCATTGGCCACCATTATTATAATTGGAGTATGACTGGCAAGGCCTAAATCTTGTCGGGTCTCTATTTGACTGCCGGGATGAAAAATATTCAAATTGATGCCGTGTGGGATTATTCTTAGGCTGGTTAATCCGGCCATCAAAATTGAGTTCTCAACCCTATCGGCGAGCCATTTGCTAGGAGTAATGATGTGATAATGGCTTTGTAAATATATTTTCTTTTTGCGCTGCCAATTTTCGGCCGTGGCATCCAGGCGAACGGCGGGTGGAATCGTCAAGTCCGGACAGCTTCCACAGCCAGATTTCCAGCGTTCACACTCGAACGAGAATGAGCAGTGGCCGCTCAATAACCAGGCGTCATGTAAAGATAGGAGCGTAGGAACCTGATTTGATAAAAAAGGGAGCTGACGTAGATCAAAATAATGGCCATGTAAATTGTGTAAATGAAGAATATCCGGAACAGGGGAACTCAATTTTAATATATTTTTTGTGCCCGGGAACTGGAATGGTTCTCGCCCTTGATACCAATCACGCATATGTTGTGGATCTGCGGCAAACCTCAATAGATTTCTGAGCCACCTTGCACCCCTGAATCTCTTTTTAGCAACCGAGTCCTCCGCCCGCCAAAACGGCCGTTGCAGCCATGAGGCGCTTAAATCGTGTCTGATTGGTATCGTATGTGGATCATTCCCAAGTTTATGCCCGACGATTTGCCGGGAATCATGTCCCTGCATGCGATAGGCATGATGAAGAGACCGCGACACCCTGGCAGCACCTCCTCTTCCATCAGTCGAATTTACCTGCAAAATTTTCATGTTACCATTGGTCGATTCAGCCTCAGCTTCCTTTTGACCTTTCGTCCATATTTGTAAACAGATAGCCTTAGCGGTGAGAGTGTTTTTAATATTAACCGCCCTGTTCGATAGAAGGGAGATTGTAGCAGTTTTTCAATGTCATCAGTCTGCCTGGTTTGAATTTTAAGGCGACCGTTTTTTATATCGGCCGCCAGGTTTTTTATTTGGGGTGGATTTTCACCTGCAAACTTTTCAAGCCAACTGACATGATCGTAGACATTGTGGACGTGAAAAGGATGCTGTAGATTCATAAATGTATCATTTGCCCAGGCACTCATCTTATTGCGTTTCACCCAATTAGCAGCGTCGTAATACCTGCTTTTTTCTTGAACTTGTTTGGGAAAAATCAAGGGATAGTGATACATCCAAATATTCTTCCTGGCCAGATCGGTCCCCTTAAGCCAATTGATGGAGCGAACATCCTGGCCTTGTGAATTTAGAACCGTTGGGGGCCTGTGTGTGGAATAACGATAGCCTATACCCCAGCGAAATACGCGGTGAATATGATTGCCACCCTGGTGAAGGTACCATCCGTCCGATATGTAATCGAATCCTCCCCAGAAGGAGAGTTGGATGAAGGAAACGGCCGAAATTTTTGGTGGCTCAGCCAATCGTTCAATAATCGTTTGCATGTCTTCAGGCATATAAAATTCATCAACGTCAATTTGCCAGAGATAATCACCCGTTGCGATTTTGGCAAAAGCCTGGGACTGTTCATCTTTTTCTCGCCAATAACCGTTCCTGGTAATGATTTTTATCTTATCGTAGGGGTCTTCCTGTTCTTTGAATCTTTTTAATGTTTCCAGGGTGGTGTCAGTAGAATGTCCATCCTGGGTAGCAATAGGAGCAGCGGCTTTTACTGCTCCTTCAACAACTATAATTTCATGAGCAAACGGATATAAAGCGCGCAGGTTGTAGCGAATGAAAGGCTCTCCATTTAGAACTATCATGCCGAAGGAAATGCGAGGCAAATTGGCGGGGGAATCAAACATTTTTCAAAAAATCAGGCAATTGGCGCGCCAACCGTTTAATTTTTTCATACGCATGGAACAGTTCATTTTTTTCTGCGCCCTCAGATCCGGTTTTGTTGTAAGGAACTTTCCACTCCATTAAAGCCGCTTGAAGATTACCCTGTGCCCCGATCTTTTCCCAAAATGTTTGAAAATCTTCTTCAGCTTGATCCAAATGAAACAACATTTTCTTCGACTTATCATTAAGGAAAAACTCAATGTTGCTGTTTACAGTATCGTAATAGTCAAGACAATCGGCCAGGGTGACTTTTTCCTGGTATAGGATGCCGAAGACATAGGCGCGGATGATGCTGTTGCGGCCGAGTCGCCTTTGATAATAGCTTTCTGCTACGGCCGTTCGTTCCCGAACCAGGTGTACAAAGAATGGGTCATCACCGAACTGGTCATTCAGACGGCCGAGCAGCCAGGAAAGACGATTATCCACTTCAATATGCCGCTCGGGATAATTGAGCCTTTGTTGGCTGCCTGAGCGCATACGAGATTCATGACCAACGGAATAATTTTCGATGTGGCTGCATGCTTTAGCGAACGTAGAGGACCCTGAACGGCCAGTTGTCAATACAAAAACTCGCATAGTTGGACCTGTTTACTCTTGAGCCTGGCGAAGCTTTTGCAGCGCCAGGAACATTTGACGGACTTCTCCCCGCTCAATGGCCAGCCAAATCGCCAAATAGGTTGCAGTAAATAAAACAAGTTTAACGAATCCATTGAGCCAGAATGGTTGTAATTCGACCATTATTTCTAATATATATAGCATTGTTAAAGCAACTCCAATAGCAAGCAGCGGAATAATAAATAACTTTTTGATTGAAAATTTTACAATTTCTCGCGCCCGGTAAAGCATGATGACGATGCCGAATAAAAGCATAATGTCAACTGCCAATGCGACTCCATTTACCCCTAAAGCGGTTCCTAATAGCGATAGGCCAATTATTAAAACAAGCAATTGGAAAGCTCTGACTTGAACAAGCCGGTCAGGTTTGCCCACTGCCATGAACAGTAAACCAATCGTTAGTTTAATGGGGTCCAGAAGAATAAAAAGCAGCATCAACCGAAAGGGGATTAACATATCCTGCCATTGTTGGCCCAGGATTTGAATTAATTCCGGAGCAATGACGGCCAGCGCGCCAGCTAAGAGAAATCCGGCGCGAACAAGAAATGCATTGGTGCGGAAAAATGCTTGAGAGAGACGTAAATGATCGTCCTTAAGTTCAGCATACATGCCGCCGGCAACCGCATTTATTGGTGCGGCGATAAGTTTGCGGGGGTAGGTAGCAAATGCATAGGCGCGCGAGTAAATGCCAAGAGCGGTTTGGCCTAAAAATATTCCGGTCCAGAGATCGTCAACGCGGTCTAAAGCGTTAGACAATGCATCGGCAATTAAGGCGCGACTGCCAAATTGCAGGTAATAGCGAATCAAGTTCTTATCCCATTTTATTCTTGGCTTCCAAACCGGTCGATATAGATACAGGGTGGAAATTTTGACTGTTACGGAAATAATGTCTGTCGCTAAGAGTGCCCATATCCCTGCGCCGCGCCAGGCCAGGGTCAACGCAAAAATAGATGTTAAAATGACCTCGATAAAATCGGCCGTTGCCAATCGTCTATGAACCACCCTTCTCCTGAGAATCAAGCTTGGGGTTTGGGTCATCTGAATACCAAATGAGGCGGGTATGATGACAAGAAGAGTGGTTTGGAGGTCGCCATCTGCAAGCAACCATGTAATAGCCAGGAGTAGAGTGGCCCAAATTGTTGTAAAGATCAGACGCAGCGTGAAATGAACGGCCGCTGCTTTCTGTTCATTTTCAGTCTCAGAGGTGCGGTGTATAAAGGCCTGACCCATGCCAAAACTGGGAATAATAGCGGAAAGCACAACAATCGCATATGCAAAGGCATAAGTTCCAAAAATTTCCGGACTTAGCCAACGGGTTAACAATAACATTCGCACAGCGAGTAGACCAACGACCGCTAAGTTAGTTGCAAAGTTCCAAGACATGGAAGTGATACTACGTCGTGCCAGATTCATAGTTAATGCGGATTATTGTGCCATAACCATTTGTAAAGGGCTATTTTGTGTGCCAATTATCTTTCATTCCCAATCAAAAAGTTTGATGTGATCGGGGCAAGAAGTGATAAATAAGTGTGCCAATGATTTCGGCTATTATTGTTACGCGTAGGGTTGGGATAAAATAAGCGCCAGGCCCAAGGAGAATTGAATCGCGCTTTGCAGGTAATGATTTTGAATAAATTTGCGCACATCATCAATCCAATAAAAGTGCCGCAGACATCGGATCTATATGTGGCTCAACCCATCACGTTTGAAACCATGCGGAATGCCCAATTATTCGCCAGCGGAAAAGTGGAGGTGAGCCTTTTCACAGCGCAATATGTGGAAGATATGTCGATAGTTCCACAAGGATTTTGCCGAACATCAAACCTTGACCGGTCAATTCTTGATTTTGGGAAATTCCATCATATTCGCAAACTGCCCTTGCTGAGAGATATTTTGGATAGAGTGTATGAGGTGTCCGGTAATGCGAATTTTTTGATATATACCAATGTGGATATTGGGCTAAAGCCTCATTTCTATCTTGCGGTGAATGATTTCATTCACGCAGGGTTTGACGCTTTTGTCATCAATAGAAGAACGATCCCAAGCCATTATAAAGATATTGAGGAAGTTCCGGCGATGTTAGCCGAGCCGGGTGTTGCCCATCGTGGGTGGGACTGTTTTGTTTTTAAGAGAGAGCTATATCCGAATTTTAAGTTGCATGAACTATGCGTTGGAGCAAGCAGAGTTGGGCTTGGCCTTTTAGCTAATATGGATGCTTATGCCCAAAGGTTTCGAGAATTTAAAAGAGAGCATTTGACATTTCACATAGGGGATGAAAGATATTGGCGAAACCCAGCCTTCGCAGATTACGATAAACACAATTCGGCGCAGGTGATGCATATCCTTGAGGAAATTGAGGAGGAGGTTGGTCTTTTTGCGCGGGATTCAATACCCGGAAGATTCCTTTATCGCCAACGAACGCTTGGCCCGATATACGATTTCTGGGCACGGAATGTTTATTTACCGGCAGGAATCGTGCAGGCGATGAATCGCGTCTTTAGGAAAGATTAATCAAATCGACTGCCTAAATCACTGATGAAGTTGCTGTTTCTAACATCACGGCTGCCCTGGCCGCCAGATAGAGGCGATAGGTTAAGAACGTACAATCTATTGATCCAGCTCAGCAAGAACCATGAAATAACCCTTGTCTCCTTTTACGCAAAGCAAAGGGAGTTAATAGGAAGCGAGGCGATTACAGACATATGTGAAAACGTTCATTTTGTTTATCTACCTGTTTGGCGCTCCGTTCTTTCTGTAATTCTAAATTTTTGGCGAGGAAGACCTCTGCAAGTTGAGTATTATCGATCGAGTAAAATGAAGCGGTTGATCGAACGGCTCATCGAAAATAACAAGTTTTCGGCCGTCTATATTCACTTGTTTCGTATGGCTCCGTATTTTGCAAACAAACAAAATTATTATCGAATTGTGGATTTAACGGATGCTATATCGCAAGAAATCCTGAAATCATTACCTTACCGGTCAATGATTTCCCGATTCATCCACAAGGTGGAGCAAAATCGCATTGCCAAGTTTGAGTGCCAGGTTGCTGGTTGGGCGGAAGAAAGCTGGCTCATCTCTGATAATGATAAACAATATATTTTTCAAAGCTGCAACATCGGCAACCTCTCCGTCATTCCGAATGGTGTCAATTTGCAAATGTTTTTTCCAATAGAAAACGCGCAGAGAAAATTTGATCTTATTTTTGTGGGAAATTTAGATGTTTTCCATAATGTCGATGCGATCACCTTTCTTGTTTTGGAGATTTTCCCTCTCATTTGCTCGGAAATGCCAGATTGTAGATTGGCAATTGTTGGCGCCGGCAAAGGTAAAGAGATTAAAAAG
>JANQGC010000178.1 GCA_028277515.1 Anaerolineae bacterium
GATTCGTAACCGCGATTTCACAATCGCGTTCTTGTGCATACGCTAGAGCGCGAAAATGATTTCGCGGTTACGGTACGATAATTGGCGACTTTGGAATCGTCCTGATCGCGCCTCTTTCCACCAGCACAAATTAGACAATTTGTGCTACGCTAATACCCCTTCCTGAGTTTCAAGATTAACCCGCTGCCACTGATCAGGATTCCATATCTCCACGAATTCAAACATACCCGTCGCCATGGCCGTCCCCTCAATACCCGCGAATGCTCGTAAACGCTCCGGCAGCCTGATGGTCCCGCGGTGGTCCGGGGTCAATTCGGCCGCATTGGAAAACAGCCGCCTGCGCATCGCCCGGCTCTCACTGCGAAAAATCGACTGCTCCAAAACCTCACCGGCCACAACTTGCCAATGTTGTTTAGGAAAGAGGATCAAATTTTGCTCAAACCCGCGCGTGATCACCAACCCGGCCGCCAAATAAGGACTGAATGGCCGGGGCAGCCTCAGCTTTCCTTTTTCATTAATGACCAGTTGATACTCACCCAGGAACATCGTTACACTTCAATAAATTCTAATGACCATGTAGCGCATGCTTTCTAGCTTGCGCCTGTAAAGCAAAAAGCCTTTTTTGCGCGGGGAACAAACTGGAAAGTTTGTTCTACAGCAGACTGAAATTGACAATGACGCTATTCAATTTTGGTACTACAAATAAAAATTAGTTAGACTAAACGACCCTTCGATAACAAATCGACCGATGATGGCTCCTGAATTATCCACTACACGAAGATGTCCGCTTATTATGTCTATTAAAGTTATTATGTCTACTTATGAAGCATTTGTCAAGCGTTCATAAATATTCAATAACTGTTCGGCCGCCGTCCCCCAACGAAACTTCCGGGCCTGGGCAAATCCTATTGCGCGCATCTGGCTTCTCCGCTCCCCATCCCCCAGTAAACGCATCATTTCTCTTTCCCAACCAGCCTCATCATTTGGAGATAGCATCATCGCCGCCTGGCCACCCACTTCGGGCAAGCTGGATGCATCCGAAAGCAATACCGGCAGCCCGCAGGCCATCGCCTCCAACACCGGCAGGCCAAACCCTTCGTACAGGCTGGGGAAAGCCAGCAAATCGGCCGCGCTGTACAGCGCCGGCAGATCCTCATCCTCTACAAAACCGATGAAAAACACCCGCCTGGACAATCCCCGACGTCCCACCTCGGCCGTCATCTCCTCCATCATCCAGCCCTTTCCCCCGGCGATCACCAGGTTGTGCGCAAAATGCTCCGCTACCTTGGCAAACGCGCGAATCAACATCTGGTAATTTTTGCGCGGCTGAACCGTGCCCACTGCCAGAACAAACGGCCGTTCCCCCAACCCGTACGTTTGGCGCACGGCACTGATCTTTTGCTCGTCATTGACCGGCGCAAAGCGTTCATGAACCCCACTATACAGCACAGACACCTTACCCTCAGCCACGCCCCAAAAGGACAGCAAATCTTCCCTGGTCGCCTTAGAATCAGCCAGGATATGCGTCGCCCGCTCCACCGACCTGGGTACAACTCTGTTTAGATAACGTACTAGC
>JANQGC010000204.1 GCA_028277515.1 Anaerolineae bacterium
CGACAGACTACACGGCCAGGTCAGAGCAAATCGCTGACGCGTATAAGCGCGCCCTGGCGCGCGGCTATGTTGCATACGTCAGCGACCGTTCGCTGGGACGACTGCGCATTAATAAAGGCTTTGAACCGGATAAAATTCCCAATCAATATGATTTCTCTGCTGCGGATGATTAACTTCTCGTTTCATAAATGATTGTCGCAAAGTGACAGTCACTTTAAAGTAAGATGATCGAGGTAATGAATAAATTAAAGTGACTGTCACCTGCAAAGGAACTTCAGAAATGGATGATTAAATGAAAACAGCTAGAAGTTTTTACTTCATTTATTATGCCGCCATTGCCTGCCTGATTCCCTTTTTAACGCTCTATTATCGAGAACTGGATCTGTCAGGAATAGAGATTGGTTTGCTTACAGGATTAGCACCGTTGATCACTCTGGTTGGCGCCTCAATCTGGGGAGCGATAGCCGATGCCACGCAAAAATATCGTCTCATTCTGCTCGTCGCTATTTCCGGAACGTGGCTCAGCGTTTTTCTGTTATTACAAGCCAATACGTTTGCCAGGCTCATCCCAACTGTGATTGCTTACGCATTCTTTCTGGCTCCCATTATTCCGTTGGTTGACAACACCGTGATGCATAAGTTAGGAGCGCGCAAGAATGAATACGGCCGGCAGCGGGTATGGGGTTCTTATGGCTGGGGTATTGCCGCTGCGATTGCCGGGCTGATTATCCAGCAAGCGGGAATATCTTGGGCCTTTTACACCTTTCTGGCCTTGATGCTGCTTCTTTTTGGGATTGCCACGCGCTCCTTCGTCCAACAAAGCAGCATCAACGGCCAATTCTGGAATGGCCTGCACTTGTTATTGGTGAACCGGCGTTGGCTGTTATTTTTAGCGGTTGTGTTGATTGAAGGGTTGTGTCTGAGTATCTTCTTGAACTATCTCTTCTTATATTTAGATGAGCTTGGCACAAGCCGTACCATTATGGGATTAACGCTGACGATAGCGACGATCAGTGAGATACCTATCTTTTTGAATTCGCGCAAGCTGCTGAAGTGGGGTGCTCCTTTCTTACTGGCACTCTCGCTATTCTTCATGGTGCTACGTTCGTTTGCTTATGCCAATATGACAGCTTCCTGGCAGGTGCTGCTCATCAGTTTGTTCCATGGCCTCACATTTTCTGCGATGTGGGCAGCGGGTGTGGCTTACGCAGATGAAATCGCCCCACCCGGATTAGGTGCGACGGCTCAAGGTGTTTTTAATGGAACCGTTCTGGGCTTAGGCTCTGCTCTTGGCGCCTTTACCGGTGGTTACATGTATGATGCATCCGGCCCCGTTTCGGCTTTCCAATTGGCCGGATGGGCATCATTAGCGGCTTTACTTGTTTTCGTTTGGACGCACCGGCGATCTTTTTCGCATCAATTAAAAATATCTATAAGGTGAAACTTATGACAAAAGTAACGATTATCGGCGCCGGTAGTGCGGTCTTTGCTGCCGAAATCATGACCGACATTTTATGTACGCCAGGATTAGACGAAGGTACATTTGCCCTGGTCGATATCCATGCCGGGCGGTTGGAATTGGCCCACCAAATGGCTGAGTTTTTGGTCGAACGAAGCGGCCGAAAATGGGCAATTGAAGCCGGTACCGACCGTTCATCCGTATTGCCGGGCAGCGATTACGTGATCAATACAATTGAAGTGGCGGGACGGGAAAACGTGCGCCATGATTACGATATTCCGCTGAAATATGGGGTCGATCAATGCATTGGAGACACCATCGGTCCCGGCGGTTTGTTCAAATCTCTGCGCACGCTGCCGTCCTGGATTGATATCCTCGCCGATATAAAACGATTGGCAGGGCACGCGCTGGTCATGAATTATACCAATCCGATGTCGCTGACCGTCCTTACAGGCGTGCGAGCCGGCGGGCTGCCAATTGTTGGGTTGTGTCATTCCATCCAACATACCAGCTTCCAGTTGGCTGAATATCTCGACATCCCCTGGGACGACATTGATTGGCGCGCGGCAGGCATCAACCATTTGGCCTGGTTCACCAAACTTGAACGAGACGGGCAGGATTTATATCCGGTTCTCAACCAACGGATCATTGAACACCCTAATATTTATGAACAAGATCCCGTCCGGTTTGAAATGATGAAGCATTTGGGCGCGTTTGTGACGGAATCGAGCGGTCATACCTCCGAATACACGGGTTATTTCCGCAAACGCCCGGATCTGATTGAGAAATATACGCGATCAGAGTATCGTGGCGAAAGCGGTTTTTATGCTAATAACTGGCCGGCCTGGCTTGACGAGGCTGCGCAGGAACTGCGAAATTATCTATCCGGCGCGGAAGAATATGTGATGAAACGAGGCCCTGAGTTTGCTTCCACGATCATTGAGGGTATGGAAACCGGAAAGCCCGCCGTTATTTATGGCAATGTCTTAAACACGGGGCTTATTGACAATTTACCCCACGATGGTGTGGTGGAGGTCGCCTGTTTGGTGGATAAAAAAGGGGTGCAACCGACGCACTTTGGGCCGTTGTCCACTCACCTGGCCGCGTTAGATGCGCAGCATATGGCATTTCACGATCTGGTAGCGACGGCCGTTTTGGAGCAGAATCGAGAAGCGGCCGTCCATGCCCTCATGCTGGACCCGCTGACAGCCGCTGTTTGTTCCTTAGCCGAAATCCGAGCCATGTTTGATGAAATGGCAGAGGTCCAACGTGACTACTTACCCGATTTCCTCCACCAATGACGCCCGGGCAGCCACCAATCCGACCATTATCGGCCGGTGGGACTGGGCTGCGGCCGTTCTTGCCGGAGGGGTGGCGCTGCTGATTTATGTGCGCACCCTAACCTCCGGCCTGCTGGCTGGAGATGGCGGCGAGTTCCAAACGTTGGCTTATTTATGGGGTCACAGCCACCCCACCGGCTACCCTGTTTACCTGACCCTGGCCCGGTTGTTTACGTTTCTGCCAACGGGGGAATTGGCGTATCGCGTCAATCTGTTTTCGGCCGTGATGGCGGCCGGGGCCGTAGCCGGGGTGACCATTACCGGGCGTCTACTGACCCGTTATCGGCTCCTATCATTTGCCGGCGCGTTAACCTTTGCCGTTTCGCCGACTTTTTGGTCACAAGCGGTGATTGCTGAAGTGTATACATCCGGCGCCGCCTGTATGATCTGGATCATTGCCTTGCTGTTGTGGTGGCGTGTCCATGGTAGCCAACGTGCACTTTTCATTGCCGGTGTTCTCGGCGGTTTGAGCCTGGGTGTGCATATGAGTGTGCTGCTTTTAGCGCCGGCTGTGCTTCTGTTTCTATTACTGCCCACAGGCAAGATCGGGGATTGGAGACGAGAAATTAGAGGGTTGCTTGCTAACTTAAAGGCGCCTGTTCTGGGTGCACTGGTTGGCCTGGCGATGACGATTTCCCTTTTCCTGCTGATGGATTGGTATAATCCTACGGCGAGTTATTTCACCTCCGTAATTGGTCCGTCACGCTCCGCGTGGGGCTTATCAGCCCAGCAAATAGATGGTGCTTTTGAACGGCTTTTCTGGGGCTGGCGAGCGAGGCAGTTTCAAACGTTTATGTGGGAAACCAGTGTCTTTTCGCAACAAGCCGGCGATTACTGGGAAAACCTGCCCAACCAACTGCCATTGTTGTTGATTGTTCTGGCTTTTGTGGGGATGGTAACGCTTATGATTAAGCAGTGGAAAACGGCCGTATTCCTGCTGCTCGCCCTGATCATTCAACTGTTATATTTCTTTCATTATGCCATTTGGGATCTGTATGTTTTTTATATTCCAAGCTATCTTTTACTGGTTCTGATGGGAATGGCGGGAATGGGCGGTGTGGTGGATGGGGTCGCGGCTTTGTCAGCCAAAAGTGATTCTGAACCGATCAAACGATATGGCCAAACTATCATTGAAGTGTGCCTTGCCGCTTTGATTTTGTTGGCCGGCTGGCCGGCTTTCCAACCTCAAACGGCGGCTATTGCTGCCGGGGAAAATCCTTTTACGTTTGATGAATACCCGGTGTATGACGAATTTGTTGGCGCAATGGCAACGGCCGTTACCGCTGAACTACCGGAAAACGCGATCCTGTTCACCGACTGGGATATGCTTTATCCTTATTATTTTGCTGCTGTGTTGCAGCAAGGGCGAGATGATCTGATGTTTATCGAAACCTACCCGGCAGATGACCAGGATGGCGTCGCCGATTCCGTCATTGATTTTGTCTCTGAACATGTAGCCCGCCGCCCACTCTACTTTTCCGAGAGACCCGATGAATTGGATGAAGCCGGATTCAGCTTATCACCGGTAAGATTGGGCGGCTTACGTGCCTATAAGGTTCAGGAGTAGATTGGAGATGTTTGATATCCTGGTCATTGGGGAAATCAACCCCGACATCATTTTAAGAGGCTCGGATGTAACGCCCGTTTTCGGCCAGGTGGAAAAAATGGTTGAACACGCGGATCTGACCATTGGATCTTCTTCTGTTATTACCGCATGTGGGGCGGCCCGGCTGGGGTTGAAGGTGGCTTTTATTGGGGTTGTCGGTGATGATGGTTACGGCCGTTTTATGTTAGACGCGATGCAGAAACGAGGTATTGACACCAGCCACTGCATTGTTGACCCTGCCTTACAAACCGGATTCACGCTCATTTTGGCAAAACCGGATGGTGACAGGGCGATCCTCACCTATTCCGGGACGATTGCCGCCTTGAAACCACAGCAAGTCAACCGTGGGTTAATCGGGCAGGCGCGCCATCTTCATGTCGGCAGTTACTTTTTACTCGATGGTTTGCGAGACGGATTGCCCGATTTGTTTGCAACCGCCCACGACCATCATGGGACCACATCCCTCGACACCAACTGGGACCCGAAGGAACAGTGGCAGGCGGCAAGCATCCTGCCCCATTGTGATGTGCTTCTGCCTAATGCGGCGGAAGCATGCCGGTTGGCGGGCTGCGCTACCCTGGAAGATTCATTAACCTGCCTGGCAGATTTGGTGCCCACATTAGCGGTGAAATTGGGGGCTGAAGGTGGGCTGGTAAAGCAAGGGGATGAGGTGATTCGGAAACGGCCGTTTCCCGTCGATATCGTGGACACAGTAGGGGCCGGCGACTCATTCAATGCAGGGTTTTTATACGGCTTTATCAAGCAATGGTCCCTGGCCGAAAGCCTACAACTTGCCCTGGCCTGCGGTTCCCTTTCTACCCAGGCGGCCGGCGGCACAACTGCACAACCAAGATTAGCGGAGGCATTAAACTTTATCGCCACAAATCAACCATACAAGCAGAGGGATTCCTGATATGGCCCTACAAAACATCCTGCCCTGGATACAAGATGCCCACCAGCAAAGGTATGGCATCGGGGCTTTTAACGCTAACACATTGGAACAAATGCAATCCATCGTCCTCGCCGCACAGGCTGAAAACGCGCCCGTGATCATTCAAGTGAGCCATCGTGCTCTACGGTATGTGGGCAATGGCTGCGAAATTCTGGGGCTGCAATATATGGCAGCCTTGGGCCAGGTGGCGGCCAACAGTGTCGCGGTCCCTGTCTCTTTGCACCTGGATCACGCCAATGAAGACGAGGTCCTACAGGCCATTGCCCTTGGCTTCACTTCTGTCATGTTTGATGGCGACGAACTGCCTTTTGCTGAAAACATCGCCACCACAAAACGATTGCGCGAAATTGCCCATTCACGGGGTGTTTGCATGGAAGCGGAAATTGGCGAGGTGCCCAAACCGGATGGTGCGGACCTGGACCCCGCCGGCATCCATATGACAGACCCCGATCAGGCTGAACAATTTGTCAACGCTACCGGCGTCGACACGCTGGCCATCGCCCTGGGTTCGGTGCATGGTCTTAAAGATAAATCCATCTCCCTAGATTTAGAACGGCTGCAAGCCATTCGAGAGCGCGTAGATACACCGTTGGTGCTGCACGGTTCTTCCGGCGTCAATGACAACGATATTGCTCAAGGCATCAAGCTGGGTTTAGCAAAGGTCAATATCGCAACACAGTTGAGCAAGGCATTCACCGGGGCGGTGCGTGAGATATTGTCTGTCGATACAGAACTCGTCGATCCACGCAAATATTTGTGGCCGGCCAGGGAAGCGCAGATTGAAGTGGTGCGGGAACGGCTGCGGTTTTTAGGCGCGGCCGGGAAAGCGGGTCAAAGAAACGCATGATTCTTTGTGTAAATTTGAATGCTGCTGTTGATAAAACAATTGTGGTCGATTCTTTCCAACCCGGTCATATTCATCGATCAGATGTGGTTCATTCATTAGCCGGCGGCAAAGGCTGTAATGTGGCTCGCGCGTTGAAACAGTTGGGTGAGAAACCTATGGTCACGGGTTGGGTAGGCGGCACGGCGGGGCAGTTTATCGAAAACGGACTGAAAGACGAAGGCCTTACCTTCGATTTTGTTTACACGGATTTTGAGTCGCGCACTTGCACAGCCATTTTGGACAGCAGCAATCATGTCGTGACTGAGATCAATGAGAAGGGGGATATGGTGCCGCCGGAAAAAGTGGCGGATATGCTGGAACATTTTCGTGCGATTGTGGGCGGGGCAACGGCCGTCACCCTTTCCGGCAGTATTCCCCCCGGTGTGCCGCCGGATATTTACGCGCAGCTCATCCATATTGCCCACGAAGCCCATGTGCCCGCGTTCCTCGACAGCAGCAATGATGCGCTGCTACAGGGCGTGCGGGCGAAACCATTCCTGGTCAAGCCCAATGAAACGGAGGTATCCATATTGGCGAAACGGGAGTTGACAACGCTTACGGAGTTTGCCGGGGCGGCGGTTGGACTATCCAAACGGTACGAAACGATTGTGGTGTTATCCATGGGTGAGGAAGGGGCGATTGTAGCTAAAGAGAAAACGGCCGTTCATGTGCAAGCCCCACAGGTTGCGGCCAAAAGTGCCGTGGGGTCGGGCGATTGTATGGTGGCCGGATTGGCGGTTGGTTTTTCACGTGGATTTGATTTGATTAAAGCAGCCAGATATGGGGTGGCGGCCGGTACAGCGAATACGTTGGTGATCGGTGCAGGGCGGTTTTCCCTGGATGATTTTGAAGATGTTTTCTCGCAAGTCATTGTCAACCATGTGGAAATGAACGAATTATGATTCATCGTAGGATGACTTATTGGTTTGTAGCGACCGCTTATTAAGCTTTACAAAATAAAGGGGTAAACGTAACCGAGGATTCCATTCCTCGTTACAAGAGCGCGAAAAGGATTTCGCGGTTACGAGGTTTATCCAACTATTCTTTTAATCGGTCTAGCAATTCTTCAATTTGCTGCCGGGAAATCAGTTGTGGGAATAGGCGGTGCAGGGAATTTAGCGGCATATCGAGAATAATGTCGTAGAGATCCGTATCTTTCAGGAATCCAAATATCTGTTCAAATATTTTTTTGGAATGTTCGGTGGCTAAAAAATCTTTGCCAATGGAATATTTGTCGAGCCGGGTTATGATGAAATTGTTTATTTCCTCGGAATTGATGATCTCGATTGGCTGAGTTAAGATGATGTCGCGGGATGAACGGCCGATGTGAATGTTGTATTTCCCGCGATCGACAAAGAAGCGCTCGAATCGGTCATGGTAGTATTGAAAATCTTCCTGGTTCAGTTGAAAGGTGACGGCCGTTTTTTGACCGGGCTGAAGATCGACTTTCTTGAATTTGCGTAGGGTCTTCGGCGGCTTCAAGATGTCGGGATTCAGATGCTCAATGTACAGTTGAGCGACTTCTTTGCCGGCTCTTGACCCCACATTTTGAATGTCAAAGGTGACATTCACCGTTTGATCGGCCGTCATTTTTGCCGCTGTCAGGGTGAGATTGTGATAAGCAAATTCCGTGTAGGAGAGACCATGCCCGAAAGGGAAGGCGACCGGCAGCCCCTTATAGTCATAGTAGCGATGGCCAACCAGGATTGATTCGCTATATTGTATCTGATTGTGCGAACTTTTTTTGCGGGTTCCTAAAGGGAAATCTTGTTGGTGAAGGGGGAAGGTTTCCGAAAGCTTGCCGGATGGGTTGACCTGCCCGAACAGAACATCTATTAACGCCTCTCCCATCGCTGAGCCTAACAACCAGGATTCGACAAGCGTCTGCACCCGGTCGATTGCCGAAAATGTGACGGCTGTGCCATTATTGAGAATAACGATAAGGTGAGGGTCCACGTTGAGTAGCGTCTCAACTAACTGCTGCTGCTGTTGCGAAAGGGTATAGCAAATGCGGTCTTTGCCTTCCGTCTCTTCATGTTCCAGCAGGCCTAGAAACAGGAGATTGACCTCGTTGCGACGCACGACCTCCAACGCTTCGGCCGTTAGATCATCATCTATCACAGAAGCATTTACCATGTATCCGGGGGCGAAGTCCACTTTAAGGCCGGGTATTCTTTGAGCCAGGGCATCGGCCGGGGTGACGGTGTGGTGGGACAATACTTTGGAGCTTCCCCCACCCTGAATTCTTGGTTTTTTAAAGAGGCTGCCCACGACTCCAATTGCATCCAATGTTAACGGCAGCGGCAGCAGCTTAAGATCGTTTTTCAATAAGACAATCGACGCTTGCGCTGCTTTTCTGGCGATTTGAAAATGGGCTGCAAAATTGATTTCAGTTTTCTTGCTACTCTGGGCCAGTTTAATGACCATGGACAGGATGCGCCGTACGCGAGAGTTGAGCTGATTTTCATTGATCCGGCCTTGCTGATAGAGGGCTAAAAGCGAATCAAATTGGGATGATCCCATTTGAGGCATATCCAGGTCCACTGTCGCTTCCATTGCCTTGAACCCATCATCTACCGCGCCCCAATCAGATATCACGACGCCTTGAAACCCTAATGATTTGCGCAGCAAATCTTTTACAATTGCTTGACTCTCGGAGATGTTTTCCCCGTTTATTTTGTTGTATGCCAGCATAATCGCTGCCGGTTTTTCTTCCTTAATACATGCGGCAAAGGGTTGGGTATAGACTTCATGAATGGCGCGTTTATCGACGACACAATCTATGGTCATGCGTTCAGTTTCTTGTTCATTACAGAGGAAATGTTTCAAACAAGCCCCAACACCCCTGGCTTGTAAACCGGCCACGTAAGCGGTTGCCAAAGTCGATGTCAGATATGGGTCTTCCGAGAAGTATTCAAAATTTCGGCCGCCCAACGGAGACCGCTTTAGATTGACGCCGGGACCCAGTAACAGGTGAACGCCATGGTGGCTGGCTTCAAGGGCAATGGCATCAGCCACTTCGGCAATCAATGATTCATCCCAGGAAGAGGCCAGAGCACTGGCCGTAGGAAAGCATGTCGCCCCCTCATTATCCGTGACGATGATGTCGGGGCTCTCTGTCGCGCGCACGCCATGTGGTCCATCATTCATCTTGATGCTGGGAATGCCTAATCTTGCAATATCGACGGTATGCCAGAAGCCTTTGCCGGCGCAGATGCGGATCTTTTCTTCAAGCGTTAGTTTGGAAACCAGGCTGTCAACTAACTTATTCATGGATGAGAGAGGGTTATGTAGCTTGTTGATTATCATGGAGTAATGGAAGTGGTCCTATGCTCAATTCCACCGATTGGCCGTTGATAGTTATTTGTTGCGGCCCATCAGCCATCTCCAGGCATTCCACGTGCAACTTCCCACGATCGATGATTGCTTTAAAATGGTGTCCTTGATAGGTAAACTCATAGGCTAGCCGCTGCCAGGCATGCGGTAAATCGGGTGAAATAGCCAGGCTGTCCCCTTGAATTTGCAGCCCGCCAAAACCGGCCACGACAACCTGCCAAATGCCGCCCATTGCCGCTGCATGGATGCCCCCCTTGGATGTGCCCATGTTCTGACTTAAATCGACCTGGGAAGCCTTCTGCCAGAGTTCATAAGCCAGTCGCTGATGGCCTAAGCGGACGGCCAATAAGCTATGCATGGCATAACTCAGGGAAGAATCATGTAAGGTTCTTGATTCATAATAGTCAAAGTTTTTTTGCTGTAGATCTGGAATATAACGGGAAGGGAACAACAGGAAGAGCAGAATGAGATCGGCTTGTTTGGACACCTGGTATTGGCTTAACTCCGGCATACTGTATGTTTTGAAAATGGTGAGCACCGAGTCAGCGTTCTTAAATTTTTGCAGATCGGGTAGTTCCGGGAGGGACAGGTAGGTGTCGTCTTGAGGTATTAAGCCTTGTTGATTGGGGCCGGGCACATAAAAATAGGGCAGTTTTTGGCGGATCGAGCGGCAAATAGTGGCCAGGTCTTGTTTTTTGCTGAGCTGCGCCAGCAGTCGAGGATTTTCTTGCGCTAATTTGGAAAACAGATTGAGCGCCAACTGCATATTCCAGCCGGCCATCGTGTTGGTGAAGGCATTATTATGGACGTGTTCTTTATACTCGTCCGGGCCAATGACATTGTTGATGTGAAACTGCTGTTTGGACGCCTGCCGTTCAAGGCGTGATTGCCAGAAATCGGCCGTGGAGAAGATGATCTCGTAACCATAAGCATCCATAAAATCTTGGTCGCCTGTGGCCAGAAAATATTGCCAGACAGCGTACGCAATATCGGCCGAGATATGCTGCTGGAGGAAGCCGGTCCAGATTTTTTCCCGTTCACCGGTATGATGATCGACATTGCCCCATTCCGGTGTCACTTCACCATCAGTTATCCAGGCCGATTCCCAGGGAAACATGGCTCCCTGGTAGCCGTGTTTACGGGCCTTGGCTTGCGCGCCTGGCAGAAGGTGATAACGGTAGGTGAGCAGCGACCGGGCAATGGGAGGATGGGTCAACATCCAAAAGGGCAGGATATAGATCTCCGTGTCCCAGAATGAATGCCCCTTGTAATCTTCGCCGGTCAACCCTTTAGCCCCGATGCCCATTCTGTCATCATGAACCGGGCTCATAATTCGCAGGTGATAAAGGGCAAAGCGGACGGCAAGCTGGTCGAATGGGTTGGTTGAGTCAATTTGAATATCATGTCTCTGCCAAAATTTATGCCACGCCGTGCGGTGAGCGGCAAAATGAACGGCATATCTGCGCTTGCTACCGGTTTCCATATGCGCTTTGGCTATTTGCTTCAAATCGACGATACTGGCCGGTTCACCAAGATCTTTGTCTCGCGAAGTAAACACATTGGCCTGCTTTTCGATGGTAAGGAGTTGATTGGCGGGCAGGTCTAAGCGGTAAATGATGGACAGATCACGTCGCCCAATATGCAGTTCCCTTTCCGGAAACACCTCCTGCTCATTTAGAAAAAAATTGGTGGCCACGGTATGAGCGAACTCAATCTCTGATTCACTGGTTGCCTGGTGCAGCAGTCCGATTTTGCGATCAAAAAAACGCATTTCTCCGCCGACGAAATGCTGGACGCCGCTGTTGGTAACACGGCCGTTAATTCCGGAGCGTATGGTGATATTGATGCCATTCCGGAGCGGCTCAATCGTTATTTGTGAAGCAAATAAATGGTGGTCGTGTAAAGAAACGAACCGGCGAATTCGTAAGCGAATGACATCGCCTTCAGGGCTGCGCCACTCAATTTTGCGGTGCAGTTCGCCCTCTTTTAAATTGAGCCAGCGCCGGTAGGCGATCACCCGACCTGTATCCAGGGAAAAACGACAATTGTTCACATAGATGGCAAGCCCGGTGAGATCGGCGGCATTTGGTAGTTCGGGAACTTCATGCTCTCCCTGCGGCCGGTTAAAGGTGCCGGAGACAAACATGCCCCGCCGCTCTTCCACATAAGTTTCCTCGGTGGCGGCGCGGATGCCAAAACGACCGTTTCCTTGAGCAAATATGGATTCGATTTTGGGTATATTTTGGACAGTAAAGGCCGTTTCGGCGATTAGCCAGTTTTTGAATGAACCTTGCCCAAAATCAAAAGTTAGAGACATAAAGCTATCAACCGAATAGGGTGGCCCTGGCGATTTCAGGGGCTAGCCGTTTTTAGATTACCGGGTGGTTTGCCCTTGCAAAAAAGAAACCGGCAGTATCGTTCTTTTGGGCGGGACCCCTCCTTCAATGATGGTCACGATCCGTTCAGCCGCCAATTCGCCTAATTGCTCGACAGGCTGGCGAATGGTTGATAGATTACGCGGCTGGGTTTGGAAATAGCGGATGCCGTCAAACCCGATGACCTGGACATCGTGCGGGACACGCCGGCCGATGTCTTGATAATGGGCGAGCAGCAGATGAGCCAGCATGTCGGTTATGGCAAAAACGCCATCGACATCCGGGTGCCCAGCGGCAAAACCCTTGACAAACGCGGCTTCATTATGCAGGGTGTGCGGCTCTTCATAGACGACATATTCGACTTGCTCGGCTTGCATAACAGATAAAAATCCATCTTTGCGCTGCAAAACCTCCGTGTTCACAGGCGGGAATCCACCAATGTATGCCGGTTTTTTACATCCGGCCGCCAGTAATTTTTCCGCTGCCAGCCGGCCGCCGCCAAAGTTGTCGGAAGCAATAAAGGCGCGTTCATGGGTGAAATGGCGGTCGATGGCGACGACTAACATGTCGGGCGTGATATATTCGTCGATGTCGCTGTTGGAGATAAAGATGAGACCGTCAATGATGTTCTTGTTGAGCAATTCAATAAACGCTTTCTCCTTTTCAACTTCAAAGTTGGAGTTGCAAAGCATCAACTTATAACCCAGGTCATTTAAATGTTTTTCCATGTGAAAGGCGAATTCGGAGAAGAATGGATGGTGGATGGTGGGCAGGATGAGAGCGACAATTTTTGAACTTTGCGCTTTAAAGTTGCGCGCGATCTCATTGGGCACATAGTTTAGCTCGCGAACGGCTCTTTCTACTTTTTTTCGTGTTTCTTCCGAAACGTAACCGGAGTTGTTGATCACCCTGGAGACAGTGCCAAGGCCTACGCCGGCATGTTTGGCGACATCTTTGATTGAACTCATTATCCTAATGCTTCTCCATTAATAGTTATTTGACAGCCCCTTCGGTGATTCCGCTGATGATTTGTCTCTGCAATATCAGATAAAGGATTATGATCGGTAAAATTGATAAAACCAAACCGGCCATCGCCAAACCAAACTCGGATGTATATTGGCCGAAGAAGGTGAAGGTTGACAGCGGGAGCGTTCGGGCATCCTGGAATAGGACCAGGGAAGGAAGCAAGAAATCGTTCCATATCCACAAGGCATTTAAGATAACCAGGGTGGCGGTGATCGGCCGCAGCATGGGAAAGATCACCTTCCAGAAAACCTGAAATTTGCTGGCCCCTTCGATAATCGCCGATTCGTCAAGGGCAATGGGAATGGATTTAATGAAGCCATGATACATAAAGGTTGAGAGAGCCACACCAAAACCCAGGTAAAAATAGATCAGGGAAAAGCGGTTGTTCAGCATGTCCAGGTTCCCATAAATGCTGACAAAGGGAATCATGAGCGCCTGGAAGGGAATAATCATGGATGTGACCAGGATGATCAAGATAACCTGGTTGGTCGGGTAATTGAATCGCACCAGGTAATAGGCCAGCATAGATGGAAAAATAATCAGGATGATCACCGATAGGGCGGTGATAAACACAGAGTTGAAAAAGGCAAAGGGGTAGTTCATGCGCTCAAAGGCGGTGATGTAATTCGTTAAATCCAGTTGGCTGGGCAAAGCCAGTGGACTCTCAATGATATCAATTCGCTCCTTGAACGAATTCAGGAAAATGAGGATAAAGGGGAAAATATAGATGAACGCAAAAATGATGCCGACCAGGAAATTGGGTTTTATTCTACCTTTCATGGATCAATCTACCTCCAGACGTTTGCCCATTAATACCTGAAAAATGGCAATGGCGGCGACGATAAAGAATAAGATGACAGCCTTGGCTTGACCTGTGCCATAATTTTGGAACAAAAATGCTTCGTTATAGATATGCAACGTGACCAGCTCCGTAGAGCGAAAGGGGCCGCCATTGGTTAAAGCCAGGTTGACGTCAAACACCATGAAACTGTTGCGGATGGTTAAAAAGAGGCTGATTGTGAAGGCCGGAACCATCAGCGGCATGATGATATAGCGCAGCTGCTGCCGCTGGCTGGCTCCGTCAATGCTGGAGGCTTCAATCACATCTTCCGGTATCCCCACCAAACCGGCAATATAGATCAGCATCATGTAGCCGGACATTTGCCAGACGCTGACGATCACAATGGCCAGAAAGGCTTTGTCCGGATCGACTAACCAGGAATATTGAAATAGTTCGATATTGGTCAGGGCGCCCACAAACTCCATAAACCTGGAAAAGATGAAGACCCAAATGAAGCCGAGAATGACCCCGCCAATGAGATTGGGTACGAAAAATACGGAGCGGAAGAAGTTACGGCCGCGTAGTTTAGATGTGACCAACAGTGCAATTGAGAAGGCGACCAGGTTTGTGAAGATCACCACCAGGATCACATATCTGAAGGTGAGCATTAACGCTGACCAGAAGTCGGAATCGGCAAAGGAGTTGATATAGCTTTCCATGCCAATCCAACTGTAATTGAGCGATGCGATTGAAGAGACGCCATCCCAGTCGGTAAAGGTTAACAAAAAGCCTAATAGGAAAGGAATGAGCAGGACAGTCAAAAAGGCGAAAAGGGGAATAGCCGTAAACGTTAGTAAGGATCTTGCCCTGTCTATTAAGCGACTCTCTTTATACATGATGCCTCCTCTGTGATTGTTGCCGGTGTAGCGCGATCAGCGTGCCCTTTGGGTATTGCCAAATCGCGCTACATTTCATTCTCAGCTAGCCTTCCACGGATGCCCAGTATTCTTCTATTTCAGCAGCCAGTTCCTCCCGGGTAATTCTACCATCCAGGTATTTTTGCATGGAAGCGCCCATCGTCGGCCAACCGTCCGGCGGATATAATGAGTTCATCCATTCTAGGGTTTGCTCTTGGGAAACATAGTCAAGAATTTGGTTGGACAACGCATCTTGCGGCCGAATATCAAAGGTATCAAACACAGGGATGAAGTTGAATTGGTTGACGTAATAATCCTGGCCGACGGGGTCCATCACCAGCCAGTTAAGGAAATCAATGGCTCCTTGCTGCTCCGCTGCGCTGGATTGTGAGGCATCGACGACAATGTAAAAAGGAACCCCCACTGAAACCTGGTTATTGCCGTAGGTATCCGGATCATCACTGACCGGTAAAGGCAAAATCCCAAAGTCGGTCTCGCTGTTAATCTCCTTTAGCTGTGGAAAGGCCCAATTGCCCATGAACCACAACCCCACATCACCATTCCCTAGATCCAATGTGCCTTGATCATAATCCGGTGACAAGGGTGACCCGGCGTTGACGTTCTGGGCCATCAAGAGATCAAATGTATCCAACCAGCCATTGAAGACCTCATTGTCAATCAGCGAAACGTCACCATTCTTTAAATCTTCCATGAATTGCCGTCTTTCTTCGGCATCAGGTGATTGGTTGGTGAACATTTTGTTGGTTAAATGAGCACCTAGCGACCAATCCATGGGCGAAACGTGTATTGCGTTTGCGCTTTCCAGGGCAGCAATTTGTTCCATCAGCTCTTGAAGGGTAGAGCGACTGTTGATGGTAGCCGGATCGAAGTCACCCCCAACGGCCTCGTCCAAAATGGAATCATTATAGAGCAAACCAAAAGCTTCAACCGTGACCGGCATGCCAAAAATGCGGCCGTCTACTGTGACCAGGTCCTGCGTTCCCGGCAGAGCGTGCTTTGAGAATTCGGTTTCAGTCAAATCCAGTAAATTTTCCTGGAATTGGCTATATTCCTGGCCCATTACCATGAGATTTGGAGCGTTGCCTGAGGCGTAGAGGGTGGTCATTTTCTCGACCGGATTGGAGCCATCCATAGGTACAATCACAATTTCGTATGCGTCCTGCGCTTCGTTGTAAGTGGATATGGCATCTTCAAACTGTGGACCGATTTCCCCCTTGATTGTGCCCAGCATACGAACTTCTACCGTTTCCCCGCTTGCGGTTTCTTCTGCGGCTTCTTGAGCATTGTCATCTTGCTCTGCGGCTGATTCTTCATTTGTCGAACCGTCGGCCGGTGGTTCCCCCGCTTCGGCAGCGGTAGACTCTGACCCCCCACCCCCACTGGCGCAACCGCCTACGATCAGGCTCAATAGAATAACAACACTATACATCCAAAATTTTGTCTTCATGCCACCTTCTCCTTTGGTAATATTTTAAATGTGGAAACGTTTCCATATACTGATAAAAAAATCCACTATTTTGTGGAAACGTTTCCATTCCTTACCATTATACACAGACCGCTTTGCTTGTCAAGACGCAATTTCAAAATGGGAGTGGAGGGTGAGCCGGCGCGGTGGGCAGGTCATGGTTACCGTTAAAATCATGCCGCGCCGGCCCACTCCTACGAAGCGCCGGCCGACCCAAATCGTCTACATTATGATTGAAGAAGGTCGACGATCTGCGTGTTGTTTTCCGTGCCCCAGCAGGCGATGGCATCCAGCACCGGGGTCAGGGTTCGGCCGAATTCGCTGAGTCGGTATTCCACTTTAGGGGGGACAACCGGGTAAATGGTGCGGGTGATCAGGCCATCTTCTTCCAGGCTGCGTAATTGTTGGGTGAGCATTTTGGCGGTAATGCCACCGGAGATACTGCGTTGCAAGGCGTTGAAACGCATGATCTCATTCTGGTAAATTTTCCATAGAATGCGCGGTTTCCATTTGCCGCTCAGCATTTCCAGGCAAGTTTCTACCGGGCAATCATGCACGCGAGTTTGTTCGATCATTGTTAAACCCTCTCTTAGTATTGCACTACCTAAAATTTGACAACTTTTTTGAATGGTTTGCGCTCATATATCAGGGGAAAAGTTGTCAAATTTCTGTGCAAATGACTTTTGTAACAGTGTACTCAGCGGTTTACTCACTAAGATTATTAATTAGTGACAGTCACTTAAGTTTTTTTGAATGGTAACAAAAATAGTAAAGTGACTATCACTTGTGTAGATATTTACAGTATCAAAAAGATAGTAACTATATAATTGGTAAGTATATTACAAAAAAGTGCATACTTGATTACTTGATAGCAATAATTTACACTGTTTTCCGTTGAATGTAAAGAAAAAATTGCATTTAAGGAGAATGTAAACAGATGAGTGCTGCAATTAATGTTATAAATCCTGAAAAACCGAAGCGGGTCCTGATGTTGGCATCCAACCCCACGACCTCAGAACAGACCGGCTGGCCGATCGGCTTCTGGTGGGCGGAGCTGACACATCCCTACTGGGAGTTTATTGAAAATGGGTATGAAGTGGATATTGCCAGTCCGGATGGCGGGGATTTGCAGTGGGATTCGTGGAGCGATCCGCGCGATGAAAGCCAATACTCGGCCCACGATTTGCTCAGTCTCGGTTTTATTCACTCACCGGACCATTTTGACCTGATTCACGATACGAAGAAATTAGCGGATATTGACCTGGACGATTATGATGCTGTATTCCTGGTCGGTGGACAGGCACCGATGGTTACATTTTATCATGATCAACGGGTGCACCAGTTTGTGGCACAGGCGTATGAGCGTGGAAAAGTGACGGCCGTTGTCTGTCACGCCACCAATGTTCTGCTGAAGACGCGCTTATCCAATGGAGAGATGCTGGTCAAGGACAAGACCTGGACCGGCTTCGCTAATGCGGAGGAGCAATTCGCCGATGAGTATGTAGGCCAAAAGATTCAACCTTTCTGGATTGAAGATGAGGCTAAAAAGATGCCGGAGACGAATTTTATTGTCGATGGTCCTTTTAAGGCGCATGCGGTGCGTGACGGCCGTCTGATCACCGGGCAGCAGCAATATTCCGGCGCGGCCGCGGCTCGCCTGGTCATTGAAGCCCTGGGTGTTTAGATGGTTGGTGGGCAGGGCAGTTGGTCCTGCCCTACCTACTAGAAAATTATGATTGTTAAACGTAATTTTGACCCGGTCAAGGTGGCCTCCTATGTCTGGCGAGATGTCCTTTTGGCTACAGGGGCAGCGGCGGCGGTGGCCTTGATATATGACACATTAAATGTGCAGGCAATTGGGCTGTCTTTTGCCCCGGTCGGCGTTATTGGGACGGCCCTGGCTATCTTCCTGGCGTTTCGGGCTAACACCTCTTTTGCCCGCTGGAATGAGGGTGCTCGGATTTGGGCCAATATTGTTGCGGCCAGCCGCATTTTTGCCCGCTTGATTATCACATTTACGGATTCGCATGCTCATACCGATAAGTATGATATGCAACGATCGGCCGCATTCAAGCGGGAAATGATTTATCGCCACCTGGGCTGGGTCAATGCGCTGCGTCTGCATCTTCGCCGTCAGAAAAGTTGGGATGAGGCAGCTCTTTTTCTCCACCAGGAGGAACGGGAGCTGCTGCAACAATCGGTCAATCCACCCAATTTGCTGCTGCGCCTGCAAGGAAAACGGATTTATGACGGGATGGCGGATGGTACATTACAAGGCTTTGACAGTTTTCAATTGGAAGGGCAACTTGCTGCCTTATCGGCCGCCCAAGCGGCCGGCGAGCGATTGAAAAACATTCCCATCCCCCGGCAATATGATTATTTCACGCGATTATTTGTGCGTCTTTACGTCATCATTACCCCATTTTTCTTGATCGGGCTTTTGGCGGCCAATGGCCAGGCCTGGTTGGTGATTCCATTGTCGGCATTGATTGCCTTTCTGTTTACGACGATTGAGCGGATTGGGGCGATTAACGAGGAGCCGTTTGAGAATCGGATCACGGATGTGCCGATGACGGCGCTCTGTCGCGATATTGAGCGCGACCTGCGCGAATTATTAGGAGAAAGCGATCTGCCGGATAAAATACGGCCGAAAGATGGCTATTTGTGGTAGTTTTAATAGTGGGCATATTTGTCTAAGCGGTTTGTTTTCTAATCAAATTAAGTCATGTGACAGTCACTTAGGTAGTTATGCATTAGATTTGTCAATTTTTTCTGCCGGATTTCCAGAGGAACAAGATAATAAAAATTGACAAATCTTTCGAAATAAGTGACTGTCACTTGTTAAGGAGTGATCAATGATGAAAATAAGTGTCATCGGTGGCGGTAATATTGGTGGAACGCTGGGTAGCAAATGGGCGGCCGAAGGGCATGAAGTGGTTTTTGGGGTTCGGGACCCCGGTTCAGCGAAAGTTGGATCTTTGCTGGCCAAAGCGGGGCATGGCGCAGCGGCCGATAGCGCGGCGAGTGCCATCGTTGGGGCTGATGTGGTGTTGTTCGCCATCCCCGGAGGGGCGATGGCGGCGACAGTTTCCGGCCTGGGAGCGGGGTTGGATGGCAAGATTTTGATTGATGCGACCAACAATGTCGGTGGATCGCCAATGCACCAGCTGCAATTGTTAGCACAGGCTGCACCAAAGAGTCCCCTGTTCCGCGCTTTTTCCAATCTTGGCTGGGAAAATTTTGCCGAGCCGGTGATTGATGATCAGCAGGTGGATCTATTTTACTGCGGTCTCCAAGGAGATGGGCAGGCAGTTGTTGCCCAACTCATCGCCGAAATAGGGTTACGGCCGGTTTACTTGGGTGGCATTGAACAAGCAGACCTGGTTGATGCCTTGACCCGGCTTTGGTTTGTCCTAGCCTTACAGCAAGGGCGTGGACGGCATCTCGCTTTGAAGATGATTGGCGGTTAGATGCGGATGATGCGGATGATTCGCTTATCCCTCGTGTAGATGGCACAAATTGCCCAATTTGTTTTACCGGGGCGAAGCGC
This sequence comes from Anaerolineae bacterium, assembly GCA_028277515.1. Next base: position 19,715 of record JANQGC010000204.1, read on the forward strand.
GGAATCTTATGCCTCATTTTCCCCTTTTTAGCGGCAGATCAGGATGGGGGCTTTATAGCTGCGCAGGATTTGGTCGATGGTGCTGCCAACGGCCGCTTCGAGCAGCGGGCTTTGGCCATAACTGCCCATGATAAGCAGGGTTTGTGGTTGGGCAGAGGCCATGTCTGGAATGATTTGCTCGGGGTTATCCTGTGGCTGCTGCATGATGGGCGCAATACCCTGTTCCTGGAGGTAGGTTTCGGCACGCTCGGCCGTGTCCGGGGTCACATCTCCATTCACGACGGTTAATACGGTGATCGGCAATTCCCATTGGCCGGCCAGGTAAGCGGAGACGAATAACGCTTCCTCTGCCTTAGGGCTGCCATCATAGGCAAGCAGCAGGTGCGAAAAGGCCGGCATGGGTTGGGGCACGGCCAGGATAGGGCGCGGGCAAATGCGCAGCAGGCGGCGAAAATCTGATGCCAACCGTTCGCCGGCTTTTTCTCCCGGCGGGTGGGTTAAGCTGACCACAACCAGATCGATCCACCGCGCCCGATCGGCGATGGTTGAGGTCACGTTTCCAATTTCGATTTTGAACTCACCATTGATGCCTTCCGTGGCGCAACGCTCTTGAAAGGTGCTGCGGATTTTTTCTGATTCGTCCTGCTTCTTTTTCAGCATCTTTTCGCTTTTTATGACATGGAGGCCAAAAATGCGCCCTTCCTCTAAACAAGCGATTAATAAGGCCTGGTCTAACGCTCCCCATCCTTCTTCCCGGCCGTTGATGGCCACCAGGATGCGCGGAAATAAGCAGTTATCTTCGTCGCCTTTTAACCGCGAAAAAGCGCGCCAGGCGCCAGGCGGCGGTCCCGCTTTTAAGGCGTCTGGCGTGATCGTCTCGTTGATCTTACGGCCGATGCGCTTGAGCAAATGCTCGCTGCGCCGGCTTTGAGAGGCATCAAGATCGGCGGCGGCGGTTTCCGTATCTATACTCCAACCTAAAGCCTCTGCCAGTTCTGCACGGTGAGCGTGGATCCAGACGTAGAGATCGGTTTCTGTGCGATTGGGAAAATTACACATCATGCCTCGCTCGCGGATCATGAGGATGATGGGCCAGTAGATATATTGAAACCAGCGCACGGCCGCTTCCTGGTAGGTGATCTCCTCACCTTTGTTTTCTTTGACCCATTGCTGGTGGACGGCAATTTGTTCTTCCAGATCGCGATAACTACCTGGCTCGGTCATGCTCATGTCCAGATCAGGGAATGTTTCCTTCAAGCGCGTTTTCTCAAGAAAGTGCGCATATCTTTCTTTTAGGATGAGGTCTTCCGGTTGTAGATCAGGCTCAAGCGGAATATCCGTTTGCACCTCGGTTACAAATGCTTCAATAAGTGGCGTTCCCTGGTTGCGGGCGACGGAAACGCGATGATTGCCGTCGGATACGAAGTAAACGTCTCCTATTTGGTAAACTTCGATTGGTGGAAGACCGGACAACCCTTCTGTGAGCGAATGGACTCGTGCCCAGCGCGGTTTATCCTCTTCGACAAGTGGTAAAAATTGGCGGGTGAAATCAGTATAACGGCCGACGCTGCCCACGATGGCGTCCAGGGGGATCTCTTTTAATTCCTGTTTGCCGGTTTCGCGGGCGCGTACTTTTTTACGCACGTCTTCATAGGAAAGGAGATCGGCCGACCGGCCGGTCAGGTGGGAGCGAATGATCTCCATATTGGCCTTGAAACGGGCATTGTGAAATTCTTGGACGGCCGATGGTTTTAGCGTGTCACTCATCTTGTATTGCCTCGATGGTTGCTTAGCAAATCGCTCAAATCATTTTGAATATGATACGCCTTAAAATTTTAATTTCAATGGTAAGGTGCACAAAATGAGTGGGAAATTATTGTTAGTAGTGTCCGCTTTAGCGGTTACGGCGGGGGAGGATTGTGGTGCGAATAGGGCACGCTGATTGTTTTACAGGGAAACAGGCCACCTTAATTGTCATTCCGATGCGCAGCGAGGAATCTTATACATCATTCTATTGAGCACGCAAAGATCCCCTTCACTCCGCAAGCTCTGTTCGGTCAACTCCAGTATAAGTAATAAGGATGACAAGCTGTACTCATCGAACAAAGCCTGCGATGGGGTGGATCTCAGAATACAACCTGATAGGTAGCAAATTGATGACTTTGTCTGTTAAGGTTTCTGTTTTAGCCAAATCATAAATATTGGATACTATATGGGAAGGGGTGATCGTTACGGTCACACCTTGCAATCTCCCCGTGGTTGCCCCAACCACGGAGGGCATGGATTGAAAAACGATTGAAGAGTAAACATTATGAGTGAAGAACAAGCGCTTGTTCCTGTTGATGAAAAGCAGGTTGAGTTTTATGGTGATGAGTTGACGGCCGTCCAGGATGTAGACGGCCGCATTTATGCGGGTTTGCGGCAAATGTGCCACTTGTTAGGAATTGATACCCAGGGCCAACGCCAACGAATTAACCGGCATAAGATATTGAACGATGGGTTAGGGGTATGTAAATTACATACCCCTTCAGGCGGAGCGCAACAAGCGCACGTTTTGAGGGTGGATCTTGTTCCTTTATGGTTGTCGGGTATAAGGGTATCTGCTATTAGAGAAGATCTACGGCCGAAGTTGGAACACTTCCAACGTGAAGCGGCCGCCGTATTGTGGGAAGCCTTCCAGGGGGGACGATTGACGGCTGATCCCACGTTTGATGAGTTGATGAAGCAAGATACGCCAGAGGCGCGGGCTGTGCGCATTGCTGAAGCTGTCCTGCAACTCGCCCGCAGCGATTTGATCACTAAGGGCCGTGTTGATGACCACGAACGGAGGCTAGAAGCGATAGAGGCGCAGTTGGGTGATCCCGGCCGGCATGTCAATCCGGACCAGGCCAGCCAGATCAGCCAGGCGGTTAAAACCGTGGCCATGAAGCTGTCTAAGGCCAGCGGCCGCAATGAATATGGGGGCGTGTATGGCGAACTGTACCGCAAATTTGGCATCACCAGCTATAAGCAGCTTCCGGCGGCAAAGTTTGATGAGGCGATGGGCTGGCTAAATGAGTGGAGGGAAGGCATTGAGGGGGATATGCCGTTTTAGAATAAGTGCCTGACACTTGTCCCAAGTTTTGATGAAAAAAAAGCATAGCGCCTTATTCATTCTTGCTGTTGCGGCCGTCCTCACCGGCGCTTACCTGCTTGGCATCTCTTTTAATCTTACGCCCTGGCTGCGCGGGCCGCAGGAATGGCGCTGGCCATATGTATTGCCTATTGAGGTTTGGCGCAACTGGCTGCCCCTGCTGCTCTGTCTCGTCTATCTGGGTTTCATTTATTGGTGGGATAAACAGGACCTCTCCCGGCGGCGAATCATTTTGGCCCTGGTAGTCGCGGCAATGATGACGCCGGCATTACAGTTGGCCTTGCTATACCTGGACCATGATGATGTGCGCTCACAGTTGTTTCTACGTACGGCCTCTGATTTGTCAGGGGGTTTTTATAATGTGGGGGCTGCGGTTACGGAGCCTGCTGAATTTCTGACCCATTTCGCGGTGCGCATGTCCGATTATCCGATTCACCCGCAGCGCCATCCGCCGGGGCTGCCTTTGTTGTTCGCCCTGGCCCGCCAATTTTTTGACCAGGTGCCGGGGGTCACTTCAGCGATCAGCGGCTGGCTGCGGCCGTATCAATGTCACAACCTGGATCTGATGTATTTTTCGGACAGCGCAATCGCCGCGGCGACGGTTCAGATGGCGGTTCCGCTGGCGCTGGGTCTGGTCGCCTGGGCTATTTATTTTCTGGGTCGGGAGGTGTATGGTCGCAAGACGGCCGCCCGTGCGGCGCTGCTCTGGCCATTGCTGCCCAGTGTTGCCTTATGGGCGACCCGCTGGAACCAACTTTATGCCTTGTTTACGGTCCTGGCTTTTCTATTTTTTCATTGGGGGCTGAGCCGGCGCAAGCTGTGGCTAATGCTGCTGAGCGGTTTCATTGTTTCCCTGGCTTCGTTCTTCTCTTTTGGCAATGTGGTCATCGTTGGTTTTTTGGGATTGTATGCCCTGGTCTGGTTAGCGGCGGGGGAGAAACGGCTGTCATGGACCTGGCTGATTGGTGGGGCGACGCTCTTTTTCCTGGGGATGAGCCTGGTCTGGCTGGCCGTCTGGCCGGCATATGGTCTGCGGCTGGATGAGGTCTGGAACAGGGCGATGGGCACGCACCTGAGCATCGGCCGTAGTTATTGGACCTGGTTGATTTTCCATCTTTACGATTTCTTCGTTTTTCTGGGCATCCCCCTGTTTGTATTTTGGTTAGCCCAGACGGTGCGCGCAGCCCGTCAGTGGCAAGGTGGGCCAAAGGATGTCCTGGCGGTTAGTTTTGTCGTTGCTCTGCTGCTGTTTAATCTTTCAGGGCTTTCGCAGGGGGAGGTGGCGCGGGTGTGGGCGTTTCTGCTGCCCCTGCCCTTGCTGATCGCAGTGCGCTTTGTGCCGCGCAATGGATGGGTTTTTTCGGGATTGGCCGGGTTAGTGATGGTCCAGGTTTTGGTGAGTAACACGTTCTTGCAGCCGGTGAGCACCGGGCTGCTGGACCCGCTCGCCCCACCCCCGGTTGCGGCCGTCGATTCAGCGGAGCCGTTGGCAGTGTGGCAAGAAGGGTTAACGCTGCGAGAGGCGGTTGTGCCGGAGTTGGCCGTGGCCGGTCGGCCGATCACGGTGGACCTGGTATGGGACAGCGAAGGACCAACCAACCAACCATATACGTTGTTTGTGCATTTGGTTGATGAACAAGGGCAGCTTGTGGCGCAATGGGATGGGATGCCCTTGAATGGGGAGTGGTTGACGACATGTTGGGTTGGAGAACGGCCGTTTGCGGATCAGATTTCGTTGCTGCCACCGGCCGATCTGCCGCCAGGTGAATACCGGGTGCAGACGGGTTTCTATTATTGGCCGACCGGAGAGCGGTTGCCGTTGGTTGCGCCCGAGGGACGCCTGGAGCGGAATGTTGAGGTGGGGATTGTTGTGTTGGATTGAGGCGATTTGGTAAATCGCGAGATTTGAAAGTGCCGATTTACCAAATCGGCTTACAGGTAGCTAGTTTTCTACCTTGTCTAAATCTTTTTCCACATCACGTTGAAAATCGAGGTGCAAGTAAGCTTCGCTCTTGGGTAGGCCAAGTTCCAGGTTATAAATATACTGTATACTTAATTTAATCTGCTCGGTGCGGCAGGAGAGGAGGTGCCCACCCTGCGTGTGATCTTCGGAAAGAAAATGGAGATGGAAGCCGGGCACGCTGAGCGAACTCATGAAGTTGGGGGTATAAAAACCAGCTAAGGTGCCTTCAACGTCGCTGAAGTCGAATACACGTTGATCTTGGGCGACTTCGGCCAGTGGTTTGTAGCACTCTGAGCGCGGCACGGAGCGCGCTTTGACGGCCGAAAATAAACCTTCGATGCGAAAAGCATAGAAAATATTGGGTGATGGCATCAAACTTTCCAACCAGGCCAGGAACTCAGCATAGTCCAGCGGCGTATCTTGCTCCACTTCCTTAACCGGGTTGAAAAAAGTGACCCCGGCGAAGGGTGTTAAGGCATCTTCGTGCACTTCTTTTACAGTGCCATCATAGGTGATCTGGTAAATTCGGCCGTCGATCATGATCATTTCCCCATCAAGATAATCGAAGGTTCCCAAACCAAAATCACCATGCTGCTTGATTTCAGTGAATGGTATTTTTTCTTCATAAATGCCCTCAACCAGGGCATTGACCGGTGCACAGAGATAAAGGGTATTATTTTTCATCGGTTAACCTCTTCGGTAAATACTCGAAATGCAAAACTACTTAATCTTGACTTCCATATTCTGTTAAAAAGCCGGTGCTCTCCTTATCCGGATCCAGGCCGGCCTGGGCTAATTCACGCCCGGCTTGAGCGAGCGGGATGAAGGAGACCGTTACCCCAGCTTCCTGCAACGCATCCTTGTTTTCGATGTAATGCAGTAAGGCGGCGACAAAGCCTTGATAACCCTCGGCCCGCAGATTTTGGACGGCATTGATTTCGGCCGGGGCATTGTTCAGGGCAATGAGGACCCCCTCGATTCCCGAAAGATCCAGCCCGGTCCATAACTCAGGGTCGTTCGCGTCACCGTATAAGACGCGACGGCCGGCGGACAACATTTGTTGGATTTGCGCCGGGTCCGAGTCTACGCCAAGAGGCCGCTTATCCTGGGCGATTAAATAATCATAGGCAGCAATGCCGGCCTGACCCATACCCAGAACGACGTAGTCGGTTGAACCTAATGTTCGTGGTTCATGGTCCGGATGGGGACCTTCACGTTCAAACCGTTCCAATCGTGCTGCCAGCCGCTGCCAAAGGGGATTGACGAAGCGGCTGATGGGGGCGTTTATGGCATAGGAAATGGCCACCAACAACCCGGTTACGACCACGAATTGATCATCAATTAAGTTAGCTGCGGCTGCCCCGGCGACGACAATCAGGGCGAATTCGCTGTAAGCTGTTAGGGAAATGCTACTGAGGAACGCCGTTCTGGCCCGCAGCCGGAAGCGCAGCATTAGGGTAAAGAAGAGAATGCCTTTTAATGGCAAAAACAGCAGCAGGAGGGCGATGATCGACCAACCACGCTCGCCCGGCAAGCCGGCCAACCCGACCTGAAGGAAAAACCCAACCAGGAACACTTCTTTTAATGCCCAAAGTTTATCGTAAAGTTCATCTGATCGTGGGTCGCCGGCCAATAACATCCCGGCAATTAAGGCGCCCAGTTTGGGGTCCAGGCCAACGATTTCAAACAGCCAGCCCACGCCTAAAGCCAGCAGTAAGCCATAAAGGAGCAGCAGTTCTTCATGGCCGACCGCGTACATAATGCGCAGCAGCAGCGGCCGTGCCAATGGCAGCGCCAGTAGAGCCAAGGCCCACCAGGTGGGTGAGCCTTCGCCGGTCACAGCCAACAGGAGAACCGCGACGACGTCTTGCAAAATCAAGATACCGATAGCCAGACGGCCGTGGTAGCTGTCCAATTCGCCACGCGCATCTAATGACTTGGCCGTGAGCACAGTGCTGGAAAAACCCAGGCCGACAGCGATGAGCAATGCCGCTGGCAGTGGGAGTTGCAGCAGGTAAAAAATCAGGGTAAATACGGCCGTGCTGACGATCAGATGGATCGAACCAACACCCAGTACTTGGGGTTGGATCAGGCTGCGAAAGCTGATGTGCAGCCCTACCGTGAACAACAACAAGACTACGCCAAAATCGCCAACAGCCTCAATGATGGCATTGCTTTGTACCCCGAAAAGGGACAGGACCAAACCGGCAGCCAGATAACCAACCAGCGTGGGCATGCGGATGGCCTTGGCAGCGATGCCGGCCAAAAATGCAGCGATAATCCAGATTAAATCCATATGGCTAATGCGCTGCGGCCGCCCCGTTCTTCTAATTGGTCTACACGCAACGCGTGCCAATTTTGCTTTTCACTATTAATCAATCAGGTACCCTTTATGTAAGATGATTTGCTCCCTAGCAGGAACCAATCATACATTGTAGAGAATTTTATAATATTTCCTTATAGATGGCAGTATCCCGATTTTTAACGCCAGGGCGATTCCAAAGTCGCCAATTATCGTACCGTAACCGCGAAATCATTTTCGCGCTCTAGCGTATGCACAAGAACGCGATTGTGAAATCGCGGTTACGAATC
>JANQGC010000237.1 GCA_028277515.1 Anaerolineae bacterium
AGTAAATCTCGTTCAAATACATTTGCAGGATTTCATCTTTGCTAAAATTGCGGTTCATGATCCAGGCCAGGAAGATTTCCTTGATTTTTCGTTCGTAGGAAACGGCCGTCCGTTCCTCATAATCAAAGGCGATATGGCGCACCAACTGCTGTGTGATCGTACTGCCACCCACCGGCCGGTCATCCGGGTTGCGCAAATTGGCCACCAATGCCGCCATTAACGAAGGCGCGTCGAGTCCAATGTTTTCATAAAAAGTGTCATCTTCCACAGCCACAGTCGCTTGAATTAAATGGTCGGGAATCTGCGACAACGATATTTTAGTCCTTTTACCCTCACCAAATATTTCCCACAACGGTTCACCATTGCGATCAAAAATTTGAGTCGTCTCAAACGTTTCCCTATCTTGAACGTTGTCTAAAGCTGATATTTCATCTTCTATCTGCTGAGACCAATCGGCATAAATAAAAGTGCCAATAGCAACCGCCCCACCCATAACGAGGAAGGCCATCAACAATAAGGCAACGAACAGCGTGACACCAAAACAGCCACAACCCCGCTTTTGGGGAACGGCTGCCGCACGGTACTGTACTTGTTGTTGATCGTGATTCTGGTTCATAAGTTTTCAAATTCCAACCTGCGATTTTTATTTGTGACCTGTGTTTCACCCACCATTCATCTATCAGTTTAATGCAATAAAATGGACTCATGCAGGGCACCCTCACCACGCTTAACGAACATTTATCCAACGCGATCAAAAAAGAGCGCCTTTAATAAAGACGCTCTTGATCAAATTTTTGTTCCCACAGGGGTTCGTGATTATCCTCTGCGCAGCAGGAAAACCCCGGCTCCCAAAAGTAAGACCAATAACCCGGCAACGCCCAGGATAATTAAGCCCATGTTGGCCGACAGACCGCTCGCGGGATCGGCAGGAGCCGCAGAAACGTCTTGTGAACTGCCATCAACGGCATCCCCAGCTTCAGCAATCTCATCCGGTGCCATTTGCATCCCAAAACTGACCGGAATCATAACGCCATCTGCTACGGCGACCGCCCAACTGTCATCAGTGGTCACCTGATAATCCGCTGTAGGAAATACCTGGACTTGATAGGTATCCGCTTCTAAGTCTTCAAAGCAGTGTAAATCGGTAGATCCATCAGAAATGTAGGTCGTCACCGTATTTCCGGCGCGAGATAAGGTTATGGCTTGATCGGCCATTGGCATTTCATTCTGCTCTGCGCGGCGGCCGTCGCCGTTTACATCCTCAAACACTTGCACGCAGATTGAAGCGGGTGGAATTTGGGGAAGGATTTCGGCTATAGGGGATTGGGCGGCCGTCTCCTCGTCCTGGGAAGATTCCGTGCCAATACTTTCTTCGACCACTTCAGATCCTTCGGCGGGCGATTCAACATCTTCCCCTTGCGCTCCATCTTCAGGAGAGGCTTCAGGTTCTACTTCTTCTTCGGATTGTTGACCCTCTCCATTGGGCGGCACAATAATTAACTCCATGCCGCTGCGCAGCACAGACGGGTTGCCGTTCAGATCTGGAATGGCCGTTAGCGCCTCTTGAGCGGTAAGGCCCATGACATCAGCATAATTAGCAGCCAGAGACCAGAAAGAGTCTCCAGATTGAACAATGTGGACCACAGCACCATCTGCGCGAGGTGTGGGTGTGGGAGCCGGGGGTGGTGCCGGCGCTGCCGGTTGGGCAGCCCCTGCGCTTTCATTATCGCTGCTTTGCTGTTCCGTATTCTGGGCGACAACAGCTGCCTGGTTCACTTCATCTAAGGCGTATAAACCAACGGTATCAATGAAAAACCCATTATTAGGATGGGGATAATTACCTGCTACCTCAATCCAAACCGTCATATCAGGCGTAGTCGCCGTGAACTCATGAATGTAGGTGTTATACGTAAAATAAAAGGGAGAAATACTTTCGCCTGTCCACCAACCGCTATAATTAATGTTGGCCTCATCACGCCAGGGTGTGCCCACCGGGCCGGCACCCAGACGTACCCGCCCTTGGGAACCGTCATGAGGGGGAACTTTGTTTCCACCATTATAATCGGCCACAATGTCAACATATACAGGCGCTACGAGCCGGTATTTTCGGCCGACTTCAAGACCGCTTACATCTTGTGACATGGCTGCCCAAACGGGCGCCCAGCCCTTAAAAATTTTGACCGTGTAAGATCCATCTCGCCAAAATAGGCCTTGTTCATGGAGGGGCGCATCTTTAATATTCCAGGCTACGGTCTCCGGGCGATGCGTTTCCGCATATCCGCCAAAAATATTAGATTCCCGATTAGACCAATGCATTCTCCAGCCGTTTGGCGCGGTTATTTCGGTAATGTTGTCCTGGTGATAATGCCCGCCTTCAAAACCAGGATTCTGCAGCAGGTTCTGTCCTTGGGCCTGCGCGCCAAATGGCCCCGTAAAAACAATTACTAGCAATAGGCTAACCACTAGAAATGAAATGGCCCGTATGCTTTTCATGCTGAACTCTTCCTCGTACTTTTCCTCGTCGAATAATTTGCATAAATAAAGCGCAATGAAACATTGCGCCAGAAACTAGACGATCATTCTAACATAGATTATAGGCTGAACCACTTTTAGAGCGTCTGGCCAGGGAAAAATAAACTTAACCTTAGACAGACATGAGTTGGATACCTGTTACACGAAATTGCTTTCCTGCTGCTTGTACACTTGTTCCAATTTTTGGGCAGAATGGGTCCAGGCGAAATTATCACGGTAATGGGCTTTTGCTTTGAGCGCCATTTCAATTCTCAGGTCTTTATCAGACAACAACCGCACAATGTCCTTGCTCAAACCGCTTACATCTCCTGACTCCCGTAAAAAGCCTGTTTCACCATTCAAAATGTATTCCTTGACCTGTCCGACCGCCTCGGCAGCAACCGGGACGCCGAACGCGACCAGGTCGGCCAGTTTTACAGGACACTTGGTGCGGTTGATCAGTGTGTCATCCATGAGGTAAATACCGGCATCAACGCTGCTTAATAATAGCGGCAGTTCATCGGCATCAACCCAGCCCAGGTCAAAGAAAGCATCCAGGATGTCCCTTTTTCGTAAAAGCCGCCGAAAACGATCTGCCTCGGCGGCATACAAACTTTCGCCAACAAACAGGATCGCTAATTCGGGAACGGCCGCTTTTACATCAGCCAATACGGCCGCCATTCGAGCCGGGTCAAATTCAAACAACCGGCTGTACAACAGCAATGTCGGCCGGTTGCCGATGCCCAGCGCATCTCTTTTTGCCGTAATC
>JANQGC010000270.1 GCA_028277515.1 Anaerolineae bacterium
CAGAATCAATGATCACTTCTTGCAGCTTACGCAGGATGCGCACCCGTTCCTTAACCGGTTTGGCGGCCCAAATTTTGGCGGCGGCCCCCATCTCGCGGCGAGCAGACAAAATCTCCCGATCCGTCGCCATGCGCACCTGGTCAAATTTTTCTAATTTCGCCGGGTTGATGCAGTCGACAAAATCAACCGGATCACTTGTCGCGCCATTTGTTCTTTCTTTTAATGTCATAATGTTTCTCTAGCGAGTGACAGTCACTTAAATGGATAAACTCCCAAATACGCTCTTGAAAAGTGACTGTCACTTATTGTTTTTTCGACCTATAAATTTCAATACACCAAATAACAATGGCAGTAACAGAACCAGGAAAAGCAGGGTGCTCATGTTGGCGAGGGGCGACTTTCCTGTCCCATTGCCTTTGTTCACATATTCCAGGCCATCCGGCTGCTGCAACGGTGCAACCTTGCCGGCCTCTTGCTTATTTGGAATTTTGCTCATGGCTCGTTCGCTCATCGCTGTAATGGTCAGGCTGGGATTGACACCCAGGTTGGCGGGCATGACCGAGGCATCGGCTACATAAAGACCAGGGTAGTTGAAGGCCTGGTGGTTAATGTCGATGACGCCCGACGCGGCATTGGCTCCGATATCACATCCGCCAAGAATATGGGCGGTGTTGGGTATATCCAGGGCGTCATTAATGCCCACCATAGGCACGCCATTTGATTTTTCAGCAAAGCGGTGCACCACTTCCTGTCCGGCATCAATCACGGGGGGAATCGGCCGTGATTTGTCCATCTCACTGACCAAATTTTTGCGGAATAATGTCCAAATACTTCTGCCCCTTTTCAAGGCCATTCGGTTTTCGACCGTTTGCATGATCAACAGGAAAGTTGTGCGTTCAGCAAATTTAGGCATCACCCTGACGTGAAAGAAATCGAGCGGATTGGCCAGAGTTTGTTTTACTAAAGTGGTTAACCGCTGTTTCATCGTGCCCCGTTCATTGATGAAAGGCAGCATCAGGTTGCGCATGAAGGATTGACCGGGGGCATAACGCACCGGTTCAACACTGGTGACATCGTCCACCCAGTAGTGGGAGGTGATGGCTACCCCATCGCTGTAGCTCACATCATCACCACGCGCGGTCACACCCATTATCGCTTCACTGTTGCTACGCACCCGTTTTCCAAGACGTTGGGAGAGCAACGGTAAGGATTTATTTTCATCCCGACATTTGAGGAGCAGGTTGACGGTTCCCAGAACCCCGGCCGAAACGACCACATTCCGCGCGCGAACGGTTGACTTACGTTTCATGAACCAATCGGTGATTTTTTCAAATTCTATTTCATAACGAGCGGCTCCGGGATGAGGACCGTATAGGGGGCGAATGTCCAGTACGTTTGATTCGGGCCAGACTTGCGCGCCATATTTATCGGCGAAATAGAGGTAGTTTTTGTCCAGGGTGTTTTTGGCATTGTGCCGGCAGCCAACCATACAGCCACCACAATGGATGCAGCCGGACCGATCCGGACCTTCTCCATTAAAGAAGGGATCGGGAACGGAGACGCCCGGCTCGCCGAAGTAAATGCCGACGGGGGTCGGTGAAAAAGTATCTTCCTGGCCTTGTTCTTTAGCGATTTCGTAAAGATGGTGATCGGCGGCCCAAAATTTGGGGTTTTCGGCCGTACCTAGCATGCGATCGGCCGTTTCGTAATGCGGCGCCAGTTCCGTTTCCCAATCGGCGAGTTCAGACCATTCCTGGCCTTCATAAAACGCCTTTGGCGGGCGAATGTGGGTACTGGCGTAAACCAGGCTTCCTCCCCCGACACCACTGCCGTTCAACAGCCAGAGATCATCAAAGAAGTTAAGACCCTGAAATCCAAAACAGCGCAGGGCGGGCAGCCAGAGATACTTAAAAATGTTCCAGTTCGTTCGCGGGAAATCTTGGGCGTTATATCGTTTGCCGCGCTCCAGAACGAGAACACTGTACCCCTTTTCCGCCAGGCGCATAGCGGATACGCTGCCGCCAAAACCGGAGCCGATGATGATAAAATCAAAGACTTCCTCATGCTGCCGTATTTCTTTATTAAACATAACTCTTAGCCTGCGCCTCCGCCGATTTGCGTATCAACGACCCGATATAACACGGTGCGTCAATTCACAATATAACACAGCGCGTCATCAATGACAATAGGAGTTAAGGGAGTGGACAGTGGGCAGCAGGAAGTGGACAGTAATCAGTAGATGGCCCCTACTGATCACTGATTACTGATTACCGATCTACTGCTCACTGATTACTGAAAAACTGTCAGAAAGGAGTCGGGGTTAGCTATAGGGCAAATAAGGTACAAATTCGGCCGCGATCTTTTGCGCCAAAGATACCAGGTCAGAAAGGTTTATTCGTCCTTCTTGAATCACTGGACGAGGATAGGCCAGGCTCAAACAATATCTCACAACTTTTGATTGGGTAAATATAGGAACGCCCACGGCGCCAACCTCATCATAGGATTCTCCGTCGTTGACAGCATACCCTTGCTCCCGAATTTGTTTTAACTGGTCGCGAAGGACATCAGGATCGGTAATCGTTCTCTCCGTCTGGCGGGTTAATTTGGCCTGGGCGATAAACCTTTCAATGTATTCATGATCCTGGTAAGCCAGCATCACTTTACCAAACGCGGTGGCGTGCAGGGATGTCGTCCCTCCTGGCTCAGCGACGACCTTAATCGGTCCACGACCATCTAATGCAGCCAGGTATACGACTTCAAATCCGCTTAACTGGCCGAGATAAAAATTGTAATCGAAGCTGTCCCTGTATTTATTAAAAATCCTCCGCGCCCAGGTGGCAATTGGGTTGATATGGTTATACAGGTTGGCCAGCTTGATAACCTTGGGACCTAAGCGATATTTTTGCGTTTCCAAATTTTTTTCCAGGTAGCCGGCACTTTCAAAAGTCGCCACCAAACGATAGATGGTGGTGGGATTAATGTTCAGGTGGCGGCCCAGTTCACGCACACCCCATTCCGGCTGCCGGGTTGAGAAGCTCTCTAATATAAGAAGTCCTTTGGCCAGGGATTGATTTGGCAGATGTTGGATCGAATCATTCATATTGACAAGGCTCCGATTTTGCTTTACCATACAGAATATTAATAATCAGAAACAGTGTTTCTATTATAGTAACACATTGCAGGTTTCCTGGCAACCGGAGGTTGAGAACATGAAGATGAAAAACATTTGGCGAAGGTCACTGATCCTTTTTTTATTGGTATTCGTTCTTGCAGCATGTGGTGGGGGGGATGCGCCGGTAGCTGAAGAGCCGGCCGCTGAAGAACCAGCCGCCGAGGAGCCTGCTGCCGAAGAACCTGCGGCAGAGGAGCCGGCTGAAGAGGAAATGGCTGAAGAAGAAATGGATCCTATTCGTGTAGGTCTCTATGCACCTTTAACCGGCCCGGTGGCTTTTCTGGGTGAAGGGTTCGATTTTGGGATCACGCTGGCTATTGAGGAGCTTGGCGGGGAGATTGCCGGACATCCGATTGAATATTTCACCGCCGACAATGGCTGTAACCCAACTGACGCCGTCAACGCGGCCGGCAAACTGATTGATGTCGATAATGTCGATGCCATTATTGGTGGCGGTTGCAGTTCAGCGACCGTTGGCGCTTTGCCGATCATCCTGGAAGGGGAGACGCCCGCCGTTTCGGCCACATCAACTAACCCTGGCATCTATAACGATATTGGCGTTGGGGGCAATGAATGGGCATTCCGCATCAACCCCGATGATCTGATCATGGCTCAAGGGTTCTCTAAGTATATTGCCGACCAGGGTGCAGGGAGCGTGTCGCTGGTTGCTGAGAATACGGACTTCGGACGTGGTGCAATGAACGCCTATAAGCCGGTCTTTGGCGACCTGGGCGTGGAGATCGCCTCAGAGGATTACTTTGACCTGGGCACGGCCGATTTCCGCCCGGCCTTGACCAGCATGAGAGCGGCCGCTGCTGATGCCACGCTAATTGTCATGACTGAAAACGACTGCGCGAACTTCATGCGCCAGTATCGTGAAGTGGGTGTGGAAGCGGCCGTGTATTCTCGCGGCGCCTGCACATCTCCGTTGTTCCTCGAATTGACCGAGGATGATCCGGCTATTGCGGAGGGCATTGTGGAATTTTCCTTCTTCACAGCCAACCAGGATCCTGATCTGGCAGAGCGTTTCCAGGCCCGTTTTGACACGCCCTTGACCGGCCATCGCATGGGTGGCTACTATGCCATGTACCACACATTAGCCCCGGCCATCGAATCAATCATCGAAAGTGGCCAGGAGGTGAACCGGGAGACGATCCGGGCGGCATTAGAAGAGCTTTCTGTGGAAACACCCGCCGGCATGGTCACTTTTGATGATCACAACCAGGCCTATACCAATGGTGTGCTGACGGTTAACCAGGATGGCTTAGCTATACTGTTGGAAATCATCGAACTGGGTCCGGTTGACCATTCCATCTTAGAGTAACTCAAAAAACGCGGGTGCGGCTTACTTGTCGCACTCGCTTCTAAAGTTAAAATTAATCAGAATGCTTTGGTCGGTCTCCTGACTGTGCCAGGAGGACTCGGTCGGGAGAGCAGTCCATAGTGTTCCGGAGAACCCCACATCACAGACTCTGTTCTATGAACAAAGGGATTGTAGATGTCATCCCAAATGGAATGAGGGATCTGGTTCTCGACCAACAAAAGATTCCTCGGAGGACCTCGGAATGACAATTGATATTGGCTTGTTTCTGAGTAGGTACGGTCCCAGCGAGTTTAAATAATGCCGCTTCAATTGGAGATATTTTTAGAAACATTGCTCAATGGTCTGACCCTTGGCGGGCTGTATGCTCTGGTCACGTTGGGCCTGGCGCTGACATTCAGCATCATTGACCTGGTTAATTTCGCTCATGGGGACCTTTTCATGACCGGGGGCTATACGTTGTTTTTCCTGATGAGTTTGGAATCGGTCACTCTGCCCTACTGGTTGGTGGTCATCCTGGTCATTCTTTTTACGGCCGCCTATTCCATGATCATCGAACGGGTGGCCATCCACCCCATCATTGAACGGAGTTGGCGTACCCATGCCATCACCACAATTGGCATCGCTATCATTTTACAAAATGCGGCACTGGTTATATTTGGCAGCGATCCTCGCCAGGTCCCGACGCCACTGACATCTATTGTTGTATCGCCGCTGGGAATTCGCACATCGGTCCAACGTCTGGTTGTGCTGGTTGCTGTGATCCTGGTCTATGTCGCCTTGCAATGGTTTGTCAAACGTACCAAACTTGGCAAAACCATGCGCGCCGTTTCCCAAAATCGTGAAATGTGTGAGGTGGTCGGCATCAATGTGCGCCGGGTAGCCCTGATCACATTCGCGATTGGCGGCGCCATCACCGGGCTGGCGGCCGCCTTAATTGCGCCCTTGTTCAGTGTATACCCCACGATGGGTTCCCTGCTGACGCTTAAAGCCTTAGCGGCGATCGTCATGGGTGGGATGGGCTATGTGAACGGCGCTTTTTATTCTGCTTTTATTCTCGGCATTGTCGAATCGCTCTTTGGAACTTATGTCTCTTTCGCATTTAAGGACGTGGTTTCATTCGGCATATTTATCCTGGTCTTATTTGTCAGGCCGCGCGGTTTGTTCGGCAAGAGGGTTGGCTTATGAGTATCGCGACGAGCAGATGGCGCTGGCTGGTTTGGTTTTCAGTGGCGGGGCTTGTGGTCATTCTACCCAGGATTTTCACGACCGGCTATATGACCAATGCCATGATCGACAGCGTCCGCTGGATTATTTTCGCCTTGAGCTTTGACATCGTGGCTGGGCATGTGGGAGCAATTTCTTTAGGCCATACGGTATTTTTCGGCCTGGGCGCGTATTTGGCGGCCATTATCGGGCAGGATTTGGGCTTTGGCTTTGGCACCAACCTGGCGCTGGCTGCCTTGACGATGGGCGTGCTGGCGCTAATCCTGGGAATCGCTTTCTTCCGGATTAGCGGTGTAACATTCGCCATCGGCACGTTAGGGGCGGCGATCATTGCCCAATTAATTGTCAATAATGCGTTTAATATCACGGGCGGTCCGCTATGTGTGAAGGGCATCGCCCGGCCGGAATTCATGGTTCCTTTTTCTGATACGGTTATCAAAATCACCCAACCTATCCAGTATTACTATCTATTGCTACCCCTTTTGTTGCTGACGCTCATTATTTATCGTCTGATTACGACAAAGCGGATTGGCCGGGCATTTACGGCCGTGCGTGAGGATTCGGTGCGCGCCTCGGCCGTTGGTGTGTTTCCCTTAAGATACAAATTGCTGGCCTTCATTGTTGGCGCCATGATCGCCGGTGCTTTGGGTAGTTTCCAGGCGCAGTACATTACCGTCGTTTGTCCGACCGACCTGGCGATTGAACTCATGACCACACTGCTGATCATCGTATTCGTTGGTGGCATTGGCCATATGCGCGGCGTCATTTTAGGGGCAATCATTTTCAGCGCTATCCCCCGCATATTAGAGGCCGGAGGCCAGATCATTACCCCGGCTTACCAGCAGATTGCCTACGGGGTGATCCTGGTGTTGGTGATGATCTTCTTACCCAATGGCCTGGACGGCTTGATCACCAGCCTGACCCGGCGCAGGAGCAAAAAAGACATCCGGCAGGTGGAGAAGTGAACGAAGCCGTAACATCTTCAGTTCCAACCCTGCAAGTCAAGAAGCTGACCAAGCGTTTTGACGGGGTCATCGCGCTCAATGAAGTGGACATGCATGTCATGCCCGGTGAGCTGGTCAGCCTGATTGGACCCAACGGCTCCGGCAAAACGACGATGTTTAACTGCATCACCGGCTTCCTCAAACCGGAAGGTGGCGTGGTGTTGTTCAAAGATCAAGATATTACCAATCTGCGGCCGGATAAAGTCGCTTTGCAAGGCATCTGCCGCACCTTTCAAAATGTGCGTATTCTGCCCAGCCTGACCGTCTTTGATAACGTGATGGCTGCCCTACAGCAGCACCAGGAAGATGATTTACTGCGCCGCCTGTTCCATACCAAAAAAATTCACGACCTGGAAGTGGAATCGACGGACCGTGTGCAGCGCCTCTTGGAAGAAGTGAGCCTGGCCGACTTGAGGGATGAACGGGTGGTTAACCTGGTGTATGGACACCGCAAACTGCTGGAGTTTGCTTGTGCCCTCATTCCCGAACCGGAAATTGTTCTGTTAGACGAACCGGCAGCGGGTGTCAATACAACGATGGTCGACCAAATGAAAGATCTTATTCTGCGGCTCAACAAAGATCAGGCCCGGACATTCCTGGTTGTGGAGCATAATATGGGCGTGGTCATGGATATTTCGGACCGGATCATTGTATTGGATTATGGCAAGAAAATTGCCGAGGGCACGCCCGGCGAAATTCAAAACAATGAATTGGTGAAAGAGGCATATTTTGGTCGTTGATGATCTGATCATTGAAATGCGCGATGTTGAGGCTGGATATGGGGAAATTGAGGTCCTCAAGGATGTCTCCATCAGTGTGTCAGAGGGACAAATCGTTTCTATTCTGGGGGCGAACGGGGCCGGAAAATCGACGCTTCTCAAAACCCTATTCGGCATTGTTAAACCGACCAGGGGAAACATATTAGTTGGCGGTGCGGATATTACCGGCAGCGGCGCAAGTGAGCGCCTGAATCGCAATATGGCTTATGTACCTGAAGGGCGTTCCAATTTTCCGGGCATGACCGTGCAAGAAAACCTGGAGATGGGCGCTTATATGAGAAAGGACAGCGACCTGGTCGCTAAAGATGCCCAACGACTTTGCGAGCGGTTTCCCATTTTGCAGGAAAAACGGACTATTGCGGCGGGGAACCTGAGCGGCGGGCAGCAACAAATGTTGGAAATTGCCATGGCCTTGATGCTGAATCCGGACGTTTTGTTGATCGATGAACCAACGCTGGGCCTGGCCCCGATCCTGGTCACGGAAGTATTTGATGAAATTCAAAAGATTAATGAGGAGGGTACAACGGTTGTGCTGGTGGAACAAAATGCAAAACGGGCGTTGGAAATCTCCCATTATGCTTATGTGTTGGAATTAGGGCGGATTCGCCTTCAAGGTCCGGCGAAGGACCTGGCGGAAGATGAAGAGGTGATCGCTTCATACCTGGGAGAAAGATAAAGAGGTTGCACTCGTAACCGCGAAATCCATTTCGCGCTCTTATAACGAGGAATGGTTCGTAGCAACCGCTTTTTAACCTTTACGAATTAATACAGTCATTAGGGTAAGTGCGCATTCTCAAATGCGCGGGTTTTACCAGACCGGCATCCAGGATGCCTACTTACAGGCTGGCCATAATAATTTGCAAATTACCAACAGCGGTTTTACGGTTAAAGCCGTTACTACAAACCCAATGAAATGAATAAATCGCCGATAGGAGAATGACATGTTAGTCAATAATGAACGACTGCGAGCAAAGATGGAGGCTGAGGATCTTGACGGGGTTGTCGCAGCGACGCTGCCCAATGTGCTTTATCTGGCCGGGTTTGAAAGTTTGGCCTTATCGGGCTTCCCTTATGATGGCCAATGTTATGCCATCATCACGCGCGACACCATCGAAGATCCCGTCATCATCACCTCAACCGTGGAGATGGACCAACTGCTTGATGGCCATGCCCGGCGGTCGGTGCGCTTTGGAACTTTCTACCGGGAAGATACGGTCGGCTCTGTTCACCTGACTGAAGAAGAATTATGGCTTTACAATCATTCGGTTATTAAAGCGGAAAAACAATCACCCTTTGAAGCGCTGCTCTCTGCGCTGTGTGATCTTGGACTGGATGACAAGCGGGTAGGTATTGATGAACTTGGTCTGCTCGATGGATATTTCACCATGTTGGGCGAAAAACTTCCGAAAGCTGATTTTTGCAAGGTGTCGAGCATGCTGCGTTGGGTGCGTAAGGTGAAGAGTGAGGAAGAAATCACTCGCCTGCGCGGCTCGGCGAGGATGACGGAACAGGCTATTCGCTCGGCCGCTGCGATTGCCCGTGTTGGAGTGACCGAGTATGAATTGGCGCGGGAATTTGAACGATCCATTGTCAGCCAGGGCGGACGGCCGCAGATGACGCTGATTCGTTTCGGCCGCAACGCAGTTGCCGGACAGCGTCTGCCGGGGGATACCCAATTACAGAAAGGGGACACGATCTGGTTTGATGTCGGGGCCACCTTCAAAGGATATTGGTCTGATATTGCACGCATCTTTTGTCTGGGTGAACCCAGCGAGCGGGTAAAAAAGTTGTATGGGGCGCTTTTGGAAGGTGAAAAAGCCGGCATTGCCCAGACTAAGCCGGGCATGACCGGGGCGGACCTGTTTCATATCACGATGGAAGCGACGCGCAAGGCCGGCCATCCCGATTACCGGCGGCATCATGTCGGTCATGGCATTGGGGCCGAAGTGTACGAGCCACCCATCCTGGGGCCGGACAACCAGGATACGATTGAAGCCGGTTCGGTGATTAATATTGAAACACCCTATTATGAGTTTGGTCTAGGCGCTCTGCACGTTGAAGATCCCTATGTGGTGCGAGCGGATGGCGAGAATGAACTCCTAACCACCCTGGGGCGAGAGCTACACATTATTCCTGTGGTAAGTTAACTGTTTTAGAGGAGGTCGCCTATGCGGGTCAGCTTTGGATTACCCACTTGTATGGAAGGGATGATGTATCCGGTTCCATTTGCCACCCCGGAGCAAATGATTGATTTGGCCAATACGGCCGAATCCCTGGGCTACCATTCGGTGTGGGGCAACGATCATATGACCACCCAGCGTTATGTGCGTGAAGAATACGACACCCCGCCGAATTTCTGGG
>JANQGC010000020.1 GCA_028277515.1 Anaerolineae bacterium
GATGCTTCCTTTGCATCCTATCCCGCCGACCCAACCCTTACCGAACGGCCGTCGGGTGGACTTAAACCCTACGGATTTACACAATTTATAACCGCACCCTGTCCAAACATGGATATTGGCGTTAATGTTGCCAAGTCTTATAATGAAAAGATGAGTGACATGGATATTGATGTAAACGAAATGGATGTTGAGAATAATGAGTTTACCTCTCAATTTGAGATGAAATTGGGAGATCAGGTGGCATTTGCCGCCTATATACTGGGACAGAACACTATTACCTTTACGCACACCATTGTACCTGAGGGATTTGAGGGGCAAGGAGTCGGTGGAAAACTGGCGGTGACTGTTCTGGAATATGCCAGGGACCATGATCTGAAAGTGATCCCGCTCTGCCCTTTTATCAGTGCTTATATTCGCGGGCATAAGCAGTACCAGCCCCTTTTACTGGGATACCAGGGATAATCGATCAACTAAATAACTTCCCTATCAGTCGTTAACAATTTCTGAACAACTTTTTTCTAAACTACGGCCATATTATCGGAAAGCGGGCTTGTATGATCTGCCCGCGAGAAAATCGTTTAGAAGGAGTTAACGATGAAAAATAGTAAAAGCAAATTATTAATCTTAAGCTTGGTAGTGGTTCTTGTTATGTCACTTGGAGCAGTTGCTGCTTTCGCGCAGGACGACCCTGATGCGGACACAGATTTCCGCTTGGGCCATTTTCGTGGTCATAGAGGCGGGGATAATGATGAAGCACTGGCTGAAGCGTTAGGTATTAGTGTCGAAGAGCTGCAAGCAGCGCGGCAAGAAGCGGCAGCCCAGCGAATCGAAGAGGCGGTTGCGGAAGGATTAATCACCCGCGAGGATGCAAACACTCTCCTGGCCATGCAGGCCTTGAAATCAACCATTGACAAAGAGGCTATTTTGGCTGATATCTTGGACATGAGTGTGGAAGAACTGCAAGCGGCCCGTGAAGATGGCTCGCTGAGAGACATTTTGTCCAATATTGCCCCGGCTGATCTGCAGGAAAGCATGCAAGCGGCCGTTGAGGCAGCCATCGCCCAGGCGGTTGAGGACAATGTGATCACTCAAGAGCAAGCGGACCTGGTTCTGGCTCAAATGGAAGATGGGCTTGGTCTTTTTGGTCGCGGGCACGGCCGTCACCACTTTGGCGGCGGACGCGGCGGACCGCGTGGTGGTGGTAATGGTGAGAGCGCAGCCCCTTTCGCCAACTTCCAATTTGCACCTGCGTTTGACGCTTAAACGCGAAAAGGATTTCGCGGTTACGATTAAGGAACATGTACACTTGTAACCGCGATTTCAAATCGCGTATCCTGGCACTCGCCGGAACGCGAAAAGGATTTCGCGGTTACGATTGCCGGCCTCCAAAAGCCGGCTTTTTTTAATCTCATTCGACGATAAGCGCCAAATATGTTACAATTGTATAACAAATGCGCGATCACTTACAGACAAGGATTTTATTTACTGATTACTTAACTCATCAGATAATAAAAACAAACAAAAAGGAACGAAATAGAAATAGCTATACAGCTTATCCTATTGAAACCTTGACGACGGTTAAAACCGATCAATCTTTCTTTGCTGCAAATCTGCGTAACAGCCTTCATTCCCAATATTATCCAAACGTAATAATTAAAAAAACGGCAGATGGAATGCATTGCCTTCCTGACTTGGCCTGCCTGTCGGTTGAAAAGCACTCGCTTGTTTCATGCCCTTTGAAAATAAGGCTGGTCAAGCCTGTTTGAGGGCAAAAACGTGGAAAACTAAAAGTTGATGGTACTCGCTGTAAGTATTGGAGAAATTATTAATGAATACAACCTCAGATTTCAAACAAGGCTCATGGATTGTCCATGCTTTTTATGGCGTCGGCCAGATCAAAGGTCGGGAAACGAAACAGATCAGTGGTGATGAGGCCGATTATTTCAAAATCGAAACGGCCGACAGCACGTATTGGCTCCCCGTCGATCAAATTGAGAGTGATATGTTGCGGCCGTTGTCATCGACTGAAGACATCCAACAGGCTTTGGTTATTTTACAAAAGCCGGCAAAAGAGATGTCTTCCAATTATAAGGTGCGGCAGAGTCTCATTCGTGAGGTGCAGCTGCAAAATACCCCCAAAGCCATCGCGCGATTGGTTCGTGACTTGCGCGCTTTACAACGGAAAAATGGGGTGCTGAACCACACGGAAAGCACCGCCTTTAGACGGTTGAGAAACCAGTTTGCCCGGGAATGGGTCTTGGTCACCGGAACAA
The DNA here is from genome assembly GCA_028277515.1 of Anaerolineae bacterium. The sequence continues at coordinate 2,274 of JANQGC010000020.1, forward strand.
AAAAGGAAAAGATCGACAGAAGATTGGACAAGCTGTTAGGCATCCAATATTAATAACTTATTTTGAAAATTTTTTTAGATAGTCATTCGTTGAGACGGCCTCTTCAGAATGCTATAAAGGAGACCTATGGTCGCGATAGAAACAGAAAAAGAAAATCAAGAGTTTGCACAAAACCAGGATGAGGAATCAAATGATTATAGTTCATTTGTCAATCTTTTGGATAAATACATCCCGAAACCATTAGAACGGGGCCAGATTATTACCGGTGAGGTTCTTAAAATTGAAGATAATGTCATTCTGGCTAATGTAGACGCCAAGCGAACGGCCGTCATTCCCCCGGAAGACATCGAAAAACTAGAAGAAGAATACTTGAATAGCCTGAACGTCGGAGATGAAGTTCTGCTCTCTGTTCTGCACACACCGGTGGGTGATGAAGATCTGCTTGTCTCATTAAACCGGGGCTTGCAACAGCAAGATTGGCAGAGGGCTAAGGAATTTTTGGCAAATGAAGAACTGCTGGAGTTGGAAGTCGTTGGTCACAACAAGGGCGGTTTACTGGTCGCGTTTGGCCAGCTTCAAGGATTTGTGCCGACCTCACATGTTCCTGAACTACAAAATTTCCATGATCAACGGGCATTAACCGCCAAACGGGCTAAATTTGTCGGTGAAGAACTCAATCTGAAGGTGATTGAAGTGGACCGCCAACGCCGCCGGTTGGTACTTTCGGCCAAGAAAGCGCAAAAAGAGCGCCGGCAAAACCGTTTGATGGAATTGAAAGTCATGGAAGGCCAGACGATCACCGGCCGGGTATCGAACCTGGTCGCTTTTGGCGCTTTTATTGATTTAGACGGCATTGAAGGGCTGGTTCATATTTCCGAAATCGACTGGCAAAAAGTTGATAATCCGGCCGATTATCTTACCGCGGGAGAAGAAATTGAACTCTTGATTCAATCGGTCGATATCGACCGCGAACGGGTGAGCCTTAGCCGTAAGGCTATGCTGTCCAGTCCCTGGCAGGCATTTGCCGACAGCCATTCCGACGGCGAATTAATTGAAGGTGTGGTCACGAATGTCACGGACTTCGGCGCTTTCGTCACTCTTGAGGAGGGTATTGAAGGTCTGATTCATGTTAGCGAGATGCGGGGAACACAGGATTTTTCGCCGCAAGATGTGCTGGCGCCGGGTGACATTATCCTGGTGCACATCCTGAATATTGATGTTGATCGCCAGCGCATGGCTTTGAGCCAGCGCCGGGTCAGCCAGCAGGAAGAGATGGACTGGATTTGGCAAAAACAGCAGGCAATGGTTGAATTTGAAGAAGCAATAGACGAGGAAGAGTAATAGATTGAAGTTTTGCCGGATCGGGAGATGGCCAGTTTGCCCGCTCTGTTGAAGCATTTTCCTTAAAAATCCATAAGATTTTTCGATTGTGATAAATATTGTTTGCCTAAAATTTGACAACTTTTATTAAATGATTATCGCCCATATATCAAGTGATACGTTGTCAAATTTCTGTGTAAACGAGTTTGTAACAGTGTAATAAATCTATAGAATCCGGAATGTTGACCGGCTGCAACATGCCAAAGGAGCCATAAGTGACCCAATGATACTTGATGCCCCGGATGAACATGACCATTGTGCAGAGCTTCAGCGAAATTTTTTTGCGGACCGTTCGCTCATCATTGCTGCCAACCGTGGCCCGGTTATGTTCCAAACGGCGGAAGATGGCAGCCGGACGTTCACCCGGGGATCGGGAGGATTGGTCACAGCCCTGGTCAGCCTGGCCCAGGAAATTGAATCAACCTGGATCGGCTGCGCCCGGACGGATGCCGATACGGAATGGAAACGAGGGGAAGTCTCGCTCTGGAAAGGGCAGGAGACGATGAATGTCCATTTTTTATCCCCTTCAGCAGAGGCTTATGAGGGATATTACAATGTCATTTCCAATCCCTTGCTCTGGTTTTTGCAGCACAGCATGTGGGATGTCCCGCGCAAGCCGCTGATCAATCGTGATACCTGGCAAGCCTGGAGCGCAGGTTATGAAGCGATCAACCAGATGTTCGCCGATTCCCTGGTTATGCAGTCCCAGGTGGCGCATAAACGGCCGCTGGTGATGCTGCAAGATTACCATCTCTACCTGGTGCCACGCATGGTGCGCGCCGGCTTGAAGCCCAAGGAGCGGCCGACACTCTCTCATTTTATCCATATTCCCTGGCCTGGCCCTGATTATTGGACCATACTGCCCCCGGTGATGCGCAACGCCATTCTTGAAGGCTTACTGGGCGCCGATTTGCTCGGCTTTCAAACCCACGACGACGTTCTGAATTTTATCCGCACCTGCCAGCAAAATCTGACGCGTGTTGGGGTGCGATACAAAAATCAACGGGTCTGGTATCGCAATCACGCCACCCATGTGCGCGCCTTTCCTATCTCAATTGACGTGGGGGCCTTGAAGCGCGTGGCGCGCCGGGTGGAAGTTCAGCGCCTGCGTAAGGAGTTTGAAGAATCGCTCGGTGCTCGCCAACTCATCCTGCGCATTGAGCGCATTGAACCCAGCAAAAATATCGTGCGCGGTTTCCAGGCGTATGAGGAGATGCTGATCACCTTTCCCGAACTGCAAGGCAAAGTTTTTTTCCTGGCTATCCTGGTACCTTCGCGTATGGATTTAGGGGAATATCGTGATTATTTGGGTGAGGTGATGGCTATCGCCGGACATATTAACGCCACTTATGGCTCAGGTGATTGGGAACCGGTGCGTATCCTGGTGGGTGAAAGCTATGAACGGGCCGTGGCGGCGATGCAGATTTATGATGTACTGCTGGTCAATTCCATTGCCGATGGTATGAATCTGGTGGCTAAGGAAGGGCCAATTTTGAACCGGCGCTCCGGCCAACTGGTGCTTTCGGAAAGAACCGGCGCGCGAGAGCAGCTTGAGGAAGCAGCGATTGTCATTTCTCCCTGTGACATCTCAGCTACGGCCGTGGCCATGCAGCGTGCTTTGACTATGCCACAAAAAGAAAAACGGCAGCGGGCACGCAAACTGCGCCGCCTGGTGGAGGCTGATGATGTCTTTCAATGGCTTTGCCGCCAGATTGAAGTGATCGACCAGTTAGGTTTGTAGCATGTCTGCCACAAAACCGACAACAGCCATCCTGCATTATTCCGCTCCTCCGGTTGTTGGTGGCGTCGAAGGGGTCATGGAGGCTCACGCCAATATATTTTTAGAGAATGATTTTCCCATCGCCATCATTGCCGGACGGGGAGCGCAAGAAGCGTTGCCTCCGGGGGTTAAGTTGCACATCCTGCCTGTCCTGGATTCACAGCATGAGCAGATCTTGGAAGTGACACAACATTTAAATAAGGGGCGGATTCCTGAGAACTTTGAGGAATTGAGACAACAGTTGGTGGGGGATTTAAAGCCGGTGGTGGCGCAATATGATAATCTGATCGTTCATAATGTATTTACCAAGCATTTCAACCTGCCGCTGACGGCCGCATTAGTGCACCTGATTGAATCGGGTGAGATCGCGAACCCCATCGCCTGGCACCATGATTTCACCTGGACCAGCCCTCGCTCACGTTCCAAGGTGCACGAGGGATATCCCTGGGATCTGCTTCGTGATTATCGCCAGGATGTGCGGCATGTCACCATCTCCCAGGAGCGACGTGAGGAATTGGCCGGTCTGTATGGTTGTGCAAAGGATGATATTCGGGTCATTTACAACGGCGTCGACCCGCAGCAGATGTGGGGCTTAAGCCAGGAGAGTTGGCAGCTAGTGCAACGACTGGATTTACTAAGCGCCGATTTAATTATGCTCATGCCCGTGCGGGTGACTCGCGCCAAGAATATCGAATATGCCCTGGATGTGGCGGCGGCGATCAAAGACCAGGGTTTACGCATCAAGCTGCTGCTCAGCGGCCCGCCCGATCCGCATGAGCCGCAGAGCATGGCCTATTTTCGATCCTTGCAGGAACGGCGGGATAGTTTGGGACTGGCCGGCACGATGCACTTTATCTATGAATCCGGGCCTGATCCGGAACGGCCATATCAAGTTTCCCTGGATGTGGTGGCCGACCTTTACCGTGTGGCGGACCTAATGTTCATGCCCAGCCATCAGGAGGGATTTGGTATGCCGGTTTTGGAGGCCGGCTTGTTAAGCACGGCCGTTGCCGCTGCGGATGCAGTTCCCGCAGCGACCGAAATTGGCGAGGGGGATGTGCTGCGCTTCAACCCTGGCCAACCGGCGAGGGAGCTGGCCGAGCGGCTGGTGTCCTGGGCTGAGAGTGATCAAAGAGTTTGCTTAGCCCGCCGTACCCGGCAGCAATATACCTGGCAGGCCATTTTCGAGCAGCAAATTAGACCGCTTTTGGATTGATGGGATAGGGATGGGACGCGGATAATACGGATGAAAGCGGATGAAAAAGTAAATAAAATCAATCCGCTCTCGTCTGTTCTCGTCCGCGTCCTATTTTTGATCATGGAAACACATTTTATGAATGATTGTAATGAATCCTCGCTGATGCAGCGACTTGAAGAAGCAGAAAAGATCTGGTTTTTCCTTGATTATGACGGCACGCTGGCCGATTTTGCCCAAACACCGGATGAGATTATCCCTGATCCGGCCCTGCTTGATTTGATCCGCCGTCTGACGGCCGCCCCGGATATTCGGGTGGCGATCATCAGCGGCCGGCGCCTGGGGCATATTCAACAACTCTTGCCGCTGCCCGGCATTTTGAAAGCGGGATCGTATGGCCTGGAATTGGAAACGGCCGACGGCCAGGTGATCCACCGCCTGGAACTGGATCAGATTCGGCCGTTCCTGGACAGACTGAAACGATCCTGGTCCGAATTGGTGAACGGCCGGTTGGGGTTTTACCTGGAGGACAAAGGCTGGACCCTGGCCATTCACGCCAAGGATGCCCGGAAAAGCGCCGCCGAATATGTTTTAGACCGGGCGCAACATGAGGCCATAGAGCGGTTGAAGGAAGATGAGCAGGGGGTTTTTCGCCTGCAAGGGGGACATCGTTTCCTGGAGTGTGGGCCGAAGATGGGGGACAAGAAGGGCACGGTAGAATATATTTTGCAGAACTACCCCTGGCATGATGATGCGCTGCTGGTGTATCTCGGTGATGATGACAAGGATGAAGTCGCATTTGAGGCCATTCAGGATGCGGGGGGCATAGTCGTCGCCGTGGGCGACCGGCTGCCTGACGATTCGGCCGACTGCCAGCTGGAATCGCCGACGGCCGTTCGCCGCTGGTTGGAACGGGTGATTGCGCTTTCTTAGATATATCCAAAAATGTACTCTTGACTTATAATTGACCTATGGACTAATACCAAATGTTCGTTGTATGCTTAAAGTTAGTATTTAGCCTGTGCCAATCATGAGCCACAATTTTTCTTGAAAAATCCAAAATATCGTGAGAATGGTGACATTTGTCATCTCCAGGCACGACAATTGACACTTTTCTTAATGAAGTAAATCAAGCACTATTTACAGTAGGAAATTTTTGTGATTGGTTAAGCGTGTCGCTTAACTCTTGTAGCTGCTTCATTGGGAGGAAAAAATGAACCGTTCGAGTTCTTCATACTGGTTAGGATTATGTATTTTAACGGCCGCCGGGATTCTCTCGCTGGCCGTTTTCTTTTCCAGATCGAGAGCGCAGGATCAAGTTCCAGGTGTCGAACAAACAATCCAGAATGTAGACGCCCCATCTGCGACCTTATTTAGCTATCAAGGCCATCTGTTGGACAACGGTGGTGCTCCTGTAACGGATTCGGCCGTGGATATGACCTTTAAGTTCTTTTCCGTACCCAGCGGTGGAACAGCTTGCTGGACGGAAAATCATACGGAAGCAAATGCCATTAATGTGCAAAATGGGTATTTCAATGTTTTGCTGGGCCAGTTGACAGCGATCAACACAAGTTGCTTGAGTGGCGATGTCTATCTGGAATTGGATGTGAATGGCGAGACTCTTTCGCCTCGTGAGTTGTTAACCAGTGTAGCCCATGCTGTTGAGGCAAGTGGGTTGTCTGCGGGTGCGAGCGCAGCCGGTGAACTGACCATGAACGGCAGCTTGGATATGAACTCCAACAGCATCACCAATCTCGCGGCTGGAGTTTATGCAGATTCTAGCGCCAATCAGATCTATTTTGCCAATGATTATGGTACGACGCGGATGCGCTCGTCCAGTAATATTCAGCTATTCATCGATTCCGACAACGACACCACGAATGCAACTTTCAAGGTTTATAAGGACAGCAAGGCGCTTAATGGGGCTTTTGATCAAATAATGGCTCTAACGGAAAGCGGGGATTTATTTCTTGACGGGAGCTTAATTGCCGAGGGATCCGGTCGAACGTATATACAATCGAATCAAGACGTCAATAGTTCAGGTTTTGGTGCCCTACGTGTTGGAACTGGTAGTTCCTGGACTGCCATAGATTCGGATGAAATCGCTTCTTATGGGAGCAATTTGTATCTCCAATCATCAGGTGCAACTGGTGATGTGATTGTTGGCACCGATTTGAAAGTGGATAATGAAGCTACGATAGTGGGTTCCTTGAACATAGATAACCAGGGTTCAATTGCTGATAAAGTTGACAGTGGTGGACAAGGTCCTCATGTTGTTTTCGATACCGATGACTGTTTTGTATTCCAAAACTCAAGTGGCATGCGTTTGCGGTTATGCGGCGATTCAAACGGAGTGGTATACAACGGAAACACCTGGCATTATTTCAACGATACCATTGTGCCCACTGTCGACCGAAATTATGATCTTGGTAGCTCAGATAGAAGATGGAGAACTGCCTATCTAGAATCTGCCTCCTGTGGTGCCATTGTTGAGGCTAATTTACAAACAGAAGCTGAAAAAGCAGCTGAAGAAATTGATCGCTTTGCCAAGGGGGATGTACTTTGCTGGGGAGATGAACAGTTAGAGAAATGCTCAAGCGCAAATGACCGCCTCATTATGTCTGTTGCCGATGCTAAGGGTAAACCCATTGTTATGGGCGCAGAAGCAATTAAAGTTCTTGGACCCATAAAAAGAGGAGATATCCTGGTTTCTTCCGAGGTGCCGGGTTTTGCCATGGTGAATAATGATCCCATTCCTGGAACAGTCATTGCCCAGGCTTTGGAGGATTATGAAGGCGAATCTGGCCTGGTAAAAGCTATGATTCGGAAGTGGTGATTCTTATTGAATATTGTCTAACGTTTTGACATAAGGAGAATCACGGTGAAAAAAAGTATAAATAATTACCAGATATTTAGGGTAAATTATGTAAATTGGCTAAAAAAGCTTGTATTATTATGTGGATTACTTATTGTTCTAAAAATTTCTATAAGTCCTTCAAATTCAAGCCAAGCTCAATCAGATGTAAACCTTCAGTCGATTATCTCAAATGGTCAATTCGTGTATGGTCAAAATGTTTACGATTTTGATTTGGAGATATGGTTAGCTAGTCGACCAACTGATGTAGCCTATTTATATAATATCATACAAAAGCACGCAGGTTATTATAGTATTAGCCCAAAGGTTTTAATCACCATTTTGGAATTGGAAGAGGGACTATTTAGCCAGTCAGCAAATACTTCAAACTATACACTGGGATCAAATGAAGACCTTGGTTATGATTTAGATAAATTTGATGAAAGGGTTGAGTCAATCGCCTTAGAATTGGCTGAAAAATACTATCATTTTTCACATCAAAATGATCCAGATGAAGAATTTAATAATGAGCTAAAATTTGAAATTGAATTTAGTAATGGTAAAAAAGTATTTAATCAAAATATCGATAGTGCGAGCCATTATGCTCTTTTCTTAGTGTTGGCTCAAGATATGGCATTTGAAGATTGGTCTAAGATAGTGTCATCCACACATCCTGAAGGATTTTACATAACATATAAAAGGCTTTTTCCTGGAGATGATCCTCTGGATCCCTCAAATAATATTAATGTCATTTCATCACCTCCTCAAGATTTATTAGGTTTACCTTTTGAGTGTCAAGATAGTTGGCTATTCAGCAATGGGCCACATAATTGGACGCCTGTAACCTCGCGGCCGTGGTCTTCTGTGGATTTTGCGCCTGCATCTGGCAACTGTCAATCTCCGCCAACTGATGATTGGATTGTTGCTGCAGCTGGTGGTGTTGTCAACGTAATTCAACCGTATCATATTCGAGTGATCCATAATTCTGAATGGCAAACAGACTATTATCACTTAACTAATCTTCAAGTTAGTGGTGGAGAAAGTATTTCTAAAGGACAGAGACTTGGAAATCCTTCATGTGAAGGAGGAGTTGCATCAGGTCCACATGTTCATTTTGCATTATTGCAACAAGGGCAAAGAGTTGATATTGCGGGGACGGCATTATCTGGTTGGGTTGTCCATGAGAAAAACCCACCAATTCATGGTGATGGATATTTACAAAAAGGAGGGACGGTAATTGATAAAGGACAATTCGTCCTCTCAGAGAACTGCAATGGGTGTTGTGGGTGTTTGTCTTCGTTTATTAGTAGTGAAGAATTTGTAGAAAAAGAACTTCAACTTCTTAACGAAGAAGAGATATTTGGACCACCCGCACTAATAACAAATTTATCAAATATGACTTCAATTAGTCCCGAAGAGAAAATATTTAGTGAAATTACGATTCCTTCAACACCGACGATATCGAGTTTGAGAAATTTTAAGCCTAACGATTGGTTGTCAGATGATCAATTCCATATTTCCTGGACATCAACAAGAAAAAATGAAGGGAAATTGATGGGATATATTGTTCAATTTTCGAGGATAGGAAGTGATGAAATCGGTAACCAATATCATGTAGAACCATCAACATATAATTATTCTTTCAATCCAAAAGAAGATGGAAAATGGATGGTTAGAATCAAAGCCGTTGACCAAGCAGGCAACGAAAGCGAACCAGCAGAGATTGGACCGTTTCTTATTGATCGGACCCCACCTCAGATGGCGGACGAGAACATTCAAGTTATTAGCTGGAACAGTGAAGCCGTTTCTACTTTTGAATGGGTAGAAGCAGTTGACGCCCATTCCGGGATAGACGGCTACCTGATCTATTGGGGTGAGGATGAAGCAGGCCAGGGGGAGCATTTTATATCCGAACCGAGGTTTGGTCCGGAAATGCCTTTAGTTGATGACAGGGCAGCTACTTATTATCTACGGGTTGCGCCGGTGGATGTGGCCGGTAATGTAGGTGAATGGCAAACGACGGCCGTCTGGCAGTATGACAATGCTGCGCCAAGCGGCAGTATTGCAGTAGATCATGGGGCAGATGTTGTTAAATCCTTACACACCGGGTTAGTTCTAACCGCAGCCGACCAAGGCAGCGGCGTCTCAGAAATGCGATTAAGCACTGATGGCCAAAACTGGAGTACCTGGCAACCTTATCAAGAACGATTCCAATGGACTTTGGCCGATATTCCATTTGAGCAAAAAGTTTTTGCCCAACTGCGCGATGCCGCTGGAAACGTTTCAGATGTATTAGAAACGGCCGTGCGTGTCGATCTAAGACTGGATCAACCTTCATCCTCCAATTACCAAATAAGCAGAAGCGTCATGGCTATGGGCGGAAGTGAGAAAAGCAGCGCCTCCTATACCGTGCAAAGTACAACTGGTCAACCTCACCAGAGTTCACAACCGCATGGTTCAAGCTATCAGGTCTATTCAGGTTTTTTGTCGCCCAATTCAGCCCCATTTCAGATAAGTTTGCCGCAAGGTTGGAATTTAGTCTCCAGTTTTGTCGAACCGGAAAATCCACAAATGGATGTCCTTTTCAGTGGCCTTATGAATAATCTGGTATTAGTTAAGAATGGAGATGGTCAGATATACTGGCCTGATTATAATGTTAACCAGATTGGAAGTTGGGATATAAAGGAGGCTTACTGGATATATGTAGCCTCCCCTTCATCCCTTTCCATCCAAGGATCGTTTATACTTCCGCAAAATGTTTCGATACATCTTAATCAGGGTTGGAATCAAATCCCTTACTTGCGAAGTAATCCTATGGCAATAGAGTCTGCCCTTGCTTCAATCCAGGATGAAATTTATTTGGTGAAAAATGGGGCTGGGGAGGTATATTGGCCGGATATGGAAATATATAACCTTGGTACCTTACAACCAAAACAAGGTTATCAAATTTATCTAACAAATGATAGTACTTTAGTATATCCAAGTTACTAAAATGAGTAGAAATAGATTGTGAAAGGATCAAAAATACGCCAGCATTTGATCAATCGCTTGGATGAAATTGGAGAGACCATAAGAGATGCTGGAAAGGGATTGGCTCTAATAGGGTTGGGATCGGCCGGATCAGGTTTAGATCGGCTGGATGATTACTCCGATCTGGACTTTTTTGTGCTCGCCAAAGATGGCCATAAAGATTATTTTCTGAATGATTTGAGCTGGTTGGAGTCTATCCAACCCGTTGTTTTTTCCTTCAAGAACACGGTGGACGGTTATAAATTACTCTTTGCCGATGACATATTTTGTGAGATGGCGGTGTTTGAAGCGGATCAACTGCAGAACATCCCATATGCCCAGGCGCGATTGGTCTGGCAGGATGAGAGCAGTTCGCTTGAAATTCCGGAAAGCAACCAACTGCCGGCGCGCCCTGACAAACCGCCGGGGGTGGATTTTCTACTGGGAGAAGCATTGGCCAATTTATATGTGGGCTTGGGCCGCTTCCGGCGCGGGGAAAAATTGACGGCCGTACGTTTTATCCAGCAGTACGCCGTTGGGCATGTGATGGCTCTGGCCCCACATATTGAGCCGGAAGAAGGAAATTCGGCCGATGCTTTCGACAAGGATCGCCGCTTTGAGCAGCGGTTTCCCCGAACGGCGGCGGCTCTCCCCGGTTTTATGCAGGGTTATGAAAAAAGTCCACAGTCGGCGCTGGCGATTCTGCATTTCTTAGAATTAAATTTCTCAGTCAATACATTTATGAAGAAAGCGATTCACCAATTGGCCGATCATCCGTGTTAATCATCCATCTTATTCCTCAATTGGCTGGGCAGTAAATTCAATTTCCAGGCGCACCTCCTCGGATACATTAGCTACGCCGGGCACCGAGGGAACCTGTAAATCAAAATCGGCACGCATCACGGTGGTTTGACCCATCCCTTGCAACTCGTTTTCGGACACGGCCGTGACATTCATGACAAAAGTGACGGGCTGGATGATGTCCCGAATTTGCAGATCCCCCCTCACTTCAAATTCATAGGGTTCCCCAATTATTACCGGTTCGCCGGGCAGAGCGCTGATCTCCGTAGGCGTGAAGGTGATAAACTGGTACTCGTCCTGGTTGGAATCCAGAATTTGTGTGCGCAGAGCGCGGTTGCGAAACTCATTGT
>JANQGC010000039.1 GCA_028277515.1 Anaerolineae bacterium
GATGCTTCCTTTGCATCCTATCCCGCCGACCCAACCCTTACCGAACGGCCGTCGGGTGGACTTAAACCCTACGGATTTACACAATTTATAACCGCACCCGAAGGCGAAATCGTTCTTGACAGAGCCTTAACTGGATATATACTTTATAATATAGACCCATAATGATAAAATGGAAAAGCTCACAGATTATCTATTAACAAGAAGCAAATGTTATTCTGAGAAACACCACATTGCAGGCTCTGTTCTATGAGTAAAAAACTGTAAATGTCATCCCGAATGAAATGAGGGATCTGGTTCTCAGTCAGCGAAAGATTCCTCGGAGGACCTCGGAATGACAATTGGGCGGCTTGTTTCTTAGCAGGACAAAAAATGGATACCGCCAAAATATTTATCAATGGACGCAGCCAGGCCATCCGCTTGCCCAAGGCTTACCGTTTTGAAGGGAAAGAAGTATATATCAAAAGAACGGCCGAAGGGGTTCTCTTAATACCTATGGACAAGTCTGTCTGGGATGTTTGGGAAAAAAATCTCAACAAATATGAAGAGTCCTTTATGGATAGCAGAAATCAACCCGAAGCGCAGCAGGAAAGGGCCGGTCTTGATGAACTTTTTGATTGATACAAACATCTGCATCTATCTCATGAATAATCGCCCTCCGCAAGTGCTGCGCAGGTTCAAAAGAATGGAAGTGGGCCAGGTGGGCGTGTCCTCTATTACTGTGTCTGAACTGCAATATGGTGTAGCGAAAAGCAAGCGCCAACAGGAAAATCAACAGCGGCTGGATGAATTTCTCATCCCGTTTGACATTCTTCCCTATGATGGGGCCGCTTCTAAAATCTATGGTGAAATTCGAGCAGAACCGGCACAACAAGGGCGCGCCATCGGTCCCCTGGATCTACTCATTGCCGCGCAGGTTATAAGCAAGAAACTGGTGCTGGTTACCGATAATGAGCAGGAATTTAAGCGCATACCGGCACTCAAAATAGAAAACTGGGTCATTTGATCCGGGTAAACAATAATTGGAAACTTGATCTCCTGCTTACCTTATCGAATCTTCAAAGCGACCTTTCAAAAATGGATTTAGATCTTGGTTCAGTAATAATATGATTTATGTTCTTCTCAGGTGAAATGAACCATTGAATCTGTAAATTTAACCCCCACTTATTCTTAGGCATCTGTTCACTTTGCATAAAACTTTTCAAATATTCCTTTCATCCGCCTTTTTAGTAAGATAAAGTGGTTAATCGAATCTATGTAAAGAAAGTTATTTTGGAAAAAGTTCGCTTTACTATTGGGGAAAAGTGCTGGTAGTTATTAATTGTGAGATTCGCCCCTTTGAGTCTGATTCCTCAGTGCTATTAGCTCCATCTGTGAAACTATTTCAAAGCTTGGTAAATCAATACAATTCATAAAAATATCTTCGCCCGGATGCATCACACCCACGGTTTTTTATATTTACTCTGGTGGATGGAAAGCAACTGCGTCTAAGTTTCGAAGAATTACTGGTTTTGGGTAATTAAATACAGAACCTAGTTCACTGATCAAAGGAAGAACTTGGATGCGAGGCAATAATTGAAAATCTCCCACAAAAAGTGGGTAACCATTTTCGTCTACTTCACCTATTATGCTTGGCTCGATTTCATCAGTTGGAGTTAGGCTAGAGTCAATATCTTTAATGAAATATGATTCATCCGGCCCTTTTATCCATAAGGCAAAGTGATCTCCCTCAGGGGTCTGGTATAGTGAATATTCAGCATTAATCATATCACGGCTGAAATTGTTTTGGCGGCATTCTTCTATTTCATAGAGATCAGGTATCATTTTTGGTGGTTGCCATGAGACAGTCATAGAGTCAATAATAAAGTCTCCAGAAAACAATAGCTTAGGAGTAACGTTTGGTTCAGAAACATTAAAAATATGGACATTATTAATTTCGGAATAACCTCCTGATTCAACAAATATTATTTGGCTTCCATCGGGAGACCAATGTAATGTACCTGTTTCACCCCATCTAGCAACACCCATAGGGATCGTAAAAAGTAAGTTTCCATCAGAATCAGTAATTGCTATTTCTCCAGAACCGACTACTGCTATTTTGGTTCCATCAGGTGACCAAATGATGCTAGAAACTTGAAATTCCGAACCCAATGATTCTGAGTTATATGAACTATTAGCTTCTTTGATGAAGATCTGGCCTTGTACGGGACTATAGGCTAAAGATGAGTTGACGGGTGAAAAAGCAGCAGAAATTAGGTTGTGACCAACAATTTCCTCATTTGTACCGTCGCTTCTAATAATATAGCGAGTAAATCCTAAATATTCTCCGGAAAGGCCGTATTCATAACTTAAGATCGATATTTTTGAACTGTCAGATGACCAAACCTGCTGCGTCAGAACGTTATTTATTCGATTACTTGAGTCTGGGGATCCGATAGGGATTGGAGCACTACTATTCCTGTCACTAACGAAGACTTGAGGCAAATCACTGCTATCATTTTGTTGAATGATAGGATCTGTTGAATAAACGAGCATTGAGCCATCGGGAGACCAAACATAGTTGGATATTTTTATTTTCTCTGGATAATCAACAAAGAGACGCGGTTCCCCTCCTTCAACATTAAGTAAATAAAGACCATTCTCTCCTTTCCCACTCGACAAAAAAGATATTTCATTTTCACCAGGAACCCAGCGTGGTGAATAAGAACGATTCTCCACGTCCTCTGTCAACTGTGTTATAGAGCCACTTTCAGGATCGAACATAAATATTTGTGAATTATTTCCCTTGCCACTTTCGTACACGAGTTTATTAACATTTGTAGACCAAGAAAATGACAAAATACTTTCTAATCCGCCTGGAGAGTTAGTAAGACAACGAACAATTTCTTTAGTAGGATCAACGATAAGAATCTCACGCTTTCGTGAAACAGCATCATCTACAGAAAGTTCAGCGCTAAAAAAAAGTAAACCATTGAAAGAGCCCGTTTCTGAAGTTACTTCCATCCCTTCAGAAGGTTTCTCAACAGTTGATGTTGCCACGAGTGTCGGCATTGGCGTTGATACTTGATTTTGGCTCACTTCATTTGAAGAAGTTATACTATTTTCCTCGATTCCACTCTGAATTCCTGCTGGAGTGTCTGTGGACGAGGCGAGCGGTGATTGGTAAACCTCAGGTCGATTGTAGCCACACCATCTCCAGCTATCCCTCTCCTTGATCATATTCCATTCTTCATTAACAGTTTGAACCGAACCAACATCAAGAATTGTTAAATAAGCATTACCAGATACTGCGACAATTGCTTTGTTACTCTGTCTTTCTATTGTATTAAATTCAAGTTCGGAGATATCCACTACGGTGTTAGGATCAAGTCCTGACCACATTTGAAACAGGCCAGAAAAGCTGGATAACACCGCACTTTCCGCCTGGACCTCGGTTTGCAACTCTTCGCATGTTAGTTTTAGAGCTTCTCCTCCTTGTGAGTTGGCTCTTGCACTTGCCCAGGCTTTTGCTCCTTGTTCGGGTCTCGATCCGGTACAAGAGGCGAGAATGAGGATAATTAAAAGAAGTATTGAGCTTCTGTGATTATTCATGTGAGTCCCCTGCGTGAAAGAAAGCCCGATCTGAGTCTAAAATCGAAAAATTTGTTAGATATTTAACACAAATAGCTAAATAAGCCAAATAGAGACCACAACAAGCAAAGAAAATGCAAACGGTAAATTCTCAAAACGCGAACCTTACTGGGTAGAGTTATTGAAAGCTTCATTCAGCTATTTGTTTAGCGTTTGATTCACACCTGGAGTAAAAAATGTGTCCCCGCTCATATCCAATGTATTGGCTATTTCTTCTTTATCAGCGTAAAATCCAGTTCACTTACGGATTCCCGTTTACACTTAACGATCAATTTCGCTAAACAACATGTACAAATGAAAACTTGAAAAAGCGTTATAGATCTTGAAAACTTGCTTTTCTTAGATTGCAGATGGAAATATTTTCCCCGGATTGAGGATACCGTTGGGGTCCAGGGTGGCTTTGAGACTGCGCATGACATCAACGGCCGTGCCGTGCTCCCGTTCCATAAATTTCATCTTGCCAATGCCCACACCATGTTCGCCGGTTGAGGTGCCCCCCAGGTCAATCGCTTTATAAACGATTTGATCGTTGGCCGCGATGGCCCGCGCTTTGCCGGCTTCATCCGTATAGGGCAGTTCCACGTGCAGATTGCCATCCCCGGCGTGTCCAAAGGCGAATCCATTCACATCATAATCCTGAAACGTTTGGGTCACAAAGGATAACAACTCCGGGTAGGAACTGATGGGAACGGCAACATCCATCAACTGCCAGCGATAATGGGGAAAGACGCGCACCTTGGTTTCAAACAAATGGTGGCGCACGGTCCACATTTTTTTTCGTTCGGCATGGTCGGTTGTCGACTCAAAACGTACAGCGCCAAATTCATCGCAAATGTCGCGAATGAGCGCCAGGTCGTGCTCGGCCGCCAATTCATGGGTGGCGTGAACTTCCATTAATAAGACGGGCTGCTCACCCCAGGGGACGCCCTCTTCGCGCGTGAGCAAAGCGGCCGATTTTCCATCTATAAACTCTAAAGCGGCCACATCCAGACCACTGCCGCGCACATTGACGACGGTCTCCACGGCCGCTTCCGCGCTTGGGAAAACCGCCAAAACGCTACTCATCACGGTCGGCAAGGGTGTGAGATTTAAGGTGGCCTTCGTAGTCACGCCTAATGTCCCTTCACTACCGATGAAGAGGTGCAGCAGATCATAGCCGGCAGACTGTTTGATCGAGCGCGAACCTAGGTGTATGAGACGGCCGTCAGCAAGCGCGACCTCCATCGCCAACACATTGTCCTTGGTTGCCCCATACTTCACTGTACGGCTGCCGGCCGCATTGTTGGCCAACATGCCGCCAATCGAGGCATTGGCCCCAGGGTCCGGCGCAAAAAATAGGCCATATCGGCCTAACTCACTATTCAAATCCTTATAGCCCAGGCCAGCCTGCACGGTGACCTGGAAATCATTTTCATATATCTTTTCAATGTTATTCATGCGTTCCATGGACAGAGAGATCCCGCCAAAGAGGGGGATGGGATTCCCTTCCAAAGATGATCCCGCTCCCCAAGGGGTGACCGGGACGCCGTGTTCATTGGCGATGCGCAGCACATCCGCGACTTGCTGCGCCGATGCCGGCCAGACAACGACCTCGCTCAAACGTGCCGGGTGGTGGGACATATCCTGGGCGCGTAACTGACGCTCTGCCATCGCTGTGGAAAGGTTGTCAGGTCCGGTCGCGGCCGTTAAGGCGCGTAAGATCGGTTCGGTAACGGGTTTGTAGTGACTCATAGAAAACTCATTTAAATCCAGACTTGTTCAAATACGCGCAGATAATTTTCGCCCAATATTTTACGCACATCCATATCAGTGTAGCCGCGAAGCTTGAGCTTATCAATGAAATTTAAGATTTGCGGATACGTGCTAAAGCCTTGGGCAAACCGTTGCGGTGACGTCGGTCCGGGCGTGGGAACAACACGATCGTAATCGCCCCGCACATTGGCATAATCCGGATTGCCCCAGGGATCCGAGCCATGTTCAGGATAGGTGCCGAGGCTGAAATCAGTGCCCAATCCGATATGATCGGTTGAGCCTGTGAGTTGGGCAAAATAGTCGACATGTTCGATGACATCATCAATCGTTGGCTGTTGTGTGGCTCCCTCTTGGAGAAGCAAAGGCCCCCAGGCAACCACACCGATGACGCCGCCAACGGCCGCACAGGTCTTGATCTGTTCGTCGGTGATGTTCCGTGGATTGTCGACCAGCGCCTTGGCATTGGAATGGCTAAAAACGACCGGCTGCCGGCTGCGTTCCATCATCTCCATACTTGCCCGGTAGCTAATGTGGGAACAATCCAATAGCAAGCCGACGCGATTACATTCGTCGACGACCAGCTTGCCAAAGGAAGTGAGTCCGCTGTCGGTGCAATCCAGGCAGCCGCTGCAAATGAAATTTGACCGGTTATAAGCAGGCAGCATCATGCGCAGACCGAGACGGTAGAAAGCCTCAATGCGATGCAGTTTATCGCCGATAAAGTCACCATCTTGCGCCGCTAACAACAGGGCCGCTTGATGCTCTTGCTTGGCATTACGGATGTCGTCCACCGCTTCCACGATAACGATATTTTCATGCCGGCGGGCTACAAGGTGCCAGTACATGATGCTCTCCAGGGCTTCGGACAATGTTG
This sequence comes from Anaerolineae bacterium, assembly GCA_028277515.1. The sequence continues at coordinate 6,254 of JANQGC010000039.1, forward strand.
GATGAGGCGTCCAGGAGGTGACGCCATAGACGGTCGCCCCGTGCCGGTGAGCGTTCTTGTAATCCGCGTCCGGCCAAATCTGGACGCAGGTATCGACGAAGATATAGGGATGATCATGTTTGAGGATAGGATGAAATCCCCGGTTGGTAATCGACGAAGCGGCCGTATCTATTTGTTCTTTTTCAATCGCTAAGGACATTGCTTGCTCCTTTTATTAGTGACTATGTTGCGCGAGCTTTCCAGCTTGCGGCTGAAACAACCTGGAAAGGTTGTTCTACAGTTATTATAGCGCGAGCTTCCCGGCTTGTGGCTGAAACAACCCTTCGACAAACTCAGGACAGGCCTGGAAAGGTTGTTCTACAGGTCCGTAAGGCGGCAGCCCTAATATCCTAACGCCAGGTTCTTGGGTTGGTTTTGTAAGGGGCTGCCGGCCAGGCGACGGTCAAGATTTGAGATAAATTCCTCAACCACATAATCCAGGCTGTGGGGTGTTCCCCAGGTGGTATGCGGCGTAACCACCACATTCTCCATGTCCCAAAATGGACTGTCGGCCGGCAGCGGTTCTTCTGTAAAAACGTCGAGACAGGCGCCGGCGATCCAGTTTTCTCGCAACGCTTGCAGCAGTTCCGGCTCGACGATCAGCGCCCCGCGAGCGATATTGATCAGATAGGCGGTCGGTTTCATCTGCTGTAACTGCGCAGAGCCAATCAAATTTTTTGTCTCCGGCGTCAATGGACAGGAAAGTATGACGTAATCGGCTTCATTCAAGACAACAGGTAAATCAGAAGTGCCCATGACCCGGTCGAAGTGGGGCAAAGGCTGCGGATGGCGTTTGGTTCCAATGACACGCATGCCCAAGGCGCTGCATAAGCGCGCTACTTCACAACCAATCGCGCCGGCGCCGATAATTCCAACCGTTTTGCCCCGAACCTCGTCCGGGTTTGTTGCGATCCATTGATGTGCCGATTGGGCGCGCGCCAGAGCCGGCAGGCGTTTGGCTACCAGGAAGATAAAAGCCACCACGTATTCCGCTATTGGTATCGCTTTGGATGCGGGTGAGCGGGTTATCACAATTTCCCGCTCTTCTACTTCAGGGACCAACACCCAGTCAAAACCGGCCGTGCTGGTGTGAATCCACTCGATCTGCGGTGCGCCCTGCAGGGCGTTGCTCAGTTCATGTTTCAACATACCACAGCGGAGCAGCACATCTGCATCGGCTCCTTCCTGGGGCACTGAGCCATCCTTTGGCAGCCGCACAAACCGGATATCTGGATATTTATCTTGAAGCAGTTTGAAATGTTGCGATTCAAATATGTCGGAGACCAACACTTTACGGACAGGCAACTCACCTGTTTGATTAGAATACATATATAACGCCTCAATAGAAGTTGTATAAGATAAGGTTCATAATTTTACCAAATCCGATTTTTGATCAAAGGAATTGGGCTGAGCAGGTGAAAACTCACCTGCTCATTATGCTTTGATACAAAACGACCCAGGTTGGAAACCTATTCGTTAGGTTCGGCGGCATACAGCCATTTCAGATCGTTCGGTACCGGCGACCATTCGACTTTGTTGTTTATGCCATAAATCAAATCGACATCAAAAAGAGCGATCCAAAGGACATTATCATGGACATACTGCTCAGCAGCGCGGACTAGCGGCAGGCGTTCTTCAGGATCGACGACTTCCTTAACCGGAACCAGATAGGAGTCCAGCTCCTCAGACTGGTGATAGCCAATGCCTGTTTCAGACAAATGATCGCGGAACATCTGGTTCGGATCACCGGTGGTGGCCGTTGAACTGTTAAGGCTCATGCCGGTGTGTATTCCTTCATAATGTTCATCGAACCAGGTCCCGTATTCGGCCGGCATCAATTCAACAGTGATTCCAATCTGTTCCAGGTCACCGGCAATCGCCTCAGCGATCTCACGCCCTTTTGGAATACGGCCCTCGGCAAAATGTAAGGGCATCGTTATTTCACCCGGCTCATAACCGGCATCGGCCAGGATCTGCATCGCCAATTCAGGATTGTATTCGTACGGTTCGATGTCCGGGTTCGATCCCCAAACCAGGGGGCTTAAAGGACCATTGGTCCGCTGGGCCTGTCCACCCATGATGAATTCGATAATGGCATCGACATTGATCGCATGAGCAATCGCCTGGCGAACCGCGAGATCATCTGTTTCGTTAGTGAACATGATCCGCACATTTTGAATACTACGGGCTGAATTGCAATGAGCCATATCGGTCTCATTCAAAGGCCCACATGCTTCAGGCGAGATCTTGGCCACGTCCAATGTTCCTGCTTGAATTTCTGCCAGGGCTGTGGTGGCATCAGGAACCACGCGGAAAACGAGGCGCTCCACAGGATGCGGTCCTTGCCAATAATCATCAAAACGCTCTAAGACGACCCTATCACCCTTCACCCATTCGACGAACTTCCAAGGGCCGGCGCTGATCGGGTTCTCAGCAAATGCTTCAGCCCCAACCTCTTCCACATAATTGGGTGGAACCATGGGCATGCGACCCACTTCCAGCAATTGGGCTGTGGTTGGAATTGTGGCGATCACATCGACGGTGTACTCATCGACGATTTCAATGCGATCAATGAAACTAAGCACGACGATCCAGGGTGCCCCGGTTTCTTCATCCATGATCCGCTCAAGACTATATTTCATCGCCTCGGCGTTAAAGGGTTCTCCATTATGGAATGTGACGTCCTCACGAAGATGCCAGCGCAAGGTCAGATCATCAACCCACTCCCAAGATTCAGCCAGTTCCGGGACAACTTCCATATTATCGTTATGGCGGGTCAAATAGCCAAATAGCTGATAATAAATATTACGGCCGACCATAGACCAGTTGAGCTGCGCATCCAGGGTTGGAATCTCAGCTTCTTGCGCGATGATGATTTCTTCGACGGCCGTTTGTGGCGCCTCGGCAGAATCGGCCTCATCAGCGGGTTCTTCAGCTTCCTCGGCTGGTTCCGTTTCCTCAGCTTCCTCGACGGGTTCTTCAGCTTCTTCGGCCGGTTCTGTCTCCTCGGCCGGTTCTTCAACCTCTTCGGCCGGCTCAGCCGGCGCTTCTTCATCAGTAGACTCTGAGGCAACCTCCTCGACCGGCGGTGCCTCCTCTGGTGAACTACAGGCGGCCACCAGTCCGGCCAATAACAATAGAATTAAAAACAATGCAATATGCTTCCGAATTTTTAACATTTTTTCCTCCTCGTCAATCTGTATAAAATTTCATGTAAATAAATATTCCCAAGGCCAGTCAATTTTTATTTTCTTTTACCTCTGGAAATCCCACAGAAAAAATTGACAGACCTCATGCAAAACCACCTGATACTTGTACTGTTGTAATAATCGTGTCTAAATAATATTCACTACATCCTCCTTTTCTTTACTCAGATGTGGTTGCAAGAACTTGCGAAAATTCGCGCCGGCGCTCGCTAATCTCTGCGCTGCCTGGGATCAAGCGCATCACGCAGCCAATCGCCAACCAGGTTGACGCTCATGACGGTAATCAAGATCGCCAGCCCAGGGATGGTCGCTACCCACCAGCTTGTGGTGATATATTCCCGCCCTTCAGAAATCATCACGCCCCACGTAGGGGTGCTGATCGGAACACCAAGGCCAAGAAAGCTCAGCGTCGCCTCTGCGATAAGCATCCTGGCCACCATAAGAGTTGCCGCCACAATCATTGATGTGCGCACGTTAGGCAGCACATGCCGTAGAATAATCCGGCCATCAGTAGCGCCAATGGCCCGCGCCGCTAACACATATTCATGTTCGCGCACCGACAGGGTTTCGCTGCGAATCAGCCGGCCATAAGTCACCCAACCTGTGATGCCCAGGATGATGATCGTATTGCGCAAGCTGCTGCCCAAAGCGCCGGCCACGGCAATAGCCAACAGCATAAAGGGGACGGCCAGTTGGATGTCGGCAATACGCATTATTACCGTATCGGCCCGGCCCCTGGTGTAACCTGCCCACAGCCCCAATATGATTCCCAGGGAGCCTGCCAGAATGACCGAGGCCAGGCCGACGATCATCGTCACACGTGTGCCGTAGATGATCCGGCTAAAAATGTCACGGCCGAGGGCATCGGTGCCAAACAGATAAAATTGGCCATCAATTTCTGATAATGGCGGCTGCAAACGCTGGCTGATGTCGCGCAGCGTCGGATCGTGTGGTGTAATCCATTCGGAGAATATGGCAGCCATGGCGACGATGAAAATGACCACGACACCAGCCATCGCGCCTTTGTTCTGACGAAGGCTGCGCATGGCCCAAGAACGGCCTTGACTTCGGATGGTCTCATCTGAGTCGGCCGTTGGCAGCAATGGCACTTCCTGTCTCTGGCCGGCGTCAATCATATCTAATTCTCGGATCTAAAAAACCGTAGCTCAAATCAACCAGGAGGTTGATCAAGCTGATGATGATAGCTACGACCAGGACCGCTCCCTGAACCATGGGAAAATCACGGTTGGATACGGCTTCAAGCACCAGCCGGCCAAGCCCCGGATAAGCAAATACAAATTCGGTGACAATAGCGCCGCCGAGCAAGACGCCAATTTGAATTCCTATAATGGTAATCACGGGCAAGGCCGCGTTTCGCATCGCGTGGGTGACAATAACGGATCGCTCGCGCAGGCCTTTTGAGCGCGCCGTCCTGATGTAATCCTGGTTGATCACTTCCAGCAGCCCTGAACGCAGCAGGCGGGCAATAATAGCGGCCGAATAGCTGCCCAAAGCAACGGCCGGTAAAACCAGGTGCTTCCAGGTGCCAATTCCGGCTGGGGGTAATATTTTCAGGGTGACGCCAAACAGGATAATAAGCATCAGACCCAACCAAAAGGTGGGCATACATTGGCCAAGAAGCGCGAAAAATGTGGTTCCTGTATCCAGGATCGAGTTTCTGTTCAGCGCGGCAATGGTGCCGGCCGGGATGGCGATGAGTAAGGCTACAAACATGGATGCTGCGGTTAGCTGAAGGGTTGCTGGCATCCGCTCTAAGACAAGAGGCATGACCGGCTGACGGTAACGAAGCGATTCGCCAAAATCTCCCTGGACGACCCGTGAAATATAGAGGAAATATTGCACCGGTAATGGTTTGTCGAACCCTAGCTTGGCTCGTAATTCTTCTCGATCTTGCGGCGTGGCATCCAGGGGAAGGAGTTGGCCAACCGGATCACCTGTTAAATGCAGCAGTATGAAAACAATGGTTACAGCGCCCAAAGCGACAACAATTGTGTATCCGAGCCGGTTGATGATATAGGTGATCATGATTGCCCTCGTCAGTTTCTAAGTAAAAACAACTTTGTTTTAACGGTTGTCATTTCGAGAAATTCCACATCGCAAGCTCTGTTCTATGAGTGAAGAAACATGCCCTTGTCATCCTGAACGCAGTGAAGGATCTTGCACTTCCTACCGGTGAAGATTCCTCACGCTGTTCGGAATGACGGTTTGAGTTTGTTTCTTAGCAGCAAAGCGAGAAATCCCTCGAGAGATGCCTCGACAAGCTCGGCATGACACATGCAACAATACTTGTTTGTAACCAGGTTACTGACTCGCATGGCATGTATCATGTTATTGGGATATAAAAGCCCAAATAACTTGCAGTTCTTCTTCGCCGGCGTTTTCCCAACAGTGCGAGGTAAAGGCCTCAATAAAGCAGGCATCGCCGGGTCCTAAGATGGTTTCATCATCTTCGATAACGAGGCGCATCTTGCCTTTAATGACAAAGCCACATTCTTCACCAGGCGTGATCTTTTGGTGCACATCCATTTTTGATCCGGGAGGCGCAATATCCCAAACCATTTGAATAACATTGCCATCACGGCTTATAAATTGGGAGAATACATCGGAGCCGGCGACGTGTATGGATTGGCGATCCTTTAAACGGCTGATTAGTTTATCAGTGCTAAGTGAAACCGGTTCGCAGGCATAGATGAGTTCGGACACCCTGATATTCAAAGCATCGCCGATAAGATGAAGGGCTGAGAGGGAAGGGGAAGCGTGGCCACGCTCAATTTGGCTGACATGACTAATGGATAAACCAGCCCGCGCACTCAAATCAGCAAGGGTCAGGCCGCGCTCTTTCCGCCGCTGGCGGATGACTTGGCCAATTTGAGATTCAATATCCACACGATCCTCCTATAAGATGGACCTTATTGTTAAAAATGGTCTAACAAAAAATATATTATTAGATATGATGTGTGTTTTTCAGCGAAATTGTGGTTAGAGGGAACAAATCTTAGCGATTCATTCAAAATTGCCGCCAAAATTATTGTTTAAGCAAAATTAATTACACTCTTATTAAAACTATTATGCATAAGAGCATTTAGAATGTCAATGATCAATTGAGAAATCGGGTAGGTTTTGGGGCAGATCTGTTGTATGCTTCCTTTGCTGCTTGGGTGCAGTTACAAATTGTGTAAAACCGGAGGGTTCGATTTGGGTGGGCCGTCGAATGGTAGGGGTGGGTCGGCGCGGCATGGTGTTGACCATAACTATGACCTGCCCACCGCGCCGGCTCACCCTTCACAGCCAGGTGGTGTCTTGCCGGGCGAGACAGGCGGGATGGTTGGTCAGGGGTTTCCGGCAAGATTTTGCCCCGCCTGTCCCGCCACTACGACAATGATCAAAGCATTGGAGAGATCGAATTTCTTGTCAACTTAAATCATACACAAAAAGTAACCGCCCCCTTGCTGCTTATAGTAATTGACATTCAGCAATGCATCGTGTAATTTTACAATGATATCATTGGTAGTTGACTTCCATCTATTAATCATGTCTTTGTTCCCAAAGTGGGGATTCAAATTTGAAAGTTGTTCTCATCTCAACCTATGACTTAGGCCGGCAGCCCTTTGGTTTGGCCTCACCAGCAGCCTGGCTATCCCGGCAAGGCCATCAGGTGCGCTGCCTGGACCTGGCTATTGAGCGTCTTGATATGGGCGCTGTTGCCAAAGCGGACCTGGTCGGTTTTCATGTGCCCATGCACACGGCGACGCGCATAGCCGCTCCATTAATCGGCCGTGTGCGCCAGGTCAATCCAACAGTCCACATCTGCGTATATGGTCTTTATGCGCCTCTTAATGAGGATTATTTGCGTCAGCTAGGAGCGGACACCATCCTGGGTGGAGAGTTTGAGGGAGGGTTAACCGACCTCGCCCAACAGCTCGCGGCCAATGGCAGCGCGGAGCCATTTAATCAAGATCGGCCGTCCATCTCCTTATCTCGCCAGCAGTTCATCTTGCCCCGGCGCATTGATTTGCCACCGCTGCAAAAATACGCTTTTGTGCAAGATGGGGCAGGGCGGCGCACGGTCGGCTATACCGAAGCGACTCGCGGCTGTAAGCATCTGTGTCGCCATTGTCCCATCGTCCCCGTTTACAATGGCCAGTTCCGGGTGGTGCAACATGACGTGGTTTTGGCCGATATTCGCACCCAGGTGGCAGCGGGCGCGCAGCATATCACTTTTGGCGATCCCGATTTCTTCAATGGCCCAGGCCATGCCCAGGCCATTGTCCAGGCGCTGCATAAAGAATTTCCCGGATTGACCTATGATGTGACGATCAAGGTTGAGCACTTGTTAAAACATGCCCGCTATCTGCCCGTTTTGCAAGAAACCGGCTGCCTGTTCATCACCAGCGCGGTTGAGTCTAACGATAACCGGGTGCTGGAAATCCTGGATAAAGGCCATACGGTTGATGATTTTGTGCGGGCAGTACATACCTGTCGCGAAAACGGCTTGGTGCTGAATCCCACATTCGTCACCTTCACGCCCTGGACGACCCTGGAGAGCTACCGGGATTTGCTGCGGCTCATCGCCGAATTGGAATTGGTGGACCAGGTCGCGCCTATTCAATATGCGATTCGCCTGCTGATCCCCGCCGGTTCCCGTTTGCTGGAATTAGAAGAAGTCCAGGTCCTGGTCGAAGAATTTGACCGGAAGCAGCTTGCCTATCCCTGGACGCATCCCGATCCGCGCGTTGACAATTTGTTTGACGAAGTGATGGCTCACGTGCAGCAGGGGCAGGAAAGAGGACACGGCCGTGCGCAAATTTTTACCCACATCTGGGAGACAACGCATCGGGCGGTGGGCACGCCGGCCGCGGAACTGCTGCCATTGGTGAACGGGCCGCAGAAGAACATCCCCCATCTCAGCGAACCGTGGTACTGTTGAGCGGAACCCACCGAGGAGCAGTTGGCTCCTTTTTAGCTTGATATCCAGCCTTACCACTGAACAAATTAGGCAATACCCAGAGGGCACGCTGTTTGTTTTATTATCCCTCAAACAATCGCTCACCGCGGTGCAAGCGGCTGGCGATCTCATAAGTCTGGCCCTGGGCGCGCACGGTGGGGGCGTGGGCGGCTAAATAGCGGGCGGCGGCGATCAGGGTGTGTGCGCCCGCTTCTGTGCCTTGCAAACGTTGGTACTGCTTGAAAGCGCCTTCAACGGACTGGATGGTGTGAAAGTCGCGGTCTTCGCGCAGCAGCAGAGTGCCTAACCTTGCTAGCAACTGCTTTGGCTCGCCGCTGCTCATGTATTGAGCAACCACTTCGGCCGCCGGGTTGACCTGCTGCTGTTTGTCCAGCAGCATTGATAGTTGACTTAACAGCGCATCATTATCATTGGCCTGGCCGTTGGCTGCCGGAATGCGCGCAGCGGGAATGTTGAGGAAACGGTCAAGATAAATGCTCATGGCGGCATCAAAGACACCGCGCAGCAGCTCGGCCGATGGCGCGCGGCGCAGCCCCTGCTCAATGGCATTGGCGAAGGTGAAGGTGTGCAGCGCCGTGTCCCAATCGCCGAACTCATTGCTCGTATGGAAACGAGCGATGCGCAAGGCTGCTGCATAGGAGACGATTCTAGCCAGTTCGGTCATTGAACAACCTGATTGCAAAGCCGCGAGCATGGCTTCGACGGTTGCGTGCGGTTCATCGCCATGCAAGATAGCGAGCAGATCCGGGCTGCCTGGCCATTGGCTGTTTGGCGAGCGTGCCCGGTTCCCTTTTTCAACGGCCGCCGGTAATATTTCAAAAGCGTTTTGCAGCAGGGCAATCAAATCAACCGGATGCCGCCAGGCATTTGATTCTTCCATGCGCTCGGCACCGGCATAGTCGGAAACCAGGCTGGTCAGCGCCTGCTCGGCATATTGCCAGCCGGCAATGTCCAGGGCTTCAAAGGCTTTGTTGGTGAAGTCGGCCGGGTGGCCAATGTTGATATAGCGATAGTCGGTGACGGCCGAGAACAGCATATCGGCCATTTGCTGCGGCGTTGCCCCGGCGCGGACGGCCGAAACGACGCAGCGTTCTGCCCCTTCGCTGTCACGCACGGCCACGAACTGGCGCAGCCACCGTTTGAGGGTGCGGATTTCCGTGTGCTCGCTGTGTGGCAATGGGCGGATCGGGAAGCGGGGTGGGTGGCCGAAGCTGTCCTGGGCGACGGCCGACAGGCCATGATAGAGGGCACGCGGCCGGTCTTGGGGATGCAGGTAAGGGAGAATATTCATGAAGCAGGTCAGCATGGTCAGCCCTTGTCCCCATCCTCCCTGGCGATACTGTGTGCCAAATTCCAGCCCCACCCGAAACGGCTGCACCGGGTCACCGCCATTTTCCAGCAGGACCAGAACAGCCTTGCCCATGACCAGGGATAGGTTGCGCTCCAGGCCGACCCGCAGCCGCCGGCGTTGGTGCTCTTTTGGATCATCATGCTGGGCGAGGTCAATCCAAATCTCATCATCTCGTATTTCAACCGGAAATGAACGCACATCATCAGCCCACTGGTCGAATGTGCCTCCTGTTTCCAGGTCGAAACGGGCGTGGTGCCAATGGCAGGTCAAAATGCCGTCCTTGACACTGCCTTTGTCCAGGGGGAACCCCATGTGCGGGCAGCGGTTGTCGACAGCGTAAACCTGCCCGCCGACATACCATAAGACGATGGTATGGCCGTTGAGATGGACTGTTTTGCAGGCGGCTTTTTTAAGCTCAGTCAGGGAAAGGGCGTGAATGAAGTCAGTTTCGGCCGTCAATTGAGTCATCGTATACCTCTCTTTAATGGTGGTTGATCCTATTTTGGCATGAATCAATATTGGATACACTGGGCTTTAGTACAGGTTTTAGCTCATCAATTATCCCAAATTTATTTGTTAAACGATCCTCGTGTCAATACAACTAAGGAAATTTAATACCCTCTTCCCAAACAGTTGTTGATGATGTGAACCAATCTTCAAACTCAATAGTTCCGGAATCAATATTTGCTAACGTCTCAAAATCCGTTTTGCTAAAATGGTATGCGCCAAGTGAATTAGCGCTTACCCGTAAAATCACGTCAAAATCTTCACTTCCTGTCGCTCTTATTCGATTCTCAGCTGATAATGTCGCGAATCTAGAAAGAAAATTTATCAAATTCCAGGAATATCCCAATAATCCTTCTTGGCTAAATGAAGTTATATTGAGGTTAATCGTGATTTTTCCATCGCCAAGAGCAATTTCATCTATCTCATCAACAGTGGGATCTTCACTGATAATTTCAGTCAAATCATCGCCAACGGCCAGTCTCAGTTCAGTTGGTGTCATGGTGGCTGTTGCAGTAGGGGTGGGTGTATAAGTAGCGGTTGGGATTTTAGTAGGAGTCGGTGAATTAGTTGGTGTGGCAGTAGGTGAACTCGTTGGCGTTATCGAAGGTGTTGCAGTTGCTAAGGCGGTAGGAGTAACAGTAGGCGTAGCGGTTTCTAAGATTAAAATTTGGTCGGCACAAGCTACCCCCAAAAAAGTCCAGGTCAATAAAAATACCAGAAATTTGTAATTCATGTTTTCTCCTTAGTTAGGTCTAATTTGCTAGATCGGCAAGCATGTTCCAACTTTTTAGAATACTTGTTTGCCGGGCAGACTAATCATTAGTTGCACTAGGAAATTGGCCAGGATTTACTGACTCTGTAGCCGTATTGCCACCGGCAACCGGATGAAGGGTTACACTCCAAACGGAATAATTCAAACCTGTCGTTGTAAAGGGAAATGTTTCTTCAAAACGTTGGTATGTTGGGTGTTTGGTGAAGCCATTGCCATCCCAGGCGTCACCAGCGCTAAAGAATAGATAGTAGGTTCCATCAGGTATGTTACTCATTTTTACGTTATCTCCGTCACGGATATAAGCAGAGGCGATAACACTTTCATCCATTGCCGTCAGAATCACGATACCGTCAGTGAGCGCCCCGTTATCGATTTCTAGTTCTCCTTGGCCGGAATCACCGCTTGGTCCTTGTAAAATCTGGGTTTGTGGCCGATAAGTGCCAAGAGGTATCGTTGCGCATGACTTATCGGAAGGCAATATAAGAACTACTGCGCTAACCCACCCTTCCTGCTGATCTGCAGTTAATATCTTGAACCAATCACAGTTGTTTCTTTGGCCAACGAGTTGCACTTGTTGGTTCGCTGCCACAGTAAAGAGATCATCATAATTGGTGCCTGGCCCGCTCACTACATCAATACCATCCGCGGTAGTGGCAATCTCAGGAGATTGCGGCTCCCTTGCACAACCTGATAAAAGTGTCAGTGCTATCAATATAGCAATTAAGTCATATAATCTTGAAGTCATCATTAGCTATCCAATACAACGGAACCACGGGAAGGAACTGACAAGTTCTTTATGACTAAAACAACGCTCTTCGACTACCTGAACAACTGTGTATGCCGTAAAAATTTCGCTCAATTGTTCTCTGGCGGGGCATTTGACTTACAGTCCACATCAAACATGGTTACTCCAATGCATTTGGCAACTGCACAGACGTTATCCCCAAAAGCGGGGCTGGCTGGTCTCATTTCGCTGGATAAAATTACAATACCACTCATATCAGCATTGTAGCCAAAAGATTTTTCCTCATGGCTGCATTTATTGTCCTTGAGATCCGGTACTATATCTGACCAAATCATGATGTCCGTCCCCCAGAGATCCACAGCGTTATTCTGAATATTGTTATCGCGCAAAATAATATCTGGATTCTCTGAGTCTATGTCGATTCCAGGTCCACCGTTATCCAGAATATTATTGTTGATGATATCAACTTTGGCGGCTTGAAGAACCACGATGCCGCTACCTTGATTCCCTGCACAGATACTGTCGCGAATTTCTCCCGAAGCGTTGCCGCTAAATCCGATCCCTATGGCATTATTTGAGCAGGAACTATTTTTAATAACCGCTATTGCATCATCTCCAATGAGAAACCCTCCACCACCATTTTTCTCAACTTCACAATTTGTTATAGTCGCTTCAGTATTAAGAATCCCAAGGCCAAAGCCACTTATCGACTCATCTTCCGATGGCATCCCGCCAGAAATTCGGCAATTTTCGAGAGTCACCTTACCCGCCAAAGCCCTCATCACATCACCTGCGAATTCGCTCTCCATTCTCTCAATTGCAAGATCATTGATTGCCAGTAGCCCATCCGCTTCATAGAGGATGGTTACCGAACCGGCTGAAGTTGAGATGAGTGTCGAATCTACGCCCGCCCCGTTTATGGTGAGAGATTTGGTGATTAAGAGTGGGCTGGTCAGCTCATAATGGCCAGTATCGAGTTCTATTGTTGACTTGGGAGGAACGGCTTCGACGGCCGTCTCCAAATCAGAATAGTCGCCGCCATTTTTAGCAACACGAACGGTTACTGGTTCTCGCGTGTCATGATCAGTAGATTTCTCAGGTGTCACGAGTTGTTCCGTGTCATTAGATGGTTCAGCAGGTTTATTCCCCCCACATGAAACAGTTAGCGGTAGCAAGCCTAAAACGAAAATTATAAGAAAAAATCTCACAGTTAAACCTCCTTAAATCTTTAATCCGTAAACCGATTTACATTATTGCGATATGATCTCATCTCAATCAAATGCGCTTACAGGATAATCTCTAAGGCAGAGATTTTGAATTGACACTGAATTGGTAGTAGATTGAAATTGGCTCCCTTTGCCTTTGTGTGCTTTCGTTACCGTGGGGGATGAGTTACAAGACGATAGCCAAGTCCTTTGACATTTTGCAAAAATCGGGGATTTTTGGTATCGGGCTCGATTTTCTGGCGAAGCTCCCAGGCCAGGCGATTGATATCGGCCTCTGTGTGATCGTAGCTGTCATCTTCCCAGATAACTTCGATTAGTTCGTCAAATGTACACATCACCGGCGTATAGTCATTTGCCCTATTGCGTTGGTCCATATAGCGTACCAACTTGTGCACTTGTGGAGGCAGCTTTTTTATTTCTTGTCTATAACGCCCTTCGACAATGAACAGTTTGGCCTGGATCCAATCATAGGAGAGGGTGCTATTAACGGGTGCTTCTGCTGCCTGTACAGTCTTTGCCGGATCGTGAAATGCCAGGTCCCAATAGCGGGCATCATCTGTGTCAGACAAGCGCCCTAAAATGCGGATGATGTCTCCATCGTTGAGTGCGGCTTTGCCCTGCACAACTTCAATGGTTTCTCCCCATTGGAGAAAGGTTTTGTTGACGCTGTTATTGTCTGCCACCCACCACCCGTTATCCCACTCAATGACACAATGAGCGACTCGGCTGACCAACTGTTGAGGGTCCGGCTGAAGGGCGATGTCATTACGCTGCGAGAAACGGCCGATCGTCACCCGCTCTTTGTCAATTAAAAAATCAAAACTAACGCCACCTGGCCCGGTTACTATGAAATATGGCAATTGATCACTCATCGATTAGCATTCCAACCTAAACTTTGATCCGGACCAGGACAAGACATCCCTAAGTATAGGATATTTTGCACCAGATTCAATTGCAAAAAGATTGATATTGGATTGAAATTGGCTTATTTTTCTTGGACTGAGTCAATTGTCATTTCTACACCGTTACAATACAATCACGTTTCAATCGTGTTTGAAAATGAGGTAGGCAAACGCCGAGATGGATCCAGATAAAGTTGGTCGCTATGAAATCCTCTCAGAAATTGGGCGAGGGGGTATGGCGGTGGTTTACCTGGCGCAAGATCCACATGTGGAACGCAAGGTGGCAATCAAAATATTGCCAAGACAACTAACTCTCGGCGACCGATTGCAGCAAAGATTTCAAGATGAAGCGAAGATAATTGCCTCCCTGGAGCACCCAGCTATTGTGCCCGTGTATGACTATGGGGATTTTGAGGGACAGCCTTACCTGGTCATGCGTTATATGACTGGGGGCTCTTTGCGCGAACGAATTAGAGGTGCAAGGCTGACATTGGAACAAACCAGTCGCATATTGACCCGTGTGGCGAGTGCGTTGGATAAGGCGCATGAAAAAGGAATCATTCATCGGGATCTGAAACCAGACAATATCCTGTTCGACGAGGATAACCGGCCGTATTTAGCCGATTTTGGTATTGCGCGAATGGCAGAAGCCACGCAAACAGTGACAATTATCGGCACGCCCACTTACATGAGTCCTGAGCAAGTGCATGGTGACATGAAACTTGATCGCCGCTGTGATATATATGCGTTAGGGGTGATCATTTTCGAAATGCTGACCAGTCGACAGCCATATTATGCTCGAATGCCGGCCAAGCTGATGATGAAACACATCCTGGATCCGGTACCAAACATCCTGGATGTGAACAAGCAGCTACCACTAGGTGTCCAACAAGTCATTGAGCGCTCAATGGCCAAAGTCCCCGATGATCGCTATCGGTCGGCGTCCGAAGTCACGGCTGATTTGGCCCAATTAGCAGAATCGATTCCAGAACAGGAATTGCCATCCACAGCTAAAACAATGGTTGAAGGTATGAAGCTGCCTGTCTCACCCGCGAAAGCACAATCACGAACGCGGATGTTTGGATGGATTGGCTTTGCCGGTCTGCTTCTTGTCATTGCTCTTTTTCTCTACATTTGGTTAGTGGATGGCAGAAATCTGCCTATGTCCAGCCCTGCTGACCCTACAACAGATATTGCGGCTGCTTTCGTCGAGCCCAGGAGCACTCCAACAAGAACGCCCAGGCCACTACCGTCGAACACCCCGGCTCCCACAGCAACCGAGGAGCCGGAAGCTGAAGGGGGATTTATCGCACCGATTGATCCGGATACCCCTACAGGTACACCGACAACCTTGCCAACGAGCACGAACACGGTAACGCCAATGCCACCGCAGATTGATTTGATCGTTTCCTCCGCAAATTTACGCAGTGGCCCGGGCACTGCGTACAGTCAGGTTGGCTTGGTTTACGGTGGGGACATTGCGCGAATCATTGCCAGGAACAGCGATAGCAGCTGGCTAAATGTAGAATTGGAAGATGGGTCGATCGGCTGGATTGCGACCAATTTGACCGATCAGCAATTGACGGTTGTTGCCGATATTTCCATCGCCTCTACGATTCCCGCACGTCCAGCCCCGACTAATACTACTGCGGCCAGTGTCGCCCAACCGGCAGCTACCCAACCGCCTACGGATGGAGAATCGGCCGGCAGCGGCAATGGTGGTGGCGGAAGCAATGGGGGAGACGATGGTGGGGACACGCCCCCTACGGAGCCACCACCCCCAACCGCAGCCGATCCCAAACCAACGGCCGCTGATCCATAACCCTGAACTTACTGGACCAGTACATTATAGTTGCCCGTCTTCTCCCCGGTGTGATCGCTTACTAAAATATTGTGAGTACCATTGCTATCAATCGTGCATTGTCTTTCTGCCAATACATTAAAACTATATGCGCTGCAAAGTTCGGTTCCGTTAGGGCGGTAGACGCGGAATAAGGGCTCCAGTTCCCCTGACGTGCTTTGCATTCTTACTGTCACTTTCTGACCTGCATTGGCTGTGAATGAATAGGCGTCAATATCTACAGAAGGATTTATGGTATCTGATTTTACTTCATTGAAGAGGAGCGCTTGAGTATTGGCGGGATCATTTGCCCGTTGTACATAGACATTATAATCTCCAACGTTGTTTGAAGTTCTATCCCCTAACAGTATTGTATGTTCGCCATTTGTGTCTATGGCGCATAACACTTCAGCTAGAACATCAAATGTATAGGTAGCGCATACCTGGGTTCCACTGGGACGATAAATAAAAAAGCGCGGTTCCAACTGTCCGGAAGTTGTAAGGGTGCGAATCAGTATTCTATCCCCTGCATTGGCATTAAATTTATAGCTATCAAGATCAATGGCTGGTTCTATCT
This sequence comes from Anaerolineae bacterium, assembly GCA_028277515.1. Next base: position 22,406 of record JANQGC010000039.1, read on the forward strand.
TTCCCAAGACAATATCATCGAAAGAAATAGGGGAGATGTTAGTCGGGTTATTGGTTTGTTGGATAGTCACGTCGAAGGTGCCGCCAAATACACCTGTTCGGTCTCCAACAAGAATTGTGTGTGTACCATTGCTATCAATGGGACACAACTCTTCGGCTATTTTGTCAAAGGTATAGGTGTTGCAAACCTCAGTTCCGCTCGGACGATAAACGCGGAATAAGGGCTGGAATTCGCCAGAGGTATTAAGTACCTTAATCATATACCTATCCCCTGCTGTAGCGTTAAAACTAAATGCGTCCAGATCAACGGGTGGATCGATCACATCATTTTTTAATTCATCGGAAAGTATAGTCACAGAATTAGATGGGTTGTTTGTTCCTTGAATGTAAAGATTAAAGGCTCCAATATTTTCCGTGGATCGATCACCGACCAAAACCTTATGGGTACCATTGGTATCAATCGTGCATACTGTTTCGGCTAATACATCAAAAGTATACGCAGAACAAAAATCTTCCCCATTGGGACGACGCACGATAAATAGGGGTTCAAGCTCACCACTTGTGCTTAAGACCCGCACGTAAACTTTATCTCCAGCAGTAGCCTGGAAGCTAAACTCTTTACGCTCAAGACCATTGGTTATGCTGCTGGAAATAACATCATCAAAACCAATTGTCCCCTCTGCTCTAGTCGCGGTTGGTGTTGGGGATGCCACTAGAGTACCGGTTGGGGTAGAGGTGGCCCCAGGAAAATTTGTGGCCGTCACTGTAGGCGTTGTCCCAGGTGCCAATGTTGCTGTTGGTGTATTGCCCGGTATTGGTGTTGTCGTTGGGGTGATTCCGGAAGGAAAATTTATTTTAATCGTATAAGCGGAAGAAGAGCGATGCCCCTTTGAGGTATCCACAAACACAAAGAGATAATATTTACCCGGCTCGGCGTTAGGAATCTCTATGTGATAGTCAGGTGGCACAAATGATAAACCACCGACAGGCACAGGCTTGCCATTAACGACATGATAAAGACGAGCCTGCCCACCGTCCACGTCATGGTTCTTGATGTCAACGGTTATCTTGCCAGTTTTAGGCACTAAGAAACTAAAAAGATCGTTGGCATCATTGGGATATGCGATGTAGTTTATATCAGGTCGTAAGGGACCGTTTGCCTGTCCAAAAGTGTTGTTAGGTTCCGCTTCTTCCGGTCCTTCAAAAAATCCGGTGGGTTTGTTAATGATTGGCAAAAATGTTTGGTTTTCTTCGGCGGCATACAAAAAACTGACAATGAAAAAGGTTGCCAGAACCAATAAAAATGCAGTTGCCTGTACAGTTCCAGATCTCATTTTCAATAATTCCCTCAATTCCCACTCTTTCTTTGCTCCATACAGGCAACGATCATGATCCATACAGAGTTAAACGCATTAATTCTGTATGGATTATACAAAGAAAGGGAGAATATATAAAAAAAGGAATTGGGCAATAAACTGCTATTGCTTGTCAATCAAATTGGGCATGTTAGAGATGGGGAAAGCTCAGGATGATTGGAGAATCCAGCCTGAAAATCGTTGCCGGTGAGCTATCTTGATCGGCCATTGAGTAAATGGTTCAAACCCGCTCAACGAGGTCAACTTCCCCCAACCAATCGACCAGCGGTTGGCCACGATGATCCAGGTGCTTGTCGGCCGCTTCTCGATAAGCGCATAAATATGGATTCATCGCTTCCAGGGGCATCCGGTAATGAAAATTGGCCAATAATCCATGGACCCATTGCACATTGGCCGCCAGGAAATGCATATCCCCCAATTTTAAAGCGGCCTGGATATTGTCGCCGAAGTTTTGATTGGCGTTCTTCAAATAGCCAATTGAGATGTCGTGGCCGGCCATGCGCCGCAGTACATCCGCTTCAATCGCTGACCGTTGTCTAATGAATTGGTCAAGCGCCCCCTCATATTCATTGCTGGCTTCTTTAACCTCTCCAATTCCCGGTTGATCAATAATCAGATGTTCAACTTGCTGTGGGGCTGCTTGTAAATCTGAGCCGAGATAATGGCCGGGAATCCGAGGTACGAGTCCTTCGATAACTGTAAAAACTGCGCCGCCAAAAGAAAATAAAGTGCCATTCTTTTCAGCCAGCAGCGCCATATCGAGCAGGGTACCGGCGGTGACCAGCGTTTGGGCGGTGATGATCAATAAATCCGGCCGTATCTCCTCCAACGTTGTCTCCAACTGGACAGGCGGCACATCAGCGCCCAGGTAAATCACATGCCAGCCGCGTTGGCGCAGCAACAAGGCCAGCAGCAGCGCGCTGAACACATGTTGTTCGTGCGGCGCGCAGGCGATCACAATTGATTCAGAGCGGTGAGGCGGGGGCGCGGCATTAT
>JANQGC010000085.1 GCA_028277515.1 Anaerolineae bacterium
GAACTGGTCACTATTTCCGATATTGTCGCCGACAGCGCATTTCGCGTGTTCACTGAAAATGTGGCCGCCGGTAGGCCGGTGAAGGCTATTTGTGTGCCCGGCTGTGGGGGGTACAGTCGAAAACAATTATCGGAACTGGAGAGCCTGGCCAAAGAGCAAGGGGCAAAAGGATTGGCCTGGTTGGCCATTCACCCGGAAACTGAACAAATTCGCGGTTCAATCGTTAAGTTCTTTAAGGTTGAACAGCTTATAGCCATCACCGAAAGAATGGAAGCCGCCCCTGGTGATTTAATTTTAATCGCCAGCGATGAAAAGGCAGTCGTCAATGATGTGTTAAGTACGCTGCGTATGGAGATGGCCGGCCGTCTTGGTTTAACCGCTGAAAAAAAGCTGGCCTTTTTGTGGGTAGTAGATTTTCCTCTTTTCGAGGAAAAGATGGAAGATGGCCATTATGCTCCCAGCCACCATATGTTCACAGCGCCCAAGCAGGAGCACATCCCTCTTTTGTACAGCGATCCGGGCGCTGTGTTAAGCGAGCAATACGACCTGGTATGTAACGGGTTTGAAGTTGCCGGCGGCAGCATTAGAATCCACCAACGGCCGTTGCAGCGCAAGATTATGGAGTTGATCGGATTTTCCATAGCGGATGCGCAAGATCAATTTGGCCATATGCTGGAAGCGTTTGAATATGGCGCGCCGCCGCATGGCGGCATCGCTCCGGGGATCGACCGCCTGGTGGCTTTGATGGCCGGAGAACCCAATATTCGTGAGGTCATGGCTTTTCCCAAAACGGCACAGGCAACGGATTTGATGTCTGATTCTCCTTCCCATGTTTCTGAGCAGCAGTTACAAGAACTGCATATTGCCCTGGAGATTGACGAGGGAGAAGAACTCCAATCTTGAGCATTTAATTGAGCAAAGAAGATTCTAAGTACAAACAACTATGTTTTAACGGTTGTCATTTCGAGCAAAGCGAGAAATCTCTCGAGAGATACCTCGACAGGCTCGGCATGACACATACAACAATACTTTTTTGTTGGTACTTAGAAGAAGCCCAGGTAATATTGGAAGGCTCTATCAACAATATGGCGGAATCGATATCTCGCAAATCCGGCCCTTTTCAAGTTTATCTTTTTTCTCTTGGCAACCGGCGGGAACTGGTTCTTCCTTTTTTAAAGAAGTGGATTGGTGGTGTAGAGACGCTCGCCGCCGTTCGCTACAAGGTAGAGAAAGATATTAAGCTGGTTCGGCCGACATTGTTTGGTCTGGCCCAAGAAACGGCCGAAGCCATTGCCGAGCGTTTGAAAGAATGGGGAGCTGATGCGTCTGCTTTTCATGACCAAGATGAAAATCGCCCGCAGTTTGATCATAACCAATATGGCGTCATATTGCTGGAGGTTGGAGATAACCGGCAAGCGGTTCATACGGCCGTGCAAGAGATTCTTGGAATTGATCGTTTGCAAGCGACAATAATTATCGACTCCGCTCCACGATCTATTTTGCAAAATGCAAGCGTTGATCAGGCCATTGCTGCACACGAACGGCTGCTGAATGCCGGCGCGGCATGTGATTTAGTCAGACCCGATCCGGTTTGGATGGACACGTCTACCGGGCATATCGTGCAAAGTGCCGGCGATTACATCGTCATATTACAGCTTGTAGGGTTTCAGAAGATGATGGTTCGACGGTTGCTGGATGACCTGCTGTTCCATCGTTCTGAAGAAGAGCGAGAAGCGATGCTGCAGCAGTTGCCGGTTGTGCTGCTGCAAGATGTGTCATTGGCAACGGCCGAATTGGCCAAACTCACCTTTGAAGATTTCGGGGCGACGGTTGTCATCCAGGAAAGGCAGGAACGCCAAAGATTGGGACAATCAATTCATGCCCAAAATCCGGGGTTCGGCAGCGGCTCTTATCAAATTGTGCTGGAAGATTTTGACCGCTTCAAGAAAATAGCACTCATTCAGGAAATTCGGCAGCTTATTCCCGGAATATTTTTGACGGACGTGACAGGATTATTAAAGAATATGCCGTCAGTCGTCATTGAAAAAGTTGATTATCCGACGGCAAAAATGATTCAAGAGAAACTGGTTGTTGTGGGGGCAGAGGTCCGGATCAAATTGCAAACGTAAAGGAGAAACAATCCATGTTGTCTCTCGATTATCACGGCGATTCCAAAGTTATCAATTATTGCGCTGCAATCGCGGCTACGGATTGATGTAACCGAAATTTCATAATTTCGCTCCTCAGCGCGATAAGAAATCGCGGTTACGTATCCGACTTTGGAATCACCCTGTCTCGATTACGATTAGCATAGAGGAAAATATATCTTGAGTTATAATAGATTCGATTTAAGGTGTGAAATGGCTCAAGGTTGGCGAGGAGTGATCAGCATATGAAAAAAGTTTTTAGCTTTATGGCCGGAATGTTATGCGGCGTATTAGTGGGTGGCGTGACAACGCTGCTACTAACGCCTTCATCCGGTGAGGATTTGCGCAAACAGGCTGAAATGAGATGGCAGATGGCAAAAGATGAGGCGCGCCAGGCTCGCGATGAAAAAGAAAGAGAGCTGGAAGCGCAATTTAATAACCTCACCCGGCGTTGAGCCAACAGCCAGGATCACAGAAATTCAATTGAGTAAGCGTCGATAGGAACGTCGGGGCGGGTGCTTTCTATCCAGGACACGGCTTTTTCCAACAAACTATGTAAATAAGCGGCGTCATTTCCAATAGTGACAAGCCCGATAATCGCCGATTGCCAGACGTCTTGATGGTCAATTTCGGCCGTTGCTACATTAAAATGTCTGGGTAGTCGGGCCAGGATCGATTTCAATATTCGCCGCTTTTCCTTGAGCGAGGTTACTCCTTCTAAATGGAGTTTAATCGTACACGTTGCAATATGCATAACTCTGATTTTCCTCTGTTCATGAGACCCTATCAGAATAGTAATTTAACTGCCTCATCATTGCCAGTGTACAAGTTCATATTCATCTCTACAAACTCACAGCCCTATCATTTGCCAACACGGCGTCGTTCCCGTCCAGTTCGACCACCCGCACCCCTACCTGCCGGCCGCCGATGCTGTAGGTCGTCCGTTGGATGCGCCGGCTGTGACTAGGATAGGATGGCTGCTGAAAGTAAGGCTGGATCTGACGCAAAACATGTGGGGTGTAAAACGGCCGAAGCTGACGCCGTCGAGGCCAGCTGAAACTGCTTAGTTGTTAAGGTGCTGAGAAAAGCCAATAGTTGCTGAGATTACCGACCATAGGAGATATTGTGTTGTATGTTAATCAACCTATCCGTCAAGTGTTTTCGACTAGCTAAAACCACTAACCAACCTCAAACATGATGCTCCCCAACCAGATTGAAATAATGAAGTAAAGCTCTATCCTACCAAAATACTACCTAGCATTTTCAACATTAATATTGCTGAATAATAACCACTGCTGGACTCTCTTTCCCTAAAAACACATAAATGGATGTATCGTCATGCAAATAGTCCGAGGCTGTATCGCTTTCATCCAACAATATGTCAATTTGTCCAGCAAATATCATAGGCTGATTATCTTCAAATGGCCAATCTGGACTTTGTATCCATTCTGGCGATTGACTTAACGTAATGAAGCGTGTTGAGATCTTCTCTTCTAACCAGGTGGCAACACTCTCTTTATTTGACTCCCCACTATATTCTGCAAATAGCGCATCAAAGAATACTCTATGTTGCTGTGATAAGTGAGACGGTACAAAACCATAAGGTTGACATACTTCAATAAGTAGTTCGTATGTGTCAATATCTTCAAATTTCAGTTTCATGGCAACACCTTAATAAATTCATAATGCATAAATTGGAGGCGTTGACCATCAACACCTGCATGTTCCCATGGCCACATTTCTCTAACATTTGATAATTGATGTGGATTAGGGATCTTTCTACCGACTAAATGATGTAACTCTTTCGAAACATCCATTTCTACGATTTCACCTGTTTTGTTCATTTTAGCAAGAATTTTTACCTTTGGAGCGTTTCCCTTTCTCATTAACGCCAGATCAGCCTCTGAAAATTCCCCTGATTTTGCATTCGTTGCCCGGTTTTTCCAATAGCGACTTTTAACAGTTTCCCATGATGGATATTTGCCGGATTTTGAAGATTTATCAATTGGATCTCCCTCTTTCCAAGGTCCTTTATCATCATTTGGATCAAAATCTCCGGGATCCCCCGAAACATGGCCACCAATTTCTTTTTTCAACTCCTGCGAGAGATCGTTTATGGAATTGTTTTCATCTGCATTACTATCTTCGGTTGAAATCGGCCAAAAATCGATTATATTATCCTGCAGATTGTCAACGAATTGACTTGCAGCATAGCTGGTACTAAGCGCAGCGATTATGGCAAGGCAGCGAGTTCCACACCCGCCTCCTACAACTCCGTCCTGATCAACGTAGTGCCCAGTTGAATCTGTGTACTTGATCGGGTTGTTTAAGGAATAAGTATAGCGGTTGAAGCTCTGCGGATTCATTGGATCGGGCACAATCGTATCGGGGCTGAGGAAGCGGCCGACCTCGGAACACTTATATATACCCAAATTCATGGCACCATAGCGGTTTCAGCTTGAAGCCTCCTACGGGTAGAATGGTTTCTTTCACCCAACCAAATCTACTCAATAGGAGGCATAAAATGATTAACGAAATTAACCGCTTTGTCAACTGGGTTCGCCGCCGCAACCCCAAAGCACATACCTGGCAAGATTATTGTTGTGACTTACAGCGGTTTGCCGACTTTGTCGGTGAGCAAGATCTTGAAAACATCAGCTATCAGGATATCGACAATTTCATCGCGGCGCAGGCTGCTCGTGGTCTAAAAGCCACAACCATTAACCGCCGGCTGGCTGCCATCCAATCTCTCTATACCTTCCTGTCCGTCGAAAACCCTGACCTCGTTTGCCCGGTGCTGCCCCACCGCCATACCCTTCGTGTGCGGCGCAGATTACCCCGTGCTGTTCAGGAGGAGGACTTGCACCGCTTCTTCTCTGTTATCCATGATGTTCGTGACCAGGCCATCTTCCTGCTCATGCTACGCTGCGGCTTGCGCATCTCGGAAGTCTCGAAACTGACCCTGCGCGAATTGTACCTGGCGGAATCGCCGCCGCGATTATTGGTCAGCGGGAAGAATGGAAAGGAGCGTTCGGTTTACCTTTCCCATCAAGTTAATTATGCTCTTAGACGCTATCTGACCCAACGCCCGATAACAGAGAGCGAAGCTGTTTTCCTAAACTACAAAGGGCAAGGCATAGGGACCATCGGCATTCAGAAGCGTTTGGAGAAATACCGCAAGGAGGCGGGCATTCACCTCACGGCTCACCAACTCCGACACAACTTTGCCAACGACCTGGTTTTGGCCGACGTCCCCGTGACCAGTATTCAGAAGCTGATGGGCCACGCCTGGATCGCCACGACGCAAATCTACATCGCCGCCAACGACCCAAAGGTAAAACAGGATTTCTACCTGGCCACAAAACATCTGGAGGGCTGGGGATGAACACAAATAATCGCCGCGCCGACGCCGCCGAGCGTTATGACAGGGCGCTCAAACGCGGCTCTGCTCTTTTACCTGTCCCTGACGGGTGTCCGGAACCGCGTCCCACTTGCGATTGGCCGGTCGATAATGTCGACCTCCTCGAAAGATACCGCACCTGGTTGGAAGAATGGGGGGCGGCGCAGTCGGTCATTGAGCACCATCGCATTCCCACTGCCGGTCATGTCCTGGGTCTCAATTTAAAGCCTCATTGGCAGTTGGACCTGGGGAGTGACCTGGAAAAGGTGATGACTTACCTGGAAGATAAACAGGTAAGTCACTCGGTCATGAGAAATTACCGGCACTCCTTAGCCTGGTTCCATCGTTTCCTTTTGCTGGAAAGAGGAGAAATAGAAATGGATGGGCAACCCGCCTACGGCAATGCCGAGCGCTACCAATCCGGGCTGCCGGATTGGCTGCTGGCGCAGTTGGAGCAGCTCCTTCATGTGCGGCAAGCCGGCTGGCGGCCGTCGCGGATGGCTATTTCCACCTACCAATTCTGGTATCGTTATACGCGGGTTTGGCGCTGGCTTTTTGCGCAAGAAGGGGTTAAAAATCTGATAGATATTAAACGCGAACATATCTATACTTATATCGACATCCAGCTCACTGCCGGATACGCTATTGGCAGCATCAACATTGATATCCGCACTTTTCGGGCTATCCTCTGCTTCCTTCAAGAGCGCGGGTTTCAAGTGCCTCAAGCGTTATTCCATATTTCGGGATTAAAAAAACCGGACAGTCTGCCTCGTTTTCTGACCGATGAACAGGTTGGTAAGGTGAGAGATGACCTGGAACAGCGCGTCCTTCTTGCCCGGACAGCGGCACAGATACGGAACGCCCATCTGAATCGGGCGGCCTTTTACTTATTGTGGCAGGCCGGTTTACGTTTAGGCGAAGTAGAGGATTTAATGTTAGAAGATGTGAATCTCAACCAGCGCCGGATCATCGTGCGCCGGGGCAAAGGGATGAAGGACCGTACAGTCTATCTGACGGAGACGACAGTGAATGCCTTGGAAGGATATCTTGAGGTACGGGGACCTGGTAAAACAGAACATGTTTTTCTTCATCGGTTCAAGCCGCTTTTGCAAAGATCTGGTGCGTGACCGACTCCAAGCGTCCGGCCGGCGAGTTGGGGTGAAGGTCAATCCGCAGAGGCTGCGCCATACTTTTGCCACTCAATTAGTGAATGCCGGTTGCCGCATCACGACGATTCAGATGCTGCTGGGTCATAAACGCCTCAACACGACCTTGACCTATGCCCGTGTATATGACCGGACGGTGGCCGAAGATTATTATACGGCTATGGCTGTGGTGGAGAAACGATTGGAACCGCATCTTATACCGCTGCCTGAGCCGCAAAAAGCAAATGGAGAATTTAGCGGCATAGCGCCTTCTCAAGCTCAGGAATTGGTAGAATTGGTGGATGCCCTTCAAGGAGGATCTCCAAAATCTAACCAGTTGGCGATTCTAGAACAGCTTCGCGAGAAGATTGAACATTTATTCTTGCCGGTAGTTGGTAATACAATGTCCTCGCAACGAATTGTTAAGGTGCTGCCGACATGTGGTCAATTGCCGGATACTATCTGCCGTTGTAGTAGAAGCTGTGGGAATGTGGGTAACTGGGACGTTTGCAGTTATCCACATTTCCATCAGCCCAGTTCAAAGATGTCTATTGTCGTAAATATTAGCCATCATACCAATAACATAGCTTTAATACTCAATTGTAAATCATGCTAAGCATTTTTAACTGCACTTCATTTGAGCTGCATAGAGTCTCCAATAATCGGCAAATCAATCTGGATACAAAAACGTCGGCGTTTCTACTTCTGTAAGGGGCGTAAGCTTTACATTTATTATTTTTTTTCTTTTTAAAAGTTGTTGTACCTTTCGGGTTACTATTATTTCTCCGGAAACCTGGAATATATCGCTACCGTCCCAAGATTCAGAGTCAAAATAAAACCCCATGTATACATCTTCAATTGATCCCCAAGAATATTCTTTTCTGACAATAGCACTGAGATCCTGATTGAATTGGCCTGCTCTTCCCGTAACGGCGAAACCAACATAGTTGTTCAAAGGTTTATCATCAAGATCAGTAACTTTTACTGGATACGCGGACCATCCAGTTACTTGATTCACATTAAACAAATCTACTAAACGTTTGGATATACACATTAAAGGTGGAAATTCTGTCCATAGAATAGGTAAAGGTCTCTTTCCACTTTGAGCACTGAGTAAAATAGTTTGGTTGACCTGAACAGGTTCACCATTAGCCAGTTTAATCGCAGTTTCTCCATCAAGCCATTTGCTATCTTTATGACGGGCTAATCTCAATGCCTGTTTGTAAAAAGGATCACTCATTTGATAGAATTGACTGTAATCAAAAGTTGACATCAAATCCATACCTCTCAGCTAAATTTCTAGCAAAATCATACACCTCATTCTCAGTAGGAATTCTGTTTAACGTCTTAAATCTGTTAAAGAATCTACCCCACACCTGATTATACTCATTTGACCATATCTGATGGTCAAATGTATTTACCCAAGAACCAAATTTAGGATCATGGATCTGTATACCAATCTCACTGAACTCATCCGCAAATTTTTGTGGTAAGACATGGTGAGCATCATACATGTTTGTAGGCATGAAACCAGTATATCGTGCAAGGTTCTTCCTAAAATTACTAGAAGTTGCTTTTAGATACTTATTTACAAATTTCGGCTGAACATACCCTTGAACAGCATTGAGAGATTCATATCCAAAACGATCAATAAACCGTGTCAGATGTTTACTTACAATTGGGGCAACATCATCAGAGTATTTCCCAATTGAGGCCGGCAAGATGGGCAAAAATGCGAAACCATCATGCCATTGAGCTCCATCACTTAGAGCAACAGCCCAATCTGCCGGCTCCCAGAGCATCCCCACTGCGGTTACAGTTAGGGATTGCATTTCAGGACTAACCGCACCGCCGGAAGAAATACCGATAGCACCTACATACCCAACTCCGCAATTGACACTTAAGCCTCCTCCAATGCAACCGTGAGTTCCACCGCCAACAGTTCCATATTGATCTACATAATGTCCTGTCGAGTCTGTGTATCTGATAGGATTATTGAGGACGTACGAATAGCGGTTAAGACTTTGCGGGTTGGCCGGATCAGGTACAATACTATCGGGTGAGAGGTACCGGTATATATAAGGCATATAGTAACGTGCCCGCATATAGGTCAATTCAATCTCCCGGTTCTCCTGGTGGCCGGTAAAGCCCCGGTCACTGATCGAGGGGTTTGTGGCATTGGGCGTCGGTCCCCGGTAGCCGCCGAATGGTTCATAGCGGGTAATGCCTCCCACTAGGCCGCCATTACTGTTGGTAACGGCCACCACACTGCCCAGATGGTACGTGCAAAATCATTGAGAATAATTGGAATTCGCTTGATTACTTTGGCGATTTTACAGGTAATATCTTTATCTCGTTCGTCCGAAATCAATTGAACTGCTAATTGCCCCGCCAATATACTGTGCTGTGTAGAAGTTTATCTTATTATTATACTCTGCAAACGGTCCCTTGGACTTTCCCTCTGCAAGCAAAAATGAAAAGCTCATTTTTACTGCATCTAGAAAAATTTATTGTTTATCAGTTGGCATAGTTAAACATAGTCACTGCTATTGGGTGTAGAAGAACCGCTTTTAGATTATCGTAACACAATTGTAAAAATGCGAAATTCGTACTCATTATCACGGTTTGTACAACTATTGGCAACACACGCATGCGGTGATGACGATTGACATTTTAACCTCTTTGCAAGATATTGATCTTTCCTACAATTATGGTTCACATCATTGTCATTGCCACTCTTTAATTAGCCGAAGCTAGAGAATCATATATTGTCTAAAAAATTACCATTCAAGAAGATCTATTGTCCCAGAAATATTTGTGCCATCAGAGAATTTAAACGGTGTATCGTACTTGACAGGCGTGATAGATGATTTTGGTTTACTGAGCCACATTTCCAACTGAGACATTGTGCCAGTTTTTGATATAAGCCGCCCACTATATCCGAATTCCGAATCATCTCTGAAGAACTCCAAATAGAAAGGTAATCTATCAGTAAGCGAAATATATACTACTCCTTCCATTTTTTTCTTGTCTTTCAATGTTAATTCACTTAGGACAAAAATCGATACCAATCTATCTTCCTCTTCCTTTGGCAAAACATTTTTTGAAAGGAGAACAGGAACAACTCGATCTTCATCGAAGTCATCGTCATAAAATGTCCATATAGGATATTCGTAAAAGTCTTTCAAGGCTAAATTAAGATTAGCCTTAGGTTTAGTTTCCACTTTCAATTCCCTCGGTAAGTGGCTTAATAAATTTTTGTTACTGATCTAAATATTTTTAACGCAATGATAAGCTAGGTCAGAACGAACCGATTATTGTTCTCCTGTTTCATAAATCAATAGTCCTTGTTGTTCCTTTTCAAATAAATAATGGGCAACTTTTCCTCCTAACTCATTAGAGGAAACATCTATTGCAAGTAGACTTCCTTTTGGAGTTTGCCATTCTAGCAGACATCCCATTTCTTTTAGTTCATTTATAATCTGGAATCTGTCCTCATCTTTTTTATTAAACCAAATTCGGAAAGTTTGATGTCCAGAGCGTTCTATAACTTCTTGAAAAATATATTTTTTCCCATGCCTCGCTTTTGTCCTTACTTTATCCCCAAGTGATAGATTATATAAGAAAAACGGTATACAACAGATTTCAAAATTATTTTCACCGCTATTAATCCGTCGAACCCAAAGCTGTTCGAATCGAAGAATCTTGTCTTCTGAATCTACCATTGCATGAATAATGAAATCAGCTTTTTCACGCCATACAGGATTTTCGTGAGTTAAATATTGCTGAGTTTCCTTCATTCAAACCTCCATATTTGATAACAAAGTTTTCCGTCTTGGTGGATTTTTCAGAGAGTTTTTCAACAAAAACCAATATTTAATAAAAATTCCTTCAATAACAATAATTCAGTCTTGGTCTATTGTAAATACAGCTTAGAAAACAAACCACTAAACTGGAGGTATATTATTCAAATATTATCACAATATATTGATTATCTATGGCCACCAAGGAGGAGGCCAAGCTCCCTCGTAACTTGAAGGCGGATTAACAGGATACATTCTATCCCTTTTAGAATAGTTACAATGTGGGCATGCTAACTGAGCATTTTCAATTGTTGCGTTTCCTCCTTTTGCTTTTGGAACCGCATGATCTACTTGAGTTGCTACCCCAACTTGGCGACAATACACACAGATTTTTCCAGGGTTTTCTTCGAAAGCTTGCCTTCGTATCCTTTGAGGGAAACGTTTACCGGCAGTTTCACCACCGCTTGATCCGGGTTTTATTGGAGGAAAAACAATAGCTGACTCAGGCGCTGTATTACCCCAATAACCCGACCTTTCTCCAGCCGGAACATTGCCCTTAATACTTGTATTCATAAAGGCAGAAATATCACCACTAGCAGCATCTCCATATCCCCCTGACATCATCACCGCCGCCAAAGAGAACATCACATAAATGTTTGCTTCATTCTGTTCTTGCAACAAAGTATTGTCGGTTATATCTATTCCCCCATTATAGTTTGCGATCATCTGCTCTAATGGGTTAAAGATGCCTCCTCCCTGCACAATACGATAGGTTGTTTTTTCATCAGGAACTATCCATGATTTGGATGCATCATATTGACTGGTTACAATCGTTGATTGCTCATGAAGGCATAAGCTATCTCCATTCATACCCAATTGGAGACAATGACCAGTAGGATCGCTGAAAATTATTGGATTGTTCTCGACATAACTATAGCGGTTGAGGCTCTGCGGATTCATTGGATCGGGCACAATCGTATCCGGGCTGAGGAAGCGGCCGACCTCGGGCAAATAGTAACGTGCCCGCATATAGGTCAATTCAATATCCCGATTCTCCTGGTGGCCGGTGAAGCCCCGGTCGCTGATGGAAGGATTAGACGCCGTCGGCGCCGGTCCGCGGTAGCCCCCGAACGGTTCGTAACGGGTAATGCCTCCCACCAGGCCGCCATTACTGTTGGTAACGGCCACCACACTGCCCAAATGGTCGGTTAAGAAGTAATATAGATCATCCGCCAACACGGCATCGTTCTCATCCAGTTCGACCACCCGCACTCCAATCTGCCCGCCGCCGATGCTGTAGGTAATCCGTTGAATACGCGCCGGCTGGGCCTGGGACGGTGTGGCCGTCGGTACCGGCGTATTAGTCGCCGTCGGAGGCGGGGA
>JANQGC010000175.1 GCA_028277515.1 Anaerolineae bacterium
CCTGTTCCCCAATTGGAAAATCGCTGCCAAAAAGATCGGTGGCCACTCCAAACCCAAGAACAACCACTCGAGCAGAGGTATCCAAATCATTTTGAGTCAGTCCATCACCAAGCTGAAACTCATCCAGGTTGTTCATGGCCAGATAATTGGCGCTGACCCCGGCAACGGTTGTGGCCAGCGATTCGCCCCCGGCAACAACGGTTTGATTGCCTTGAATATTGGCCGATACCTCGCTGACATCTGGCACATTTAGCGGATTAGAAAGGGCCTCTACATCATCAAGACTGAGAGCCGGGTAACCCCCGCTGTTATCAAAATCAGTAGAAACCGTGATCAGGTTGGTCCCGATTGAGGTGATTTCGCCGGTGATATCCTCGCTAAAGCCATTTCCGATGGCCATCAAAGCGATCACCGAGGCGACGCCAATAATGACACCTAACATCGTCAATATAGAGCGCATTCTGTTGGCCAGAATGGCGTCGATAGCTGTTGTAAAACTTTCTCTAATGTCCATAATTTTCCTCGTAACCGCTGTAGAACAAACATTCCTGTTTGTTTCTTGCGCAAACAAGAATGTTTACGATACGGTGAGGCGCAAGCTGGAAAGCTTACGCTACACGATTTAAGATTATTCAAATGCCGCGGCATCCACCACCAGGCCGTCTTTCAGCCAGATAATTCGCTCTGCCCGGTCGGCGACCATCGACTCATGGGTAACCATTATAATAGTCATCCCTTGATCGTTAAGTGTTTCAAACAGGTTCATGATTTCATCCCCTGTTTGAGAATCAAGTGCCCCTGTCGGTTCATCAGCCAGGATGATGTCCGGTCTGGTCACAAGCGCGCGAGCGATAGCCACCCGCTGCTGCTGTCCACCGGATAGTTCATCCGGGCGGTGGTCCATGCGATCAGCCAACCCAACCTGGGTCAGCGCCTCTTTGGCGCGTTTGATGCGATCACCTCGACTGATTCCCTGGTACATCAACGGCAAACTCACCTGTTTCATCGCCGAAGTGCGGGGGAGCAAGTTAAACTGCTGGAATACGAAGCCAATGCGCTTATTGCGAATTTTAGCCCGTTGGTCGCTTGTCAGACGGCTCACATCTTCACCACCAAGTAAGTAAGTTCCACTGTTTGGCACATCCAACACACCAATCATATTCATCAAGGTGCTTTTGCCTGAACCGGAGGGACCCATAATGGCTACATATTCACCATCCAAAATATTGACGTCTATGCCTCGTAACGCGTGAACCACCTGCATGCCCATCTCATAGGACTTGGTGATGTTGCGCATTTCAATGACATATTTGATAGCATCGGACGATTGTGTTTGTTGTTCATCTTTTACCAATGCGTCTGCCACCGCGGCCTGTTCAACATTTTCCTGGATATTTTCTGCCATGTTAACCTCCTTGACCCTGTCCTGGCGGCCCACCACCAAAGGTGAAGGTGGGTACAGTGAACTCACCCAATACGACGGTGTCTCCTTCTACAAGCCCGCTGGTGATTTGCGTATAATCGCTGTCTTTTAAGCCGATGGTCACTTCGACCTGGCTGACCTCCTGAGTATCATCAGGACCCTGGCGGACAACATTGACTGAAAAAGTGCCGTTTTCACGATCGGCCGTCACTGCCGAGTTGGGAACCAGCAGCACACCTTCGCCAACATCGGTAATCAAATCCGCATTCGCCGTCATGCCCACCAGCACCGGTAAATCTGTTTCCTCAAGCGCCAGGTGGACATCGTAAGCGACGACGCCCGCACCATCGCCGGAAGCGCTGGGCGCGATGGCCGTGACTGTACTTTGGATTTCTCGCTCAGGCCACGTTTCCATGGTCACCACAGCCGGCTGTCCAACCGATATCTGGCCGACGTCAATTTCATCCACATTTAGAGTGACTTCTAAACTGTCGTTATCGACAATTTCCACGGCCAGACCGGAAGCGATTTCCCCTGGACTGACATGGACTGCGGTGATGACCCCATCAAATGGCGCTGTTAACGTTGACTCGTCTAGCGCAATCTGTGCCTCTTGCAAGCTGGTTTGAGCCTGGGCTAATTGTGTTTCATAAATCTTCAAATCCGTATCGGATGGTCCATCGAGCAGATTGTCCAGGGAGGCCTGAGCGCTGGCCACTTCTGCTTCCGTGGCCGCGATTTCAGCAACGGTTGCGCCGCGTAGCAACGCTTCGTGTCGGGCGACGGCCGCTTCATACTGGGCGGATGCGGAGGACCAGCCGGCCTGGGATGAGGCCACGCTGTTGCTATCCGGGTTTTTCAACTCATCCAATTTGGCCTGCGCGATTGCCACCTGGGCATTGGCCCGGCGTACTTCTTCCGATGCGGCATCCTGGCGGTCATTTTCTACCTTTGGCGTGCAGGTGTGCGTGCCATCAGCATTCACCTTGCAACTGGCGATATTGACCCAGGCATCATGCGCCTCTTTTTGAGCATCCAAAGCATCTTGTAGGTCGGCTTCGGCCGCTAGAATGTCAGCATCGCTGACCGTTTGCGCCGCCTGGACATTGCCGGAAGCGGCCCACATATTAGCCTGGGCTGCCTCGACACCGGCTTCAGAAGCAGCGATTTCTTCTGGGGTTGGTCCATCACGCTGGCTTTCCAGCTTTACTTGCGCACTGGCCAGGGCTGCTTCGGCTGATGCCAGTTCTGCCGCAGACGGATCGGCGGTCAGCCTGGCCAGGTTCGCCTCAGCAATAGTCACGCCCTGTTCAGCCGATTGCAAGTCGCGCAGCAAGGCATCGTCTTCCAGTTGAATAAGCGCATCGCCTGCCTGTACCGTGTCACCCACGGAGACAAGAACTTCCCGGACAACACCCGACCGGGCTAATGATAGGCCGGCTGCTTTCTGCGCCTGCACCTGCCCGCTGGCCGTGGCGCTTTCCGCAAGATCGCCGATAAAGGCTTCGGCCGTTTCTCCGATTTCCGAATTTTGCGCATTCGCCTGGTTATTTTGATTGATCGCCAGGGCGATGCCGCCGCCAATAATTACAATTGCAGCGATAATAATAATCCAACGATATTTTTTAATCCTGTTCATTTTTAATCACCACCGAACTGCCCGAACTCCTGTACGGGTGGGGCTAATTCACCAATAACCACTTCATCTCCCGCTTCCAGTCCGCTAACGATTTGTGTGAAGTCTTCATCCTTAAAGCCAATTTCAACGTCAATCTTTTCTGTTGTAGGACCCTCTTCCGTCTGGCCGGTTACAAGATTAACTGAGTAAGTCCCTGCTTCTCGATCGGCCGTGATCGCTGCATTGGGCACCAGGATGACATTCTCATTTCGCGAGGTGATCAAGCGGGCGTTGGCGGTCATGCCTACCAATATGGGCAGATCCGGTGGTTCTTCCAGGTTAATCTGCACATCATAGGTCACAACGCCATCCCCACCAGCTGCTTTTGGTGCAATGGAAACGATTTCAGCGGGAATTTCCTGGTCCGGCCATGTTTCTAAGGTGATCACGGCTTGCTGTCCAGGAGCTAGCACACCAACGTCGATTTCATCAACGCTGAGCACGACTTTTAGTTCATCGGACACCATTTCAATGACTTCGCCCGTGGCCCGTTCTCCTGCGGAGACTAAAACGGCCGTCACCACACCAGGGAAGGGCGCTTTAATTGTCGCTTTAGCCAGCGTATCTTGTGCATCCGCCAGTTCCAGCCGGGCTTGTTCCAGCTCAGCCTGGGCGATGAGCACATCCTGTTCATCGGCGCTCTCCAGCAGATTGGCCAGGTTCAATTCCGCCTGGGCCAGGGTTGCTTCCGCAGCGGCAATCTGATCTTCTGTAGGACCGGCTAGCAATTTTTCGTGATTTTCGCGCGCTTGTT
>JANQGC010000246.1 GCA_028277515.1 Anaerolineae bacterium
CCAAAATGAACATTTGCTTTCACCAATAATGGTCAGCTTATTGTAGCAAGATAGTGAAGATAAAACAGGGGGAAGGGGGTTTCCGGATCAATCCGTAACGATTGATCCGGACTAAAAATTACGATCTTTCACCAATTTTTACATTTAATTCGCGGACTTCGCCACCGCGTATAACCTTGATTGGGACCTTTTGCCCCGTGATCTCACTTGACAATCTGCCCACAAGATCTTCATGTGACCGGATCGAGGTGCCTGCCATTTCCACAATGGTATCACCAAGGGTTAGGCCACCGGCTTCGGCTGGACTGTCCAGTTCAACAGAGACGATTAAAAGGCCAATTTTTTGACCTATTTCTTCACGCAAATTACGAGGTAGTTTTACTCTTTGCGTGCTCACGCCAAGATAACCTCTTTTCATTTTTCCGTGTGTTGCCAGGCTTTGCACTGTGCGATCCAATGTGCTCACATCTAAGGCCACGCTGACGCCCGGAAGCAGTGAGGAGGAGTTCATGCCGATCAATTGGCCTCCCGCACTGACTAAAGGCCCACCGGAAAATCCCGGATACATCAATACATCAGTTTGAATATATTTATCGATTTGTCCTCGTCGGTGCATGCGCCATGTTCCACCTAAGGCGCTGATGATGCCCTCAGTGGCTTGCACACTTTCGCCAGGTCTGGCCAGAGCGAATACGATATTGCCAACCGATAGATTATTATCCAAATTGCGTGGAATTGGGCTGAGGTCGTTTTTTTCAATCTTTAAAAGGGCGATATCTGTGCTTCGATCACGCCCAAGGAGGTTAGCTTCCACGGTTTCACCATTGGAAAGACCTACTTGTATCTTATTATCTCTACGCAGGACATGATTAGCTGTAATCACCAGCCCTTCTTCAGACCAAACGATCCCGGTGGCGGGAAACCGCCGGCGACCATCGATCCGTAATACGCTCTTTTCTGCTTCCTTGATTAAAGCTGAAATTTCTTCGGATAATTGAATTAAATTATTTGTCATCATGATCTCCTTTACTGTGCCAATATGGTAATGAGGTTTTTCACGGCAAACATCCCCATTCTTGGCAGGCTCAACCTGGTAATTTGGGTAGGTAGTGGGAATCTATAGAGCAATCAGTCCGAGACGAGTGGCCTGGACAACTGCTTCTGTGCGGCTTTGGACATTTAGTTTGTTGAGTATGGAGTTGACGTGGAATTTTGCGGTATGTTGGCTGATATTAAGTTCTTGTGCGATTGCTCTATTGGTTAATCCTTCAGCTAAGAGTTGAAGGACTTGTTGTTCCCGGGGTGTTGGCAGTATGTCAAGATCTCCTTTCTGGTAACTGTTTGAAGGCAGAATTTTTGCGGCAATTTTGGGGTCAATGACGTGGAATCCGTGGGTGACGGCCGTGGCGGTAGCAAGCACTTCTTCGGGTGAGGCGTCCCGAAAAATCAATGCTTTTGAACCGGAAGTCCAGGCATCATCAGCCTGTATGGCGTCCGCAAGCAGGGTGATGACAGGCGTATCAATATCGTGAAAATCGAAGCTCATCGGATCCCCCACGTCAAGCCCCCAATCCCAAATCAGAAGCTCGGCTTCTGAATCTTCGATGTTGGTAGCCAAATCGGGCAAAAGTTCGGCCGGATTTGCCAGGCCAATGACCTGGCAGTCAGAAATCCCTTCAAGGAGGGATGATAATCCAGCCCTGACTAACGGATCGGTGGCTACAATCAATATCCGGAGGTTTTGCTCCATTATTGCAATCTAACACCGCAATCTAAAAAACGGGTTAGATTATTATTTTGTCAGTAGAATTTCATAGGACATTCGAGCAAAGTCAAATTCCCCCACACGAATACTGTACATGCCATCAGATAGGGCTTCAAAATCCTGAATCAGTTCCGTTTCGCCGGTGTCGGTCTGATCAATCGCATCAAGCCGCGATCCGTTGGGATCGTAAATCTCCAGATAAGGATCAGCCTGGTTATTGGGCGTCACTCTCAAGCTAAATGTTTCCCCCGATGTCAAGGAAAAAAACCAAAAGTGATCGTTATCTTCTTGCAGCGTTTCATTTTGTGGAGAGGCGGAGGTCAAATTCCCTTTGAAAATAAATGAATAGGAAGTTTCATCTAAAGCCATCAAGCCATAATCAGCTTCAGCGCCATTCTGATTTTCAACTTGTAAACGATAAAGGCCGCTTTCGTCAATTGAGAAATTTGTTACTGTTTCAACCTGGCCTTGCCCGGCCTGATTTTGGGAATCGAGAATCTTTGTTCCTGATTCGTCAATAATAGAAATGATCAAGTTGGCCGAGGGATCAGGGGCCGTCGTAATCGTAATTGACGTGGCATTATCAATAGTCAATGTCCAACGATCGGGCACGCCTTCTTCGAGAGTTGAAATTCTAAGATCCTCAAAATTGATCGAGCCTCGATTGTTAAAATCATCAGCGGCCGAAGGTGAGGATGATGCCGTAGGCTGGGGGGTTGCCGTCTCACTACCAGGTGTTGCTGTAGATCCTGGCGTTCCGGTTGAAGTTGTTGTTATTGACCCCGTAGCAGTTATGATGGGGGTTGAAGTTAAGATCGATGGTGGGATTGGGGTTGGCGTCAAAGTGGTTGCTCCTTGAGTGGGTTCAAGACCGGGAATTTGAGTCAATGAAGGGGTCGGGCTGGGGACAGATGGTGTCTCAGTGACGTTGGCCGCTGGATCTGTTGGAACTACGGTTTGAGTTCCCGTTATGGAAATTGTGTCTGTAGGAAGTGGTTCGGTCTCATCTTCCGGAACTGATGCAATTTCGGTTAAGACCACTGTGCCAATAGGTTCACCTTGCGGGTCTCTTACCAGTGGATGGGGTGAAATAATTCTACTCACGTTAAGATACCAAACCTCCTGTACAGACGCTGATTTGCCGCAACCAACGGGTCCCGTATATCGCAGCCAACGCCCTTCAACCGTTATTGGTTGATTATCAGCCAGCAGCGATGTTATCTGAGTATCATGCCCGGTAGCATTGGCAAGTAACCCTTCACCAACGACACCCCAGGTTGCCGGGCTTAAGTGAGGATCTTCACGACAAGAGAGAACGGGCAATTTCTTGTATTCACCAGAAAGCTGGAGCGTGGCGCCTTCAAAGAACTCAGGATTGGCGGCAAGATTTGATAATGATATGGGAATGGATTCACTCAACGGAGGTCTAAGTGGATTCCTGGTTGAAGAAAAAGGGGTTGGCGTGACCCGATCATTTGTTGTGTTTGGCCTACAGGAAACTAACAACAAAACAATGACCAGGAAAAGTGTTTGTCGGTGCCTAATCATAATTTATGTTGGTCCTGATTATGATTGCCTTTATTGGATTGAGAAACAAAGGCTGTTTGAGAACTATGCGGACCAATAAACATAGTTTACCAGATTCCAAGCTGTTAGATAGGTAGAAGGTAGGAAGTTGTTCATTTTGAGGGCATAGACTCCCTGAGAATGGTTGACACGTAATGGATTGAATCGGCAATGTCAGAGAAATGAAGGAATTAAATGGTAAATGAACTTATTTCAGAATATTGGTTGACATTCATAACTAATCATCTAAAATAAGTTTATATACATTAGTAATATCCTTCAGATCGTAAATGAAAATTAAACTTGATAGAAAAGATGTTTTGCTGTTGCAATATTTGCAAGATGATGCCCGAATTTCCAATGCGGAATTAGCTCGACGCGTTGATTTATCATCCCCAGGATTGCAAAAACGGCTTCGCCGGTTGGAAGAATCCGGTGTGGTTGAGCAGTATGTCACTTTGCTCAATAGAGAGGCAGTCGGTTATGACATGCTTTGTTATATTCAGGTTACCCTGAGGCGTCATGAGCCTGATGCTATCTCGCGATTCCGACAGGTTGTACAGGATATGCCGGAAGTCCTGGAATGCTACCACGTGACCGGTGAATTTGATTATCTATTGAAAGTAGTTGTGCGTAATCGAAAACATTTAGAGCGTTTTTTAATGGAGACGCTTACACCTGTGCAAGGGATGGACACCATTCGCACAAGTTTGGTGTTGAGTGAGATTAAAGCAACGACGGCTATGGAGATAAAAAGAAATTCGGATAAATGATGCAAGAGATAATTTTTCCACAAGAGATTCAGTTAGCAGAATGGACCCGAGGTGTTAATCGTTCAGTCCTGCGAGAAATGATCGCTGTTGTTTCAAAAGCGGGAATCCTTTCCTTCGCTGGGGGATTGCCGGCGCCGGAACTTTTTCCAAAGGTCGAATTAACCAAAGCGTTTAATGATGTGCTGCTCTCCGATTCAAACGCGCTGCAATATCGACCACCTCTTGCTTCGTTAAAAAAACATATTGTCGACCTCATGGCACTTAGAGGTGTGCATTGTCATGAAGAGCAAATTTTCCTGACCACGGGGGCACAACAAGGATTAAATGTTTTGACCCGGCTTCTTCTCAATCCGGGAAGTGAGGTGGTGCTAGAGGAAATTGTCTATACAGGAGCACAGCAAGTAATCTTTCCCCTGCAACCTAAAATAATTTCTATTTCTACCGATTTAGAAACCGGAATGGATGTAGAGCAGTTATCTACTAACTTGGCGCTTGGTGCACACCCGGCATACATTTACACCATCCCTCAATCACACAATCCGCTTGGCGTGACTTTAAGCATGGAAAAGCGGAAGCAGTTGGTCGATTTAGCTGCCAGGTACGGTGTCCCAGTTATTGAAGATGATCCCTACGGATTCCTAACCTATCATGGTGAGCCAATTCCACCTATTTATTCGTTGAATCGCGATTGGGTGTTTTACTTAGGATCTTTTTCCAAAATAATGGCGCCGGCATTACGTTTAGGCTGGATTGTCGCTCCTGAGCATTTGATTCCCCGATTGACGGTTGTAAAAGAAGCCGGCGATTTAGAATCATCTGCCTTAACCCAACGGGCGGTTTCCTCCTTTTTAGGGTCAGGAACATTCCAAGCGCATATGCAAAAATTAAATAGGGCTTATGGTAGTCGTCTGGCCATGATGCTTGACGCCCTCAGTAAATATTTTCCGGCGGAAGCTTACTGGTCAGTGCCATCCGGAGGTATGTTTATTTGGGTGGAACTGCCGAAGGAAATTGATGCGGTCAAGTTATTAGATTATGCGGTTGCTGAGGAGCAGGTGGCCTTTATTCCTGGACATGCCTTTGCTCTTCCGGATCATCCGCAGGTGCAATGTCGCGCGCGGCATTGCCTGCGTCTTAGTTTTTCCAATTGTACAACCGAACAAATAGAAGACGGTATCTATCGCCTGGCGAGAGTCATCAATCATTTTTAGAGCGAATAGGAGGTACACTAATGAGTGAAGATTTTATGCCAATCAATGGGGTTGACCATGTTGAGTTTTTTGTTGGCAACGCCAAACAAGCAGCTCATTTTTATCGCACAGGTTTTGGTTTTACGAATAGTGCTTATAGTGGATTAGAAACAGGCAATCGGGATACGGCATCATATGTGTTGGAACAGGGTAAAATCCGCCTGGTTCTGACAACAGCGATGGGGCCGGATCATCCTATTGCTCGTCATGTTCATCTTCATGGTGATGGTGTTGGGATTATCGCTTTATCCGTTCCTGACGCGGCAAGTGCGTATCAAGAGGCTACATCGCGGGGAGCGATGGGCGCGATTAAACCTCAGGCTGTTGAAGATGAGTTTGGTGTCTACCGTTTTTCGGCAATCCGCTGTTATGGGGATACCCTGATTAAGTTTGTGGACCGCTCCGGCTACAAAGGAAGTTTTGCACCAGGTTTTGTGATTAGAAATGGGGCAAATGGTAAAAATGGACGCCACAAAGGATATGGGTTGGCCAGTATTGACCATATCGTGGGCAATGTAGAACTCGGAGCCATGAATCGATGGGTTGATTTTTTTGCCCAGTCGATGGGATTTTCACAGTTGGTTCATTTTGATGATGAAGATATTTCAACTGAATATTCAGCATTAATGTCTAAAGTGATGCAAAATGGGAGTGGAAAGGTCAAGTTTCCTATTAATGAACCGGCCGAAGGGAAAAAGAAATCTCAAATTGAGGAATACCTGGATTTTTATTATGGACCAGGTGTACAACACATTGCCTGCGCTACGGGAAATATTATTGATACGGTTAATAAATTACAAGAAAGCGGGATTGAATTTTTACGTGTACCGACCACATATTATGATGCCCTGGAGAGTCGCGTAGGGAAAATTAATGAACCCGTTGATAAATTGGCTGAATTGGGCATTCTTGTTGATCGAGACGATGAAGGATATTTGCTGCAAATTTTCACTAAACCAGTTGAGGATCGACCAACGGTGTTTTATGAGATTATCGAACGGCATGGTTCCAGGGGATTTGGCAAGGGTAATTTTAAGGCTTTGTTTGAAGCGATTGAAAGAGAACAGGCTTTGCGTGGAAATCTTTAATCCAGGGAGCGTGATATGACCTATTACTATAAAAAAGGAATTATTCCTCACAAACGACATACGCAATTCAGACAGGAAGATGGATCACTTTACCATGAGGAGGTGATGGGCATTCATGGATTCGCGGGAATCCAGTCTATTCTTTACCATCTGAAACCTCCAACGGCCGTCCGTCGAATTGAAAACGGGCAGCTACTCACTATCCCATACGAAGATCCGGGAACGCTTCGTCCGCGCCATCTACGTTCAGCATCTTTGCCGGCTGGAGGAGATGCCATACATTCGCGGGTGCCCTTGATGGGCAATAACGATGTCATCCTATACATTGCCCGCCCCAACAAAGCTATGGATTTTTGGTATAAATTTGCCCATGGGGATGATGTTCTTTTCATTCATGATGGCACCGGCGTCCTGGAAAGCCAGTTTGGAAATTTAACCTACCGCCCAGGAGATTACCTTGTCATCCCAACAGGTGTCATTTGGCGAATAATACCTGATGAAGATGTGGAGCAAAGGATGCTGATTATCGAATCCTATGGCCATGTTGTGCCACCCAAACGGTACTTGAATAATTATGGCCAATTCCTGGAAAATTCTCCTTACTGCGAGCGTGATATTCGTCCCCCGGAAAAATTGATCACGCATGATGAAGAAGGGGAGTTTGAGGTTCGCGTGAGAGCGCGAGGAACTATCACTCGATTTATATATGATCACCATCCCCTGGATGTGGTTGGTTGGGATGGTCATTTATGGCCCTACGCGTTTAACATCGAAGATTTTGAACCGATTACCGGACGGGTGCACCAACCCCCGCCTGTTCACCAGACTTTTGATGGTCCAGGGTTTGTTGTTTGCTCATTTGTCCCTAGAATGTTTGATTATCATCCGTTGGCAATTCCGGCACCTTACAACCACTCCAATGTCGATTCTGATGAAGTCTTGTACTATGTCGAAGGGGACTTTATGTCTCGCAAAGGAATTGAACGCGCGTCATTCACTGTCCATCCAAACGGAATCCCGCATGGCCCGCACCCGGGAACTTATGAAGGCTCTATCGGCAGAGAAAAGACGGAAGAATTGGCCGTTATGGTTGATACGTTTCGACCTCTACGGCTGACCGGCCATGCTTTAGAGATTGAAGATGAGGATTACGCTTACAGTTGGCTCCCTCATTGATAATGTGATGGTCACTTTGGTCATTATTTGAGTGGCAATACAGATAATAATCTGACTGTCACTACAAGGCTAAAAAAAGGCAAATGATTGTTGATCCGGGAAACTTAAATAGAAAAGACCGATATAAATTGATGATTGGATCGATATTACCAAGACCCATTGCCTGGGTTAGTACCATTGATGAGGTTGGTAATATCAATCTTGCTCCTTTTTCTTATTTTACGGCCGTTTGTCCCGATCCGATGACACTTTTATTCTGTCCCGGGGTTTTGCCCAACGGTGAAAAAAAGAACACATGGCGCAACATTGAAAAGATTCCTGAATTTGTGATCAATATCACCAATGAAGAAACGGCCGAAGCGATGAATCTTTCGGCTACAGTTCTGCCATACGGTCAATCCGAATTTGAATGGGCCAGTGTTACGCCCATACCAAGCAAAACCATTTCCGTTCCCAGGGTGGCTGAAGCGCCGATAAGCTTTGAATGCAAACTGTTGGAAATCACGACAGTTAGTGATCGCGTGGGTGGAGGAGCTGCTATTTTAGGTGTTGTGCAAAAAATCCACATTCGTGATGATTTATATCACGACGGCTATGTGGACCTGGCGTTATTGCGTCCAATTGGCCGTTTGGCCGGGGCGGGGTATACAAAGGTTAAGGACACATTTGAAATGCACCGTGTTCCGCCGCCACAAGTTGAAGCAGATAAGTCTTAAAACATTGTCGGTATTCCCTAAATGATGTCTATCTAACTATCTGAACACCTGACGTAGAATTAAACTAGATGAGTGCCCGGTCAACCGCCTGGGCGACCCGGCCAACTTGCTGATAAAAATTTGGCAGACTAGACAATGGCAATGATTGCTGGCTGTCTGAAAGGGCGGAGTCGGGATCAGGGTGGAACTCAACCAGCAAACCATCCGCTCCGGCAGCGACGGCCGATAAGGCAGCAGGCAACACAAGGTTTCTCAATCCGGTGGCGTGGCTGGGATCGGCCACAATGGGATAGTGGCTTATTTGTTTCAACAGCGCAATGGCATTGCAATCCAGTGTATTGCGGGTGGCGGTTTCAAATGTTCGGATGCCCCTTTCGCACAACAAGATATTTTCGTTTCCCCTGCTGGCAACATGGTCGGCTGCACTCAGCCATTCTTTGATGGTGGACATGAATCCCCTTTTCAAAAGTATCGGTTTGTCAAGCTGGCCAACCTCCCAAAGCAGCGGGTAATGCTGCATATTTCGGCTGCCAATTTGGATGATATCCGCGAATTCAGCCAATAGAGTAACGTTTTCAACACTTAAAGCCTCACTAACAACCAGTAGCCCAAACTCGTCGGCAGCCTCGCGGAGCATCTCCAAGCCCGGCAGCCCTAAACCCTGAAAACTGTTTGGCGACGTGCGTGGTTTAAATGCGCCCCCACGAATGACACGGCCGCCTATTGCGGCAATAGCCTGCGCGGCGGCTCGCACCCGATCATAGCTTTCAACTGCGCAAGGTCCCGCCATTAGAATTATTTTTTCGCCTCCCAGCAATAAATTATTGTCAATGTTTATTGTTTTCGTTTTTACAATTCCGGAAGGTTCATAGGCGGAACCAGCTTGTTGTAAATAATTGGATGTCAAATCTTTCTCAATTGTGGGCAGATTCATCATAATTACACCATATCGCAATGAGTGACCGTAACCGAGGATTCATATCCTCGCCGAAGGGGCGCGAAATGGATTTCGCGGTTACTAGATTTATCTTTTAAATAATCAAGGTTCATGAATTGCGCCAAAAGATTCTTGTTAATCGAAATCTAGCCTTCATTGTGTTTGTCTTAGCATGGCGAATACTTTTTTGTATAATTCTCATCCATGACACACCCAAATCCGGCACCGAGTAAATCAAAAGTGTGGTTAGGCGCCATTCGCCTGAGAACCCTACCGCTAGCCTTGGCCAGTATCGTATTAGGGTCGGCATTGGCCGCCGTTTGGCAGCCTTTCAGTTGGCCGGTTGCGATTTTTAGTGTGATCACGGCTTTGCTCTTACAAATCCTATCCAACCTGGCCAACGATTTTGGTGACTCACAACATGGGGCTGACCGGATGGAACGCCAGGGACCCGTAAGGGCTGTGCAGAGCGGTGTGGTCACCAGCGGGCAGATGTTGGTGGCAATGGCTCTGACAGCTTTCCTCTCTATCATCTCCGGGTTAACCCTGCTATATTTTGCTTTTGGAAGTGATTCCCGTGAATACTTATTGTTGTTCATCGTTCTCGGTGGCCTGGCTATTCTGGCCGCAATTGCTTACACTGCCGGTATCAGACCTTATGGTTATGCCGGTCTGGGCGATTTATCCGTTCTCCTATTTTTCGGCTGGATCGCCGTCATGGGCAGCTACTTTTTACATACCCAACGGTTTGATTCATTTATCATGCTTCCGGCAACTGCCACTGGTTTGCTTGCGGTTGCAGTGCTTAATGTTAACAACCTGCGTGATATAGATTCTGACCGCCGGGCCGGTAAGAAGACCATCCCTGTGCGTATCGGTCCACGAAGAGGCCGGATATACCATTGGGTTTTGCTGCTTACCGCCACTTTGTCGGCCGTCGCATATGTTTTATTGACTTTCACCTCATTCTGGCAATTATTGTTCCTGTTGATTTTGCCATTTATCATTCGCCATGGGCTTGCTGTTTGGCGTACCTTCGACCCGTTAAAGCTGAATCCGCTTTTGAAGCAACTATCCATGATTACGCTCGGTTTCGTTCTTTTGTTCAGCATTGGCCAATTAATAACTATCCTTTAAGAATAATTCAACCCGCTCCATAAACGCCTGGGGTTGCTCAAAATGAATATTGTGCCCGGCTGAAGGGAAGATGTGCAGCCGGGCATCCGGAATTTTAGCTAACATCCTCTCATTTATGGCGACATATTTTTTATCTAATGCACCGGCGAGAAGAAGGGTTGGAAGGGAAAGCTCTTCTAGGCGAGACCAAAGTGAAGGTTGCCGGCCGGTTCCCATCCAACGTAAGCTGTTCGCTAATTGATGGGGAGAATTATTGAGGCGTTGTTGTCGCTGCTGCTCAAACTTTTGCGAACTCAGTTGCGTCTGACTGGTGAATAAGGGAATGGATTGCCAATGATCCACAAATATCTCTATAGGCTCTGTTTCTAACAGATGAATCAATTTTTGGTCTTGGGTAATGCGCTCTGCTCTTTCTACGGCCGTTGCCAATCCCGGCGAGGCGCTTTCCAGTATCAATGAGCGAAATTTTTCAGGATATTGTAGGGCGAGAAACAAAGCCAGCCGCCCACCCATAGAGTAGCCTATCAGGTCGACCGGTTTCAGATCTAATCGTTCGATGATTGTCACAATATCGCTGGCAATAGATTCAAACGTATGAGGTAGATTTTCATTGCGAGTTTTCCCGTGCCCTGGCAGGTCAATAGCGATGAGGCGACGCGCATCGGAGAAAAAGTTAATAATTTCCGACCAGCTCTCTGAACTACCGGTGAACCCGTGCAGCATGAGGATAGGTGCTCCCTGGCCTTCATCAAGATAGTAATAATGTGAACCTTTTGTTTCTATATAAGGCATTGGCTCACCCTATGATGCCCGCTTGGTTGAGTGCTTCTGCAACCATATGGCGTTGAATTTTGCCGGAAGCAGTTTGCGGCAGTTGATTTACAATTTTTATGGTGCGTGGGATTTTATACCCGGCAAGATGTGTTCGGCCGAATGCTTCAACCTCTTGCGGCGTCAGAGCAACGTTATCTTTTGCCTGGATCATTGCCCCTACACATTGACCCCATTCTTCATCCGGGAGTCCTACAACACAAACGGCCGCGATTCCCGGATGCTGAGCCAATGCCTGTTCTATCTCCGATGGATAGATGTTTTCACCACCACAAAGGATCATGTCGCCACGTCGTTGCAGAACAAAGAGATCCCCTTCTTCATCAAGAAAGCCAATATCACCGGTAAATAATTGACCATCGCGCAGGGCAACAGCCGTCGCTTGCGGGTCCTTATAAAACCCGGCCATTATTGTTGGCCCACTAACGACAATCTCGCCCGCCTGACCCACAGAAGTGGGTTGACCTTTGTCATCCATAATTTGAATGGAAGAAAATAGAAGTGGCCGGCCCACTGTTCCTGGTTTGGAATAAGTTTGAGGGGATAGAGCGGTGGCTACCTGGGATGATGCTTCGGTTAAACCATACGTGGTACTGACCGGAATATTTTGCTCGCGGCAGCGGCTTAATAGATTTGGGCTGGCTGCGGCGCCACCCAAGAGCAGATGCCTGAGGGCGCCTGGCCATGGCTGCCCTTGACGATGGTCAAGAAGACGGTGAACCATCGTAGGCACCAGGGAGACCAGGGTAGTGCCGTCTTTATCCAGGGACTCACTGATGGCTTTGACGTCAAACTGATCGTGCAGGATGACGGCCGTGCCAGAGAGACAGGAGCGAAAGATGACAGCCAGCCCACCGACATGGTAGAGCGGCAGGCAGCTCAGCCAGCGGTCATCCACTTGCACACCGAGCCTATAAGCAGAAGCAGTGGCGCTCCAAAAATGGTTGGCAAAGGTGAGCATTGCCCCTTTAGGTTTGCCTGTGGTTCCTGAGGTATGAACTATCGCTTGCAGGTTGTTAAGATTAAAATTGCCGGCAATTTCATTATCGAAAGGTTCGTTTGTTGTCAATGAATCATTATTAATCAATGTTGCGCCGCCAGTTGGAATTTGGTTGGCGAGATCGGCCGTGCTTTGATCGTAAATGACAAGCTGGCAATCTGCCTTATCGATCTGCCATTTTAACTCCTGACCGGTAAGCCGGGTGTTTAAGGGAACCATTACCGCGCCAATCCGAGCGAGAGCATGAATTAGAATAACTGTAAATGGTGAGTTGTTCAGCAAGGTGCCTACGTGTTGTCCTGGGTGGATCAACGATAAAAGGTGTTTGCTGACCTTGTTGACCTCGCTATTTAGCTCTATATAAGTCCACTGCTTTCCTTGAAATAGGAGAGCAAGAGAGTGTGGGCTGACTTTAGTTCTTGCTGAGAGCCAATCTTCCATCAGATATTGTGTCCTGGGGTTGCCTTAACTCCCCTTTAAGCGTTGATTGATATTTAGAACGACCTGTTTTCGGGTCAACTCATCATTTTCAGAGTTTGTTTGCACTTCAATAAGTAATGGTCTGTCGGTATTGAATGCAGATGAAAGCGCATCTGTAAATGATGGCATATCGTTTGCAAGAACATAATCGAGACCAAAGAGTTGGGCATAAGGTTTAAATTGCAAATCATGCGGGGTATCAAAAAGATCGCCATATTCGTTTGTGAAACTTGCGATAGGCAAACGGCGAAATATTCCACCTCCATTGTTGTTTAATAAAACGATGGTTATGTTATAAATCCCGTATTTTTTAATGGCCAGCAGGCCATTGCTGTCGTGATAGAAAGTAATATCACCGAGCAGGAGGACCACCGGCTCTTCAGTTTGTGCCGCTAGGCCGAGAGCAGTCGAAATATTGCCATCAATACCGCTGGCACCTCTGTTGGAAAAAAGTTGCAGCTTCTTGGTAGTGGGGGGACAAAATTGGTCAACATGCCGTACTGGCAGGCTGTTTCCCGCGAAAAGGAATGCTTTTTCCGGCATATGCTCGATGGTTTGGGAGACAATAGAGCCATCGAAGAATTTATTCTGCAAAGATTCTTTTAAGAACTTTTTGAACCGGATTTCGTTGCCATTCCAAAAATTGCTCCAATCTTTATCAGGCGACGACTTTAACTTATCCGCCAACAGGTTGCAAAATAGGGATGGGGATGCCTGAAGAAAAAAAGATGTGATATGGTCGCCATCAGCCCAGGCGCCATTTTCACGAATGTGAATGTGGTGTCTATTGCCAACGACCCGCAAGTATTCGTGTAGCCATTTGGATGTGGGTACCCGGCCGAAGCGCAAGATAAGCTGAGGGCGGGGCCACTTGGCTGAATTGCCTGCTAGGAAGGTTTCATATCCGCTAATGACGGCCGTGTCATCCATATGGGGTCCAAAACGAACGCCGGATAATGGGTCAGCCAATATTGGATAGCCACTAATTTGTGACAATCTCGCAACGGCCTTTGGAAAATCTGCCTGGGGGTAGCCTGGCCCACAAACAATAATCCCCCTGGGATGATCCTCAATGAGATTTGATATGAGATTGATCTGGTCTGATGTTGGTTGGATGAAACCACGTTCTATTTTTGTATACGGTTGGCCAGTGTCGAGTTTGGAACTGGTTTTTTGCCATGTTTCAATACTGGTTGGTTCTAAAGGCTTTCTAAAAGGGAAATTGAGGTGCACTGGACCTTGTTCTATCCCTTGAGCGGTAAATAATGCCCGGGCGGCAAGTGTACGCAAATTTTGCAAAGCGCGTCGGGGAGCATCTATTTCGGGTAAACCGACATCGACCGACCACAATACATGATCGCCAAACATTTTAATTTGGTCTATCGTTTGATTGGCTCCACTGTGTCTTAACTCAGGAGGGCGGTCGGCCGTCAGAACCAACAGGGGAATATTTGACATTTTTGCCTCGATGATTGCTGGCAAAAAATTGGTCCCGGCAGTGCCTGATGTGGATAAAACTGCCACTGCTTTTTGTTGGCCGAGAGCCAATCCTAAGGCAAAAAACGCGGCACTTCGCTCATCAAGATGGACAAAAACCTTGATTGTTGGGTGAGCATGAAATGCTAATGCAAGGGGCGTACTGCGCGAACCGGGCGCAATGCAGACCCTGGTCAAACCACAACGAGCCAGCTCATTGACGAAAGTTGCCGCCCAGGTTATGGTTGTATTCATCGCTATGCCATTACTTTCAGAAGGCTCGATGGTCATTGGTTCCCGTCCTCCAGGTTGGATTGCGGTTTATCTATTCCTTGTCCCAGTGCGTCAAGCATTGGTTTGAATTTCAGGTTTGATTCTGACCATTCATTCTCAGCTACTGAATCAGCCACTATGCCCGCACCGGCATAAAGCCAAACCCTTCTTTCCTGGGTCACAGCGGATCGAATCGCAACTGCAAATTCCCCATCCAAATCAGGATCAATCCAGCCTATTGGAGCAGCGTACCATCCTCGAGGAATGGGTTCAGCCTGGCGGATAAAGTCTAAAGCCAGATGGCGGGGGGAGCCTCCTAGAGCAGGCGTGGGATGAAGGCGTTCCACAAGTGGCAGCGCGCCGATTGGTTCGTTTAGTGTGGCTTTGATAGGTGTCAGCAGGTGGTGGATATAGCTCAATTTATAGATTTGTGGTAACTCCTCCATCTCGATCTTGCTAACAATTGGTTCTAACTGGCGTTGGATAGATTCAACGACCAGGTGATGCTCATGACGCTCTTTTTTGCTGTTGAACAACTGCTGAGCTAAAGAGGCGTCTTCCCTATCGTCAACGCCTCGTCTAATAGATCCGGCTAAGGCCATTGTATTAAGGTTCTTACCCCTTACTTGCACCAATAACTCAGGTGTTGCCCCGTAAAAGGCGTGATTAGGACGAGGTTCAAATAAAAAACGGACACATTCTTGATAATGTTGATTTATATAAGCAAAAGCCTGGTCGATATCGACTCGTTCACTGGAACGAAGTTCGCATGCCAGAGCCAGAACTACTTTTTTTAAAGCTGTTTTTTTTATACTCTCTACCGCCTCTATAATATTTTTTTCCCAAATGTCGAAGCTTACAGGGAAATTCAAGGCATATTCTGATGTTTGTTTTTCACCTTCAAAAGGTGAACCCTGCGGTCGAGATTGGAGCATATCTTCATACCGGGCTTGAAGGGCATATGTAAGCTGCTCTCTTAAGGTGCTCAGGTCATCATCTTCTAATGACACTGCATTAATGGTTAACCATGATTGCTCACCATTTTGAATGAACTGGAAATGGGGAAGAAAAAAGTGGGCGGGATGAAAAACAGACCAGGTGTTGTCTGACGTAAAATCGTCTCGGAAGGAAAATCCGCCAAACATGCGCGGGCGGGCAAAATGGATTTGATTGGGATCCAAAAAAGCGTCAGAAAATAGAGAATTCGCTTTGCGGTTTATTTCCGTAAAACGGGTTTGCCCCCAGGCCATCATTTCCACAGCGACCCCAAATCCGGTGAGGATATATTGATCACGACCGTTCTGCCAGAAAAATCGTTCCTTTCCGCGACCATAGTTCAGAATATCTTGTGCAGTGAGACCTGGAGCGGGAATGCTGGTGCTCACCAACCGACCTTCCGCAGGTGACTGTAAGAATGGAATCTTTTCTGCCCGATTTGCCGCCCAAAAATTAGCTTGCATGTGACTCTTGTTCATATCCAACACTTTTCAAAAGGACGGGCAGGAGGGAAGCCATGATATGGTCCGGGTGTGGTTCCCCCGTATAAACCCAACGGATGACGACATTGTAAATCGCGCCCATCCAGGCGATAGAAACGATTTCCGTATCAACTGGAGGAATATCGCCAACCTCTATAGATTCGTTCAAGTAATCCTCTATTAACAAAGCAAAACGGTCATTTATTTCGTTTCGTTTATTTTCAAAGGTTGTTCCCAATCCGGAGGCTTGAACGAGCAATATTTTTGCCGGGCGACGGTAACGGCCGAAGGTTTCTAAACAGGTTTCCAATGCGACCCGTACCCGCTTCATACCCTTTTCCTCTCGTTGGATGGCTTCGACCACACGTCGTTCCAACAGGTCGGCAAATTGGTCGACAAGAGCCAGGAACAATCGCTCTTTATTTGGAAAGTGGAAATAGATGGCTCCTTTTGATGTATGGGATTCTTCAACAATTTCATCAAGCCGGGTATCATGATACCCTTTGCGAGAGAAGATGTTGAGGGCGGAATCTAAAATTCTTTCTCGAGTGCTTTCCGGATCGCGCGTTGTTTGGTCCATTTTATCTATCCATTTACAGACCGACCAGTCGGTTTGTACATATTTTATCATATCAAGTCTTAATTCATAAGAATTATTAAGAAGGATTTACGTAAGTGACAGTCACTTGAATCGCTATGAACTCCTCTGAATGGCAGAAATAAGTGACTGTCACATTTATTAGGGGTTGCTGTTGAATTATCAACTCTGATGAGCGATGCCATATAATTTGACATCCTTATGAAAATGAAATTTTTTCTTCTAATTATCTATATCTTGGCAACTGCCTGTGCAGGGAATAGCGCCGTTGTAATTGAGGAACCAGGCATTATTGATTCTGCTTTAACCACTATTGAGGTTACGCTAACTCCAACAAACACCCAGGCTGCAAATAGCAATGAAGGGCAAAGCGAATCACCAACCGCGCAGTCGATTTCTACACCAGTCTCGACTCAGCCAGCGATAGAGGATGAAGCGACGGACGAAGCCTACCCACCGCCAACAACAACTGTTGAATCGCTTCCGGCTTATCCGAGTTCACCAGAAAGGGGGCCGAAAACTCAAAACGAGCCATACCCCTCACAGGAAAACGTTCAAGCAAGTTTGCCGGTGTATGGCTATAAAATTGTGAATGAATTTAATCATGATCCACAGGCTTTTACGCAAGGATTAGTAGTGACCAATAACGGGGACGAGTTCATTGAGGGGACCGGCCTTTGGGGGCAATCATCATTAAGAAGAGTGGACATTAAGACAGGTGAGGTTTCCCAGTTCCAAGAACTCCCAGATGAAGTTTTTGGGGAAGGATTGATGGAGTTTAACGATCAAATATATCAATTGACATGGAAATCAAAAAAAGGATTTATCTATGACAGCACCAGCTTTGAGCAAGTTGGAGAATTTGAATATCCACATGAAGGGTGGGGAATAACACATAATGGACAAGAATTTATGGTCAGTGATGGAACGCCAACCATTTATTTTTGGGATCCTGTAACGTTAAAACAGACAAGGACAATCCAGGTGGCTGATCCAAATGGACCTGTCGCCAGATTAAATGAACTTGAATATTATAAGGGAGAAATATTGGCCAATGTTTGGCAAACGGATCGGATCGCTCGTATTTCTCCTGATGATGGCCAGGTCCTTGGTTGGATAGATTTGACAGGCTTGTATGATGCGGGAGTCGGTGGCGACCCCGATGATGTGCTCAACGGAATTGCATATGATGCACAGGCCGATAGATTGTATGTGACGGGAAAGCGTTGGCCGTTAGTTTTTGAAATTGAATTAGTTGAGATGAATTAGCCCTTGGCTATGATGGGTAAGTAGTTTATCGAATTAATAATGAGTCAAAGATCCTTCAATTCGCGCTCTTTTCACCGCAAATCGAAATATGAGCAAGGATAGGGGAACCAATATAATACAGAACAACAGTAAAACAGTCAGGTCCGGAGCTAAAGAAGTCCAACTTGCGCCAGAAAGTAAAGATGAGCGCATAACCCGTAGAGCGTAGGTAATAGGCAACAATTGAGCGATGAACTGTAGCCAATCCGGTAAAATGGCGATGGGATAAAACACGCCACCCACCAAATTTGCGAAACCGGAAATAAGCCCGGTTAAGGCATCTCCTCTTTTAATAACCATAATGATACCAGCAGAAATGATGCCGATGCTGGCAAATGAAATTATAGCCAGAATGAGACCAATAAGCGCTGCTAAATAGTTAGCCTGGCTAAAATCCACCCCTAAAAACAGCGTTCCTAGCAGAAGATAAACAAATACGCGAAAAGTTGTATAAACATAGCTCCAGGAAGCGGATCCGATGATGATTGCCGGGACAGACGTAGGTGTCATCATCATCGCTTCCAGGGTACCGGTTGTTTGGGCTAATCGTAAGGCATTGGCAAACCCATGCATGCCGACACCAAAATAGTTGGCGAAAGCGACTCCTATGAGTACAAACGAAAAATAATCACCGTTGGTTTCAGCCAGACCCGGATTGCCGGCGCCATCAATAAATTGGGCCAGGAAATAAAACACAAGGACATTAAAAAATATGGTACCAATGTTGACGAGAAAAGAGGTACGATAGCTTATCTCGGTGAAAAAGTCGCGAACTAAGAAGGCTCGAAGTAGTCTAATACTATTGGTCATCCGTATTTATAGTAAAGTGTGTAAAAACTTCTTCCAGGGACGGAGGGCTACCTTGAATGCTCTTAATTTGAATGCCCTGGCGACGAAGAAAGTCCAGTATTTTATCCAGCCGGCCGTCGTCTTCATTGGTCTGGAAATGGAGTTTAATTGTGTCGTTAGTCATGATGATTTCTTCAATTCCGGCCGATGGGAACTGCTGTTTTAGAAGCGCTATCTTCGTGGATGGTAATCTTTCACAAACAATTGTGTAATTTCTGACTGGATTCAAGTGGAGACGAAGGTCCTGCGGGCGGCCGATTTGTCGAATCTGCGCTTTGTGCATGAGGGCTACCCGTCCACACAGCTTTTCGGCCTCCGATAGATCATGGGTAATCAGAAAGACCGTCATTTCTTTGTCTTGCAATAGACGTTCAATTAATGCATGCATCCTCTGGGTAGCAATTGGATCCAGGCTGCGTGTCGGTTCATCTAAAAACAATATTTCAGGTTGGTGAAGCAATGCCCGCGCTATGGCTAATCTTTGCCGCATGCCACTGGACAGGCTGCTAAAGATTTGATCGGCGCGATCCAGCAAATCGACATCTTGCAGGACTGCTTGAACGCGCCGGTCGGACCGGCTGCCATATAAACCTTGCATTGCCGCGAAAAAGTCCAGGTTTCTCTTGATGGATAACCGCCAGAAAAAACTGCGCTCATCGGAGACAACAAGCCCGGTTACGGCGCGGATGGCTTGTTCTTCTTCTAGGTTTAAACCGGCAACTGTCGCCGTACCACTGCTGGGTAAAATCAAAGTGCAGAGCATTTTTACGAGAGTCGTTTTTCCTGCGCCATTGGGACCTAATAGCCCAAATAGTTCCCCTTTTCCAACTGACAAGGAGACGGAATCGACGGCCGTAATCGAATCATTTTGTGACCAGATTTTCCAAGGGCTGGAAGTGTGATAAACCTTTGTGAGATTCCTTATTTGGACGGTCGGTTCCATAATAATGTGCAAGTCTACGTCAAGAAGCATCCCTGTCAAGAAGACAGAAGTGAAATTGTGGTAATATAGACGGTAAGAAATTGAAAAAATAGAGAGGTTATGTGAGAGAAATTATTGGCGATGTTGATTCCTGGCTGCAGGAAGACGGCACGGAAATTGCATTGGCTACGGTTATCAATACCTGGGGCTCGGCGCCACGAAAGACCGGGGCAAAAATGGCCGTTACGGATGATGGCCGGATTACAGGGTCCGTAAGCGGGGGCTGTGTCGAGGGTGCTGTGGTCGAAGCGGCCCTGGAAACGCTGCAAACTAGAAAAGGGCAGCTTCTGCACTTCGGTGTTGCCGATGAAGAGGCCTGGGAAGTGGGTTTAGCCTGCGGCGGGAATATTGATGTGTTCGTAGAAGTTTTGGACAAGCCATCTTATCAATTTTCCCGTCAGAGAATCTTGAACAATAAAAGTGGTTATGTTTTTACATACATTGATGATTCGGAATTTAAGGGCCAAAAAGTTTATTATGATGGGGAAGGATTTGAATCCATCATGCAAAAAAATCCTTCGTTGGCTTCAATTCCAGCACAAACATTCAAATTCAAGAAATCCCAGCGGGTTAGCCTGGAAAATGCAACTACAATCTTTATTGATTACCTGGAAGTTGCGCCAACATTGATCCTTGTGGGGGGTGTCCATGTGGCGATAACGCTGGCCGCTATGGCAAAAATGCTGGATTTTTCCGTTATTGTGGTTGATCCACGCCGTGCCTTCGGGAGCCAGGAACGTTTCTCAAATGTAGATGATTTAATTCAAGAATGGCCTCAGAAGGCTTTTGAGAATATTGAATTGACGGCCGATATGGCCGTTGCGCTTCTAACCCACGATCCCAAAATTGATGATCCGGCATTAAAAATTTTACTGAACAGTCCAATATTCTATATCGGCGCCTTGGGCAGCCAAAAAACGCATACTCGTCGCAAAGAACGATTAAAAAAAATGGGATTTGATCAAGATATAATTTCTCGTATCCATGCGCCGATAGGGTTAGACATTGGCGCAGACTCTCCAGAAGAAATTGCCCTCGCTATCCTGGCGGAAATTGTGGCTAGCAGGCATGGAAGCCTTTGACAAAAAATTAAAAAATTCCCCTTTAATGAATAAACTAACCGGTCATTTCATATTATTTATTATTGTTGCATTCCTTGTCGGCTGCCAGGATGAGAGTCAAGTATTTATGCCTGAGATTGTCTCCGATGTGCAAGAGACAGAAACTGTTTCTGTACCCCCAATTCAATCAAATTCTCAAACAGAAACGGTCGAGCCAACCTATACCCCCGAACCGGTTGAAAAAGAACCGGATATTGATCCAACCCCTTCACTTGAGAGCGACCTTGGAACGGCCGATGCCGACGTTATTTTTGTCGCGGCAAGACTCACAGAAAATAATTCCTGGACATTTTCCGTTACTGTTTCCCATCCTGATACGGGTTGGGAAGATTATGCGGATGGATGGGATGTCGTGCTTGAAGATGGCACGATCCTTAAACCAGACCCGGAAAGCCCATTTACACGATTGCTTCTGCACCCCCATGAGAACGAACAACCGTTTACACGCAGCCAAAGCGGAATTGAAATACCGGATGGCGTAAATCAAGTGACCGTTCGTGCTCATGATATTGTTGATGGGTATGGGGGGAAAGAAATTGTGGTTGATTTAACGAAAGAGAACGGTCCTGGATTTGAAGTTCAGCGCTAACTATACAATGGTTGAAAATACCGTACTGGTCAAAGATTTACAATCTTTAAATAGAATATCCCAAACCTTGAATAAGGCAGTGGATGTGAAAACTGCCTTGAATTCTGCTCTCCCCATATTGATTGATTTGATGGGGTTTGAGACGGGATGGGTTTTTGTTCATAATCCATCTGCTACAAATCGTTGGGCGGGACGAGGATTTGAGCTGGCAGCCCATCACCAACTGCCACCTGCTATGGATCTTAAAAATCCTGACGTTTGGCAAAAAGGATGCAATTGCCAGAATTCGTGTAAAAATGGGGAATTACATGAAGCATATAATGAAATCAGGTGCAGCCGACTGGCTGAAGCAGATGGACAAAAAAATGGTTTAGCTGTCCATGCTTCAGTACCCTTGAAAAGCAATTCGGGAATTTTAGGAATTCTCAATGTTGCCGCGCCAACTTGGGATTCTTTCGATCAAAGAGCGCTAGAATTGCTAGCCACTGTTGGCGACCAAATAGGATTTGCACTGGAGAGAGCACGATTGCATGATATGCTCAGTGAGCAATATATCCAGGAGCAGTCTGCGTTATTACTACTTTCACAAAAGCTGCTTAAAAGAACATCCATTGAAGGGTTAGAAAATTTTATCGTCAACGAGGCAATGAGGCTGCTTGATGTTGATGCATGCGCCCTGGTTTTACCCGATCCCATTGAAAATGATCATTTATATTTTCTGGCTCAATCAGGATGGCGCAAGGATCCTGTTAGTGCGCAAAAACGAATCCCAATCTCACTCGACAGTAAGATTGGCGAAGTGATGCTTACCCAGAACTCTATGGTTTCTAAACTAAATGAGAGTGAGCCTCAATCAAAATTGGATAAATGGGCTGTCCGTGAGGGATTTAAAATGATTGCTGCCGTCCCCTTAATTGTTGATGGACAATCAGGAGGGGTTTTAGTTGTACATACCAGGCAAGAGCGCCATTTCCTGGATTCCGACCTGCGTTTTTTGAACCTTCTTGCTAACCAGGCAGCTATTGCCCTTGAGGCCTGGCGTTTCATTCAGCAAGAGATTCAATTACGACGCACCGAAAGAGAATTGGCTTTTGGTCGCGAAATTCAACATAGTATGCTTCCTAAAAATTGTCCGCAAGTATCTGGTTGGGAGTTTGCTACAGCTTATGAGGCGGCGCGCAAGGTGGGGGGAGATTTTTACGACTTTTTCCAATTCATTGAAAAACCGGGATTATGGGGCATTGTCATTGCTGATGTTTCGGATAAAGGAGTTCCTGCCGCATTATATATGGTATTAAGCAGGACAACAATACGTAATACAGCGCAAGTTGGGCGATCACCCTCAATGGTATTAGAAAAAACCAATCGGTATATTTTAGAGGATAGCCAGGCGGATATGTTTTTATCCGCATTTTATGCCACCCTTGATATCGAAAGCGGCCGATTAACCTACAGCAACGCCGGACATAACCATCCACTTCTGTGGAAATCAAGCGAGAAAGAACTGGTTACTCTCTCGCAACACGGAATATTGTTAGGTGTGGTAGAAAACGTCTACCTTGAGGATCATCAGATTGATATTCAACCTGGAGATTGTTTAATTCTTTATACCGATGGTATTACGGAAGCGGTCAATGAGGTGAATAAGGAATTCGGTGAGGATCGATTGAAATCTTTACTTTCAGATTCATTAGAAAAAAAACCAGAAATACAAGGAGAAGAGTTGGTTGATTTAATATTGGATGCGGTAATTAACTTTACCTCGAATGTGTCGCAATTCGATGATAGAACGCTATTAGTCATCAAACGGTCGGGTCAATTCGCATGAAAGATAAACGGTGCCCAAGGCCGGAAAAGGCCGGTCCCTCACTAAAACTGGTTAGCTCCGCATTCGATGAAAGCCCAAAAAGTAGTAGAGTACCATTATGTTAGCTGTAGGGATTGATATTATTGAAGTGGTTCGCATTGAGAATAGTTTGCAGCGGTCTGGGCAGCGATTCCTTGACCGAATATTTACTCAAAAAGAACAGGTATATTGTGAACGCCGCCCTGAAAGACTTGCTGGGAGATTTGCTGTCAAGGAGGCGGTTGGCAAAGCGTTGGGAATTGGAATTGGCGATGTCCGTTGGTGTGAAATTGAAATCGTTAACGATGAACGTG
Source organism: Anaerolineae bacterium (assembly GCA_028277515.1). The sequence continues at coordinate 23,554 of JANQGC010000246.1, forward strand.
GAAGGCCGGAACTATTTTTATACGGCGATGCAAAAAATCTTTCTGAGCGATTAGGTTTGCATAGCTGGTCGATCAGTATGTCTCATAGTGAAACAAATGCAGTTGGGATGGCAGTTGCTTTAGGTGGATCGCCGGCCGTATGAAAAAAGTACTGTTAGCTGTTCTTGCCCATCCGGATGATGAATCATTTGGATTAGGAGGAACATTAGCGCGATATGCGGCCGAAGGTGTCAAGGTTCATATCGGCATTGCAACCGATGGTGTGGCCGGTTCTGTTGCTGGTGGATTTGAACATACAAAGGAAAATCTTGTGGAAACACGCAGGCAGGAACTAGAGTCTGCAGTGAAGATTCTAGGTGGCGAACTGCATATGCTGGGTTTTCGTGATTCGGGTTATATCGCAGATCCGGCGAATCAGCATCCGCAGGCTTTTATTAATATCAATGATGAAATTGCTATCGAAAGTGTCGTGAGATTGATTCGGAAAGTTCGGCCGCAAGTTGTGATTACCCATGATGAAACTGGAGGCTATTATCATCCGGATCATATTCATTGTTGTAACATTACAACCGTTGCCTTTCATGCCGCCGGTGATCCGAGTCTGTTTCAGTCTAGTGGCACACCATTCACACCCCAACGCTTGTATTATTCTGCGTTTTCCGAAGGCATGGTAAGAGTTTTCACTCTACTAATGCGTTTACGTGGAAGGAATCCTAAAAAGGCCGGACGCAACAAAGATATTGATTTCACAAAATTAGGAATCCCAGGTGAAAGGATTCATGCTAAGATCGATTATCGAAATTATTGGGATAAAAAACGGTTGGCGAGCGCTCAGCATGGCAGCCAGGGAGGAGGTACAAGCAATTCAAGAGCCTTGCCACAATGGTTGCAGCGCCGTTTTTTTGCCTCTGAATATTTTATGCGGGTTGTTCCACCAGCCCCCGATGGTTACAGGGAAAACGACCTTTTTAATGGGATGGACGAATAAGGTACGAACGATTGGGCGCTTTTGTGCCGATTAAAAAGCTAGCAATATAAACATAAGGAAGGAGTCAGGAGTGAAAAAATGTTGACATTTCGTCGATCGCTGCGTTTATTTTTCGGATTAGCCGGCTTTTTTATTGGATTAGCCGCTGCGGCTGCTGCTTACTTGGCTCGAATGATGATTGCCCCCCCTCGCTTAGGCGAATGGGCAATGCCAAGGGATTTTGGTTTAGATTATGAAGATATTCAGTTTCCTGCGTGGGATGGCATAAGGGTATCAGGATGGTTCATTCCCGGCTCAAGCCAACAAGATGTGAAATCTCCAACTGTAATAATGGTCCATAGTTGGCAGTGGAATCGTTTAGGATATGCCGCCAATGGATTGTTTGCCAATGTGACTGGAAGTAAAAACATCGAGTTGATGAAGCTCGCTAAAATATTTCACGAACAAGGATACCATGTATTAACTTTTGATTTGCGCAATCATGGTCAAAGCGCTACTGCCCAACCTGTAACCTTTGGGCAGGGAGAAGCCAAAGATTTGTTGGGATCATTAACATATCTCGCGACCAGGGATGATGTTGATCCAAACCTTATTGGAGTCGTTGGATTTTCAATTGGAGCCAATGCAGCATTATACGCCATGCCCCAGACGGATTTAATTAAGGCAGTTGTCGCCGTTCAACCAACAACGCCATCTTTGTTTTCAAAACGATTGACTAATGATATCCTGGGAATGTTTGGTTCCCCCATTCGAATCGTTGTCGAATTTATTTATCGAATTTTTGGTGGACCCAGGATGGCTGGAATTGATCCCGCCTTTGCCGTTAGTGGTGTTGAGCACACACCAGTTCTTTATATTCAGGGAGTTGGGGATAATTGGGGCACTCCGGAAGATGTTTCCAATATGGCAAAAGCTACTCCAAGTGCACAAGAAATTTTGTTTGTGAATACGTATCACCGGTTTGATGGATATGCTTATATAATTGAAAATCCAGGTCCGGCTTGTGCCTTTTTTAGTCAACATCTATGTTAATATTCGTTTTTGAAAAATTTTGTACTGGTTTGAGCTTGATTACAGATATTATTCATATTCCCTAATCTTCACCAGTTCGTTTCAGTGTGATAGACACTGATAAGAGGGTATAAATGGCTTACAAAATTCTTGTGGTTGAAGATGATTCAACCTTATTAGAGTTGCTGCAATACAATCTGGAGCGCCAGGGATATCAGGTTCAAACGGCTAAAGATGGCCGAGCTGGGCTAGTTTCGGCCCGGGAAATCGAGCCGGATTTGGTCTTGTTAGATGTGATGCTGCCATATATGGATGGGTTAGAAGTTTGCCGACTGTTACGAAAGGAAGTTAATGTTCCTATATTGATGCTCACTGCACGCACGGAGGAAGTGGATCGCATCGTTGGGTTAGAACTAGGGGCGGATGATTACATAACAAAACCATTTAGCATGAGAGAATTGTTGGCTCGCGTAAAAGCCCATTTAAGACGTGTAGAAATGATCCGCGAGGATGTTTCTGCGGAAAGAGTTGGGCAAGAAAACTCGGACAAAAAGAGTGAAACTGCCCTTCGATTTGACAACCTGGTCATCAATGAGGATAGGCGCGAGGTATACGTTGAAAATGAATCTATTCGCTTAAAACCGATGGAGTTTGAACTACTTTTATTCCTTGCACGCAATCAAGGAATTGCTTTATCACGGACGTTAATCTTAGAACGGGTTTGGGGGTGGACCTTTGATGGAAACAGTCGCACGGTTGATGTGCACGTGCGCTGGCTACGAAAAAAAATTGAACCCGATCCTAATAACCCTACCCGTATTATTACAGTCCATGGCATTGGATATCGTTTTGATGGTTAAAATCGATATCTGATAATTTGGCCATATATCATAAATTTTTAACCAGGATAGGTCTATGATTCGCAACAGCAATTGGCGTTTGTTAATTGTAGTAGTGGCTGTAATTTTTCTGACCATGCTTGGTTTAGGGGGTGGTTTAAGACAGCAAGGCTGCGTGAATAACCAACCGTGCTTTGTTAAGGGAATAATTTTGGCTACGATAATTACAATTGTTCTAGTTTCCGGTCTGATCATCTACTCTGACAATCGCCGGGCTAAAACAATTCGTAGCATCACCAATATGGTGCAGCAAATGGACAGTGATGGTTCAAAGCAGCACGTATTGGTGACTTCGAGGGATGAATTAAGCAACCTGATTCGCGCTATCAATCATCTTTCAGAACGTCAATTTCAGAAGATTACCTCATTAACGGATGAGAATAAACAGCTTGTGATGGTTCTGGAAAATATTCCTGATGGGGTCATCATTGCCGATCAATTAGGCCGTGTTTTATTGATCAACCCGGCAGCAGAAAAGATGTTGAAACGGAAGGAGCCAGATGTGTTGGGGCGATCTTTGGCTGAGGTTGTTCGTCATTATCGGCTCATAGAACTTTGGCAAACTGCCCGCAAAGAGGATAAAGAGGCTGTCGCAGCTGTTGAATTTGCTCAATCTTATTTTTTACAGGCTTTTGTAAGCCCGTTTCATGAAAAAGATGCGCACGGATACCTGGTGATTTTGCAGGATTTAACCCAAATCAGGTTTCTTCAAACGGTTCGTAGAGATTTTATAAGTAATATTTCTCATGAGCTACGCACACCATTGGCTTCGTTACAAGCAGTCGTTGAAACGCTGCACAGTGGTGCCCTGGATGACAAGCAATATGCTTCTCGATTTCTGGAAAGGGCGATGATCGAGGTTGACACCTTGACCCAAATGGTTGAAGAGCTCCTGGAACTTGCCCGCATTGAATCGGGTGAAGTTCCCTTGAAAATCGCGCCAACAGAGCTTTCTGATTTGATAATTAACCCTATACACCGCCTGCGGCCGCATGCTGAAAGAAATGGCGTACAAGTGACCTGGGAAAATATGGATGGCTTTCCCCCGGTTTGGGCAGATGCAGAACGTATGCAGCGAGTTCTTACCAATTTAATACACAACGCCATCAAATTTACTCCTGAGAACGGTTTAATTCGAATCAAAGCAGAGCTGACCGAGGATATTGGACATGAATCTGAAATCATTATCTCAGTAAAAGACTCGGGTGACGGGATTTCGAGCGAAGACCTGCCCCGTGTTTTCGAACGATTCTTTAAATCTGACCGCGCACGAACGCGGGGACAGGGGGGGACAGGGCTTGGTCTTGCCATTACCAAGCATCTCGTCGAGGCACATGGGGGGCGGATTTGGGTGAAAAGTAAGGAGGGTAAAGGGAGCACCTTTTATTTCACTTTACCAGTTGCTTATAAAATTGTTAACAAATCGTTAACTATCCCTTAGCCAGATGTTAACTAATATTCGCTGACCTGTTAAATTCAACGTGTTATTCTTCATTTGTGAAAATCGGCACACCTGTTGAGGTGTGAATTTGCATGCCTAAAACTGATCTATAGGCGTCATTTTTATAAAGATATCACATGATTCCATAATCAATGTGGAGGAGAATAATGCGACTAAAAGTATTGTTTATTTTTGTTTTAATTATGATGGTATTGGTTGCTTGTGGTGGCGGAGAAGAACCGGCAGAAGCAACAGCGGAAGCCCCTCCGGATGTCGAGGGTGCAACCCAGATTGAGGAAGAAGAGGCTGCTGAAGAAGAAGCCCCTGAGGAAATGGAGGAAGAAGCTCCTGAAGAAATGGAGGAAGAAGCCCCTGAAGAAATAGAAGAAACTTCCGGCCCCTCTGTTGAATTACCACAACCCAATCCTCTGGATGTTTCGGGCAATGTGGTGTCGGCAGGCAGTTCGACAGTATTCCCGCTGGCCGAGCGCATGGCAGAACGGTATCAAAACGAAGGGTTCGGCGGTGACATTACGA
>JANQGC010000369.1 GCA_028277515.1 Anaerolineae bacterium
GCCGTGCGTGAAGCGTTGGTCAATGCCGTCGCCCACCGCGACTACCGCATCAAAGGGCGACGCGTGGAAATCCGTATGTACAGCGACCGCCTGGAAATCATCAGTCCTGGCGGCCTGCCCGGTTACATGACCCTGGACAACCTAGTTGAAGAGCATTATTCGCGCAACCCGCGCCTGGTTAATGGACTGTACCAGTGGGGCTTCATTGAGGAACTAGGGTTGGGTATTGACCAGATGATCGAAGAGATGGTCGAGGCGGGGCACACGCCCCCCGATTTCAGAGCCACACCGCACCTGTTCACCGTCACTCTCTCTAATAAAAGGGAGCGTCCGGCTACGCCAAAGGGGACGTTGAGCATGAACGAGCGCCAGGCCAAGGCGCTGGCTCATGTAAAGATGCATGGCAATATTACCAACTCCAGCTATCGCCAGCTTTGTCCGGATGTTTCGGCCGAGACTTTGCGCTTGGATCTGGTGGATTTGGTGGAGAAAGGGTTGTTACTAAAGATTGGGTCTAAAAAGGGTACGCATTACATTCTTAAATAAAAGTGGTTGTGGGAATTTATCAAAAAAAGTTTCTAACAAAAATCTCAGTTCCAATTACTTAAGAAGCAAAAACCTGAGACTTTATATCCTGTTTTCACGCCGAATAATCAGGAAAAAGCAGCAAGTCAGCTACAAAAATTTTTAGAAAATGGGCTGCCATAAGTAAGCAGGCTTTTAGACTACTGTCGAATACTACCCAACATAGGCACCAATTTGTACTTGCGATGGTGAATCTCCAACAAGCTGTCTAGATATTTTTCCCACTCCTTTTGACGATTGTGCTGTTGGTAAATGTCACGAGCGATGGCCAACCAATAAACGGCCGACTCATAATCGCCTGAACGCCCGGCGTCCATAATGGCTTCCGCCCTATTTTTGCACTTTCGGATGCCCCAGTCAGGGTGTGAATCTTTAGTAATTTCAATGACTCGCTGTAAATCATAATCGGAGAGGAAACCTTCTTTGTCCAACGACTGCATAGCCTCTACCGGCATATTTTCAAACAAATATATGTCAATCTTATTTGTGGTTGCGTCACTTTTTTGTAAATCTTTAAGGAGTTGGGGTTGGATTGTTGGCCATTTGTCGCCAGCCAGTTGTTGCACGGCCAAATAATCAACTAATTCGTGCGTAGTGGAAAAGACGCTCAACGCAGCATTAAGCGCCAATGGCTGCTTTTTGAAAGTTGTAAGCTTTTCCCGTATCCACAGAACCAGCTCCTCTTGGCCGAACAAACTGTCCTGGCTCAAGCCAAATACGGCTAGCTCAAGAGCGGCATCCTGCTCACCTTTTTCATCAACTATGCGGGCTAGCGAGAGAAATGCGGCCGCATTATGAAGATAGTTCTTTGCCTTGGAAATAGCCTTGTCGATATCGCCGCTTCGAGCGAGCATATTGATTGCTAATCCAACCTGCCCTTCCGCTTCAGCCAGGTTGATATATTCCTCCTGGCGATTCTGCCGCGCCAGGATGCGCAGCCGAACCTTTGCCAAATCATCCGCGTAATGAGGCGCATCCCCTTCCCAGGCGCCCATTTCGGTAATATTGCCCTGCATTGCCGCCACTAAAGGTGGATAACGCCACCCTTGTTCGATGGCTGTTTTTGTTATGACCATCTCCCCTAAACCTTCTTCCCAGTTTGCGACCTTGTCCAACCATTTTTTCTCTTGATCTTTCGTTAATTCCTGGCTTAACAGCACCTCGGCCACGGCTGTATCCAAACTCATGACAGCCTCGTCAAAGATATCCAAATTATATTCGTAAACCCATTCATGCAGAGTCGCAAGCCCCTCAATAAATGCTTCAATGATAGTTGAAATGAGGATTTCGGCAGAACTGCTATCCCCTTTTTCCAGCAAACCAAACACTTCTGCCAGATGAGGATCTAGAATCTCAAAAGGATCAACTTCCAATTCCAGGTATTCATCATAAAAACTATTGTGGTAAGTGCTTCCTTTACCGGCCTGGCGAAAATCTTTATCCATCTGCCGCCTTATATCATTGACAAGCAGCGGTAGCGAAGAGCTTTTATTCTCAGCGGGCATTGCCTCCTGGTCGGGCAACCAATTGACCTCTCTCTCAATCGCATCTAAAATTTGCGGTTCTGCTTCGGCCAGACCAACCAGGATCTGCCGTAGCTGGCCAGGTGTGAGGTCAGCAATCAGAGCTTCAATGCCAGGTTTTTGAACAATAGTTTCTTGATCCCGAGATATTACCAGCAAGGTGGTAACAATATGCTTACATATCCCGCCCCAATCATAGGGACAAGTACATGAGGTAAGAGCAATCTGATGCTCGTTATCTAAAGTTATCTCTATGTGATATGGTTCGTAATCACTTCCATGCACATTTGCGCTAACCAAATTGCCACGCTGCGTAACATTAAAAACGGAATCGTTTTGATAATAACGGTAACCACGATCAAAAGATTGTTCCGTAGCCAGACTGCGGATATAGGTTTCAGGTATCGGTGAAAAATTGAACATAGTCTTTTTTAGTTTATTCGTCCGTATTTCTCATACATAAATCATTGTTCTTTAATCAATATTCAAGAAGTCTTCTTGTAGCGCGATTTGCCAAAATTGCGAATGAATCCATACTTCAATATAAGCTGGGTCATGAAAAATTAAATAGATTGTTGTATAAATCGAAGTCGTATTTTCATTCCTTCAATATCCAGGTCGAATTTGTGAGCTTGTTCGACGGCATCATTTAAAGTCTTGGTGAGTTGTTCTAAACTGATCAGTTTTCTACGTACGAGGAAAATTATATCTTCAATATCGGTTTCAAAACCCCGATCAAGTTTGCTTATAACAATCGTATATGGATCAAAAACATAAACGGAAAGATTCCCATATTCTCCAATGAAGATAGATCGCTTATTGGCATCTTTAGGAAGCGGCAAAAAGTCTTCAATTGGAACAGCTTCCAACTCAATATTCATCTCACCAGCTATTTTGCTCATAACCTCTTGAAGATCGTTAGGTTCGATATCATTTCCAATATAATCCAGATCGTATGTTGTACGGTCACTGCCTAACAGCTTAAGAGCACCTCCGCCAATGAAGAATACTCCCGAATTCTCTATACAATGCTCACCAACTTCTGCTAAAAACTTTTCTATCAATTGGCGATTTATTATTGCCATTGTATTTTCCACAACTTATGAGTTACCAATCTTGAATAGGCGTGTTCATACGTACCGTACCAATTAATTGGTCTGTTGCTTAAACAAGTTTGATATTCGGATAATTTTCGCAGACGTCCATCCACATCCTGTGCATCAATAAATTGTGCAATTTTCTCAAATAAAACTGGTAGAAGTGCTTTTTTGCCAAACAGGCTTTCGAGCTGTGAGCGATACTTTTCTTGAAGTAGATGAGAGGCAAGATAGTAACATTTCAAATAGTGCTGTTTTTCAGGCAGGACTTTTGTCATTGCCTGGTGAACGTCGCCAGAAAATTCAGGGTGAAGGAGAAGCAATGGAATCAAGGCTAATCGTACGCGCGCCTCTTCGCTGTTAGCAAGTCCTGATAACAACGTCGATGGCGAAAAACCCGAATCTGGCAATGCTGCTTCATTCCCTGCAACAAATTCAACGCCGAGATGATCGAGGGCTGCAACGAGTTGATCGTCATCTATGACCTGCATTTGTCCTACGTTGTTTATCTCATCCATATCTAAAATCATGCATGGTTTTGTTTCACAAGTCAATATTCAACGGTGCGCGATTTGGGCAAATCGCTCTATAGTTCGGCCGAGCGTACCCTAATCCGCTCCACCGAATCAGCAATAAATTCCTTTAGCTGTAATCCATCTTGCTTAGAACCATCACGACGGCGTAGGGAGACTGTGCCATCGGCCGTCTCTTTATCACCCACAATCAACATATAGGGCACCTTCATCAACTGTGCCGCGCGGATCTTGGCGCTCATACGGCCGTCGCCCAAATCGACCTGAGCGCGGATGCCGGCATCTTTAACCTGGCGGACCACCTGTTCCGCATAAGCATGATGGTCATCCGTAATCGGAATCACCCGCACCTGCTCCGGGCTGAGCCACAAAGGAAAATTGCCGCCATAATGTTCGATCAGAAAACCGATGAAGCGCTCATGACTGCCCAGCGGGGCGCGGTGGATGCACAGTGGCGTCTCTTCCATCCCTTCTTTGTTGACAAACGTCAAGTTGAAGCGTGGCGGCTGGGCGAAGTCAACCTGGTTTGTGGCGATGGAAAATTCACGGCCGATCGCGCTCCAAATCTGCACGTCGATTTTGGGACCATAAAAGGCCGCCTCATCCTCTGCCTCTATGAAGGGAACCCCACTTTTGATCATAACCTGGCGCACTTTCTCCTCCATCTTCAGCCACATGGGTTCATTGTCCACATACTTTTTACCCAATCCTTCCTTGCTGTGCTTACTGAGGCGCAAAACATATTTTTCAATGCCGAACAGGTCGAAGTAATAACGATACAGATCAATAACCGCCAAAAACTCCTGTTCAAAGTCCTTTTCAGCGCAATAAATATGGGCATCATTTTGCTCCGCGGCACGGACGCGCAGCAGGCCGATGAGCGAGCCGCTGCCTTCATAGCGATAAACCATGCCATATTCAGCCAGGCGTAGCGGTAAATCGCGGTAACTACGCGATTTGCTGCTAAATATTTTATGGTGAAAAGGACAATTCATCGGTTTGAGATAATACTTAGCTCCATCCCGCTCCATTGCCGGATACATCTCATCTTCATAGTAAGGCAGATGGCGACTGCGCAGGTACAACGATTCTTTAGCGATATGTGGCGTAGAGACGCGCTGGTACCCCAATCCATCCTCTATTTCATAGGCCAATCGCGCCATTTCTTCGCGCAGGATATTGCCGTTGGGCAGCCAAAGCGGCAGACCAGGGCCGACTTCTTCATCCAGAATAAAAATTTCCAGATCGCGTCCCAGCTTGCGATGATCCCTTTTCTTAGCTTCTTCCACCATATGCAGATGCTGCTTTAACTCTTTTTTGTTGGACCAGGCCGTGCCGTAAATGCGCTGTAGCATCGGCCGTTTCTCATCACCCTGCCAATAAGCGCCGGCCACACTCATCAGCTTGAAAGCATCAGGGGGCACCTTTCCCGTATGCTCGACGTGAGGGCCACGGCACAGATCTTCAAAACTGTCCTGGCGATAGGTGCTGAGCACCACCGGCTCATCAATTTTGTGTCCATATTCATCCACCTGCCCGGCGAGAAGGCCGTCGATTAGCTTCAGCTTGTAGGGCTGTTCAGCAAAAAGCTGCCGCGCCTCCGCCTCTGAAACCTCCCGACAGCGCAGTTCATGCTTGCCGGTGATGATCTGGCGCATACGCTTTTCCAGCGCCTGCAAATCTGCGGGCGAAAACGTGCGCTGGTTCCCATCTTCATCCACTCCCAGGTCAAAATCGTAATAGAACCCGTCAGCGATGGGCGGTCCAATGCTCAACTTAGCCTCAGGAATCATTTCCAGTACGGCCTGGGCCAGGACATGAGCGGCCGTATGCCTTATGCGATATAAATTTGACACTTCATATTTTTCATTATTTTGCTTCATGATAACCTCCAGATAAAAAAAGACCGCTCCTCGGAGCGGTCTCATTAATCGATAACTAAAAGAAACGATGTGCCGCTCACAAATCCATTGATTTGCTGGTAATCAGGGTAGTCGTAGTCGTGATAAATTCGGACAGAGGAACCGCGCCGCGATCCTCATTTTCACGTGTGCGCACGGCAACGAGGCCATCCTCCTCTTCTTTATCGCCCACCACAAGCATATAAGGAATTTTTTGCAACTGAGCGTTGCGGATTTTCTTATTCATCCGCTCGCTGCTGGCATCGACCTCAACACGTATCCCCGCCGCTCTTAATTCGGCCGCCACCTTCTCCGCATAAGGAATATGGCGGTCAGCGATAGGGATCATTTCCACCTGTACCGGGGCTAGCCACAGCGGAAAAGCGCCGTTGAAATGTTCGATCAAAATGCCTGTGAAACGTTCCATGCTGCCGAAGGGCGCACGGTGGATCATAATCGGCCGGTGTCTCTGCCCATCTTCACCCGTGTATTCCAGCTCAAACCGTTCCGGCAGCAAGAAGTCAACCTGTACGGTACCTAACTGCCATTCCCGCTTTAAGACATCGCGGAAGATGAAATCCAACTTGGGACCGTAAAAGGCAGCCTCCCCTTCCTCCACCTTATATTCCATACCTACCTTATCGGCCGCATCCTTAATAGCAGCAATGCCCCTGGCCCACATCTCCGGCTCGCCGGCATATTTGTCACTGTCGGGATCATTGATACCCAGCCGGGCGCGGAAATCCTGGAAGCCCAGTGTATTAAACACATATTGGATCAGCTCGACAACGCCAATGAACTCTTCCTCAAGCTGTTCCGGCGTGACAAACAAATGCGAATCATCCACTGTGAAGCCGCGCACACGGGTCAAGCCATTCAGTTCGCCACTCTGCTCATAGCGGTAAACCGTACCGAATTCGGCCAAACGCAGCGGCAAATCACGATAGCTGCGCGGCTGGCTGCGGTATATCTCGATATGGTGCGGGCAGTTCATCGGCTTCAATAAAAATTGCTCATCATCCACATCAATTGGCGTATACTGGCTATCTTTATAATAGGGGTAGTGCCCGCTAGTGACATAGAGATCCAGCCTGGCTATGTGCGGCGTGATCACCGGCAAATAACCCCGTTCGACCTGAGCCTGGCGTAGGAAATTCTCTAACGTCTCCCGCAAAATGGTACCGTTGGGCAGCCACAAGGGCAGCCCGGAACCAACGAGTGGAGAAATATGGAACAGGCCTAATTCCTTGCCCAGGCGACGATGATCGCGTGCCCTGGCTTCTTCCAGCAGCTGCAAATATGCCTCCAACTCCATACGATTGTTCCAGGCCGTGCCATAAATGCGCTGAAGCTGCGGGTTGTGTTCATCCCCGCGCCAATAAGCGCCACCCGTGCGCAGCAGCTTGACCGCATTGGCTTTGACCTGCTTGGTGTAATTGACATGCGGCCCACGGCAGAGATCGACGAAATCGCGTTGGCGGTAAATGCCCACTTCCGATACCGGATCGGCAATTGGTTCGCCATTTTCATCCACTTTGCCTGCGGCCAGATCGTCAATTAACTCTATTTTGTATGGCTGGCCGGCGAAAAATCGGCGCGCCTCATCAATGGTCATCGTTGATTTTTCAAAGGGTGCATTTTTCTTGAGCAACTGCTTCATTCTTTCTTCAATGCGCTGCAAGTCTTCCGGCGTGAACGTGCGTGGTTTGCCGTTCTCATCCTGACCCAGATCAAAGTCATAGTAAAAGCCATCCTCAATTGGCGGTCCAATGGCCAATTTAGCTTCCGGAAAGAGATCCAGCACCGCTTCGGCCATCACATGCGCGGCCGAATGGCGAATTCGATAAAGTTTTGATTCCTCATATGGAACATTTCCATTTTCGGACATGATTTCGTGCCTCCAATATAAATAAAAAAATCGCCGTCACCCACATTGGGGCGATGGCGATCGCGGTTCCACCCAACTTTAATGATTTAGCGTTGGCCGACAAACTAATAGTTTAACAAATATCTACGATTGAATGGTTCGTAGTAACCGCTTTTGACGATTAACAAAGTAATACGGTCATCCTGTAAGTAGGCATACTCAGATGCCAGTCCGGGCAAGCCGCGCATCTGAGGATGCGCACTTACTCTTATAGCCACATTAATTAGTAAAGATTCAAAAGCCGTTACTACCAGCCCGGTAGCCAACAGTTGATTCATCCTTGTTGTGGCTGTTAACGGAGCCAACCGGAACTTCTTAATAGGTGAGTTCCCGTTCAGAGTTCACTCCTGGGGGGTATTCATTGCTGCTTGTATGAAAATGGCTTCCAGCCTATGGCCATTTATTCTCTTGCACCGTCACAACAATTACTTGTCCCAGTCAACGCTTTAATATTTTTCAAAAATTGTATTGACCATTATAAGAATGTGCTCTGACTTGTCAAGCATAATTGGAACCGCTAAGATCGTGCCCGTCCTGCCGCAGCGGCAATAACCTGGGCAAGTTGTGTGCAGGATAAATAACACATGGCATCGGATTCAAACAATAGACGCGAACCGTCACGTATTCAATTACCTTTATGGGCCAGCGCCATCATTGGCTCTTTCTTGCTGCTCATAGTCATTGCCGGCGCGATCTGGTTGTTCCGCACCGTGCGAAACATTGCCGCAGAAACGACAGGTGATACTCCCCAGTTTATTTTGCCAGAGGAAGAAAACAGCAGCCAGTCATCAACGGTTGGCGAAGCAGAGTCGGAAGCGCCAGAAGAGCCGCTGCCGATCATTGTTCCGGAGGAAATCGAAACCTGGTCCGGGGAAGATCGGCTTAATTTCCTGTTTTTGGGAGTGGACCAACGGTGTGATGAGGATGGCCCAACCCATACGGACAGTATCATCATCGCTACAGTAGATCCCCTGCGCAACACGGCCGCTCTTCTCTCTCTGCCACGCGATCTCTGGGTAGAAATCCCCGGCTTCGGGGTTGATCGGGTTAACCAGGCTTATTATTTCGGCCAGGCCTTTGAATATCCTGGTGGCGGGCAAAAGCTGGCACTGGAAACCGTGGAATCGCTGCTGGGCATACCCGTTGATTACTATGTGACCGTCAATTTTCAAGGGTTTGTCGATGCCGTCGATTTAATCGGTGGGATAGAGGTGGATGTACCTGAATCCATTGATGACCCTGACTATCCGGATAATTGCTACGGTTATGAACCATTTTCCATCGAAGAAGGTACACAGCGTCTGAGCGGCCAGGACGCCCTCAAGTATGCGCGAACACGGGCAACCTTCGGTGGGGATGTCGACCGTGCGCAGCGACAGCAGGAAGTGATGCTGGCTGTGCGCGATCAGGTTTTTACGCTCAACCAGTTGCCCAGGCTGTTTATTCAAGCGCCCCGACTGTGGCGCACATTTCAAGATAATTTAGACACCAATCTGGCCCTTGAAGACGCTTTGGAACTGGCGCTGCTGATGCAGGAGATCCCCCCGGAAAATATCAAAACGGCCGTCCTTGATTTCAACTATGTTTACAATGAAACGACACCTGACGGCCGCCAGGTATTGGTTCCCCTGCGCGACGAGATCCGGGGGCTGCGCAATGAACTTTTCACTCCGCCGGAAGTCCCCCCGGCCGTCATTGAGGATCTGCCGGAATTGATGCGTGATGAAGGGGCACGGGTAGCTATATATAACGGGACGGCCGTCTTTGGCCTAGCCGCCGAAACCCAAGATTATCTGGAAGATTTGGGCGTGACCGTCAGTGAAATCGGCAACGCCGACTCAGCCACCTACAGTAACTCCCAAATCATCGACTATGGTTCGCACGAAAGTACCGTCCTCTTTTTAGTACAAGAAATGGGAATCCCCCCGCTAAACGCCTCATCGGAAACGGACCCTGATGCGGCGCAGGATTATGATTTACTGGTCATTATTGGGAATGATTGGGCACAGCGCATAAGTGAAGAGGGATAATGCATCATTGAACCTCCTCATCGCTCGGATATCATGTTATTCCAGTAAGGGAGTAATCGTCGCTCCCGCCTTTTGCTCATCCAACCAGGCGTCAAAAGTCTCCTGAAGCAACCGATAGCGCAGATCGGTACCCAAAGGCCGGTTGGGATCACGCTCAATCAACTGCACCAGGTAATAAGTAGGCAAGTCGCTTTCCTCATCAACCACGGAGACCACTTCGCTCACTTCTTCAAGCTGTAAATCAAACGCGGCCGTCTCGACCTCCGGAACCAATAAGGAGCCGCGCGCAAAGTAACCCAAATCACCGCCATAAGGAGCTGTGGCTAAATCCAGCGAATATTGTTGAGCCAGCGCCGCGAAATCAGCTCCTCCCTGGATCTGAGCCAGCAAATCTTGGGCCTGGGCGGCGTCATCAAGTTGGATATAGCGGGCACGCACCTGCTCGGCAGACTCAGGCACCTCAGCGGTCACCAGAGCCACCATTTCTTCTACCAGCATTTCTTCTTCCAACGCCTGGCGAAATTCCTCCAATGTCCATTGGTTGGCGATTAGCCAATCGTCGAAACTGCCAAAATCGCTGGTTGACTCCTGTAGTTCGCTGAGCTTTTCATCAACGCTTGCGGCGCTAACCGTGACGCCATGAACGGCTGCGGCCTGGTGAATCAGCTCCTTTTCGATGAGCGCATCAAGAACGATTTGCCGGTATTGCGCTTCGTCCGCTGATTCAATGCCCAATTCAGCCTGGGCTAATTCAAATCGGGCCAATTCCTTTTCAAAATCCTCCAGTAGAATGGGCTGCCCATTCACCAGGGCAGCTAGTTGGGGAGTAGGGGTAGGAGGCAATGGAGTCGGGGTTATGACCAGCGCTTCAGATGTTGGCGGTGTGAAGGAAGAAGTCGTCTCGCTTTCGGCCGTTTGGGGAATAGGGATAATATCTACACCCTCAGGCTGGTTGTCATTGCAAGCAATCAATAATACCAAACAAAACAGGAACACTGATAGGCCTAATAACTGTTTGATCAATCCTTTTCTCAAGATAAAACCTCGTATTGCCAACGCTGGTACATATGCAAGCGCATTATACAAGGCTCTATAGCCAGGACAAGATAGACTCAATTGCCCCTAACTCCACAGTGACTTATCATAGGCTTGACCGTTGAGAAACCGTAAGGGTTTGGAAATTTATAGAGGCGCTAACTTTGCTTCTTTTAATGAATGTGTGAACTAACAGTGGAGATAAAGCTATGTTAACTGCCATTGAGAAACTGGAAAAAGATGTTACCATTTTGGCCGCTATGGCCAAGGAAATGGAAGCATACCTGGATAGTGATGTGTTGTTCTGGCATATGAGCACTTCCGGAATGCCCACTTTAACCTTGGGTGGTTATCTCATGCGCCAACACCGGCTAATTATCTTACGCAATTTGTTGAGTGCTGAAAAACAAAAGTTATTGGATGCCGCTGTGCAGCAGTTTAATGAGGTGCTGGCGGAAAGGATCGTTCGATTTGAACAAAAAGGGCATCGTGAGTTGGAAGCCCGTTTACGGCAATGGTCGGAATATCTCAATGATTTGGATCGCGGTGTGGCCTCGAATACCAGCAATTACGGAACGGCCGTTGAGACCAGGGCGATGATAGAGGCCATCTCAGAATCCTTGCGGCTTGCCCCTTACGAGCTTAATCCACGCATCCCTTCGCAAATTGCTCTTTTTGACAGCCGACTCAAGCGGTTCTGGGAAAGCGGTATTTTTGTCTGGTATAAGGAATGGCAACCGGCCTATCCGCAAGATGAGTATTGGTGGCTTTACGGCACACCCAGTAAAAAATAACTGTCATAACGTTTGGTCCATTTTTGGAAAAATGGACCAAGCTTACCAGCTAATTAACTTTACGTAATCTTAGAACCATGCTATATTATCAGCGAATCAAGTGGGTTTTTTAAACATATGGAGGTGAGGAAATGACTTCACAAAAAAAATGGCCGCTTGTCATAACGCTGTTATTTATTTTAAGTTTATTACTGGTAGCCTGTGAACGGCCGCTGCCTGATGACGGAAGCGCCGATGTTCCCGTCGAGGAAGCGCCTGCCCCAGGTAGTTATCCAGGACCCATTGGAGAAGAGCCGGCCGGGTCCACACAACCGGAAGATGGTGGATCGGGTTATCCAGCCCCAGATGCAGGACCGGTTCAACCGGCCGAAGAAGCGCCTCCTGCTGAAGCTTATCCTCCCGCTGAGGGTGAGGAAAGCGCCAATGAAACCGGGGAGGGGGAGGCTTCCGGGGAAACAATTGAAGGCGAAACGTCTGAGGAACCGGCCGCAGAGTCAACTGAAGAGACGGCCATCGAAGGCGAAGCCGGCCAAGAATCAGCCGCTGAGGAAGGACAATCAACGGAGAGCACAGAGCCTGGCGAATCCGGTGGTGAAAGAACCCATACCGTTGCCGCAGGTGAGAATTTATACCAGATCGGACTACAGTATGGCATCAGTTGGGTGGCCATCGCCCAGGCTAACGGTATCGTTAATCCGGACAATTTATCTGTGGGACAGGAGCTGATCATTCCTGACCTGAGCGAGACCGGTGAGGATGAACCGGCAGACGAGGTAGGTGAGGAAGACACAACCGGCAGTGGTGAAGCTGCTGAAACTACAGAGGAACAAGCTATTCTACCAGGGGATGAAGGGGAGGCCGAAGAAGATTCCCCACAAACAACATATATCGTCCAAAGTGGCGACAATCTTTACCGCATCAGCCTCATGTACGGCGTCAATATGATGGATGTTGCCCGTGCTAACGATTTGGCCAACTTTGACGACCTGTCTATTGGCCAGGAACTGATTATCCCTGGTGTTGAAGAAGGTGACACGGCCGGGACAGAAGCTGATACAGAGGTTGAGTCTGCTGAAGAGACGGTAACCGAACCACCATCTGCCGAAGAAATCTCCCACCAGGTCGCCGAAGGAGAAACTGTTTTTGGCGTCGCTTTTCAATATGGAATCGCCTGGACCAGGCTGGTTGAGCGAAACAATTTAACATCGCCTTATACGCTGGAACCAGGACAGATGCTCGTCATCCCTGTAGAGGAATAAAATCACGCAAGAGATACGGTGTTTGTCGCTTCATTTTTGATCACTTTATAAGCTACACGCCGGATATCTGGCATTATCAACCAGGTGCGGAGCAGTCCGCACCTTTCTTTTTGTAAAACAACTATGAAATGGTCTGGTGTCATCCAACAATATCGCCCATATCTTCCCTTTACTGATGATGTGCCCATCATCACCCTCAATGAAGGGAATACGCCGCTCATTCCGGCCAATCGGTTGGCTGAGACTTTAGCCCCCAATAGTGGATTGAAGCTGTATCTGAAGTATGAAGGCTTAAATCCTACCGGCTCTTTTAAAGACCGGGGCATGACTGCCGCGATAACCCAGGCGGTTTATGAAGGTTCCAAAACCGTGATTTGTGCCAGCACCGGGAACACGGCTGCCAGCGCGGCAGCCTATGCTGCTCGCGCCGGATTACGTTGTTTGGTGCTGGTTCCGCAGGGCAAAATAGCCCTGGGGAAGTTGGCCGCCAGCCTGGCCTATGGCGCGGAAGTGATCAGCATCGACGGATCATTTGATGATGCGCTGGATATGGTGCGTGAAATCGTAAAGAGACAGCCGGTCACGCTGGTCAATTCTATCAACCCCTGGCGCATTGAAGGACAGAAAACAGGTTCCTTTGAAATATGTGACCAGTTAGGTGGCAAGGCTCCTGATTGGCATTGTCTGCCGGTTGGCAATGCAGGCAATATCACCTCCTACTGGATGGGCTATAAGCAGTATGGCAAAGGGCATCCACGAATCCTGGGCGGGCAGGCCGCAGGCGCAGCCCCCATCGTTTCTGGCAAGGTTGTTGAAAAGCCGGAAACCATCGCCACCGCTATCCGCATCGGCAATCCGGCCCGTTGGCGGCAGGCGCTGGAGGCATTAGATGAATCTGGCGGAATTATTACGGCCGTAAGCGACGAAAAAATCCTTAAAAGCTGGCACATGCTGGCTCAACTGGAAGGGGTTTTTGTCGAACCTGCGTCGGCAACGGGAGTTGCCGCTTTGAAACAGCAAATTGAGCAGGGGGAAATTGACCCACGTGGGAAAACGGCCGTATGTATCTTAACCGGACATGGCTTGAAAGATCCGGGTACGGCCGTGGATCAGGCCGCATCTCCAATCACATTGCCCGCTGAAATTTCTGCGCTTGAAGATTACCTGGCGGATTAAGAGTAAGAAAGAAGCCAACTTTTTGATGAACTTAACAAAAAAATGGGTGAACGTAACCGGGGATTCATATCTTCACCGGAGGGGCGCGAAATGGATTTCGCGGTTACAAAATTCATAAAAATTGGCCTCTATGATATTTTAGCCTCTATAAGCTAGTCGGCCTTCATCTGCGGCCCGACCATGCGCTCCAAAGCGCGCCGCCAGCTGTCCCGTTCTCTCTCCGTGATCATTTCATCCCGAAAGCGATGATCATTCTTGCGAATAAATTCATCCAAATCCTGGATCAAAGCTGACAATTGTTCGTTGGTTATATTCACAAGCGACGTGAAGGTTTCTTCGTTTCGGGTCGCTTCCAGCGCCTGCCGCAGATGAGGCAAACATAAACCGTCAGAAGATTCCAAAGCAGCCAGCATTTTTGCGTCCTTATTTTGCAAAGCTTCAATCAAGGATTTCAAGGCCAGTTTTTCAATTTTGTCTCGATCTTTGCAGGCGGGACAGAGCGCTTCCGTTGGTATATAACGGGACGAACGGGCATCGGTTATTGTTATGGCATCCTGGTTGATCGCTTCAGCAACGAAAGAGCGCAGTCTCCTTCTCTGTGCTTTGTTAAATTTACTTTCTTCCAGTCGTCGGCTTACATTGTTCAATAAATCGCGATGCACGATAGCAATGCCCAATGGAGCACTTTCTCCTGATTCGGGCAGCAGCCAGGCATGTTCATGACAGTAGCCCAGGGATTCTCGAAGGGTGGCGCGCAGGCCGTAATCATTGACCCCTTCAAAGATCAGGGTCTGTAGATTACGGTGGGCAGCGGTATTGCCCAAGGCGCATAGGGGACAACCCGCTTCCCCGCAAGCATCAAGAAGTTCAAAATAACTGTAAGCAGGACCGCTTTTCCTGATCACGTACTGCCCTCAACTTCTTCCTCACCCATATTGAGATAGGATTCTAAAATCCAGCCAACCACCCCGTCGGTTGTAATCACTTCCTGCCATAATACGCCGCCAACATTTGCATGACCGGGATACAAAATGACGATGTCGCCCCCTCTAACCAGATAATGGTCTCTGCCACCAGGGGTGCGCTTGATCCATATGGTGCTTCCTCCCGTGTTGATGATCGCGGTTTCCTCGAAAATGGGGGTAGGAGTGAGCGTTGGTGTTGGCGTAGTGGTCGGTGTAGGGCTTGATGTTGGTGATGGTAAGGGTGTGGCGGTTCCCGTGGGTGAAGGGGTCGGTGTAGGCTGATTCGGGTCCGCTGCTTGTGAATCCTCGGTGGTTTCCTCCGCTTGCGCATTGTCGGCCGGTAAACTTTCAGCAGTCGCGGTTTGAGCGCTGGGCGGTAATCCGGCGAAAGCGCCACTGGCCGGACGTGATGTGCCATCATCAATGACACTCCCGTTCTCCTGCCTTGCCGGCTCGGCCGTCGTCACCGCTCCTTCCGTATCACTGGTTAGCTGTACTTCACCTTCCTCAGGCGTCAGTTGGGCAGCCGCTATCTCCTGTTCGGCCGATTGTGGCCCAAGAGGAACCCCGGCCAGGAAAAAACCGAAAGACAGCAACAAGAGGGCTAGAGCGTATCCTGTCAACGCTCTTGTCCGTAAATCTAACCTCAGGCCGGTTAAGCCCAGGCGATTTATCAAACGAGGAGATTGAGCGATATAGGCCAGGAGCAACATAATCAATGTGCCTGCGGCCGTAATGCCCATTCCCCATAGTGTCCAAGCTGGGAAACCCATAGGTGAAAGATTATAACCAATTTAAGGGTGACGTGTTAATGCCCTTATTTACGGGTATAATTTTATTCGAAAATAGATATCGTTCCGATGGGCCGTTATTAACCGGCTCACCTGGTTTCCACTACAAAATTAACAAATTAGGAGAATAGAATGGCAGATCAATACAATGTCGTTGTCTTGGGTGCTGGTCCTGGCGGTTATGTGGCTGCTATCCGGGCAGCACAGTTAGGGCAAAAAGTCGCTATCATTGAAAAAGAGTATATGGGCGGGGTTTGTTTAAATATCGGCTGCATCCCCACCAAAGCACTCATCAAGAATGCTGAAATTGCCCATACCTTGCAGCATCGCGCGAAAGAGTTTGGTTTTAGCTTTGATAACTTGCAGCTAGATTACAGTGTCGCCTTTAAGCGCAGCCGGCAGGTGTCCAGCCGCCTGGTGAAGGGTGTAGGCTTCCTGATGCGCAAAAATAATATTGACGTCTTTGAAGGGACTGGCCAGTTAACCGGCCCTCATACGGTAAAAGTATCTCTCAATGAGGGTGGAGAAAAAGAGCTTGCTGCGGATAACATTATCATCGCTACAGGGGCACGGCCGCGTACCTTGCCGGGCGTTGAATTTGATGGCGAACGCATTATTTCCTATATCGAAGGCATCACAACCGACACGCTGCCTGAAAAAATTATCATCATCGGCGGCGGCGCAATAGGCGTGGAATTTGCCTATATCTGGCGCAATTACGGCGTCGAGGTGACAATCTTGGAAATGCTACCCCATCTCCTGCCCAATGAAGAACCGGAAGTCAGCGATGTCCTGGAAAAAGCGTATAAAAAATTGAAAATCAATTTTCACACCGAATCGCGCGTTGAGTCGGTGGAAAAAGACGAAAACGGTGTGCAGGTAACCCTGCAAGATGGTTCCACCCTGGAAGCGGACCAGGTCATGTTGGCCATTAATTTCCAGCCGAACGTGGAAAACCTGGGTCTTGATGCCGCTGGTGTGCAGTTGAGTGAAAATGGAAATGTGGACATTGACGAATACATGCGCACCAATGTCGATCACATTTTTGCTATTGGAGATGTGGCGACCAACTACCGCCTGGCACATATTGCCTCGGCGATGGGCATCGTCGCCGCGGAAACAATAGCTGGGCATGAAACAGTCACATTGGATTATCGTATGCTGCCACGCTGCACTTATTCTGTTCCCCAGGTGGCCAGCTTTGGCTATACGGAAAGCCAGGCCAAAGAAGCGGGTTATGAGGTGAATGTTGGCCAGTTCCCCTTCCAGGCCAATGGTAAAGCACTTGGTTTGGGCGAGCGAGACGGCTTCATAAAAATCATCGCCGATGCCCGGTACGGTGAGATTTTAGGGGCGCATATGGTTGGCCCTGATGTGACGGAATTGCTCCCGGAACTGACCCTTGCCCATAACAATGAACTGACCGCGGAAGAGATCGCCAGAAATGTGCACGCCCATCCGACACTAAGTGAAGTATTGATGGAAACTGCGCACGGCGTGGAAGGTGAACCTATCCACGTTTAAATCGTTTTACAACCGCGATTCCTGACAAGATGCCAACATTCAAAAATGTTGGCATCTTTTTATTTTCTACTCTATGGAAATCGACTGTGCCCTGGCGGGACCAACTGATACCTGGGTCACGGGAACACCAGTTTGATCGGCGATGAATTCGATATAGCGGCGCGCATTCGCCGGCAAATTGCTTTGCTGGCGAATACCCATGATATCCTCCCGCCAACCGGGCAGGATTTCATAAATTGGTTGGCAGCGGGCCAAAGTCTCCAGATCGGCTGGGATAAACTGAATTCTCTGCCCTGCCAATTCATAGGCTGTACAAACCGGGATTTGCTCAAGTCCGCTCAAAATATCCAATTTAGTTAGCATCAATTCAGTGAGGCTGTTGATGCGGCGCGCATGGTGTAAGATGACCAGGTCGAGCCAGCCAACCCGGCGCGGCCGTCCGGTTGTTGTTCCATACTCATCCCAGGGGTTTTCACCGGTTCCCCGCAGTCGCACCGCTTCATCTCCAAATAGTTCTGTTGGGAACGGGCCACTGCCAACGCGGGTTGTGAACACTTTAGCTACACCTAGAATTCGGCCGACATATTTTGGCCCCACGCCCAGACCGGTCAAAACGCCACCGGCCGTCGGCGAAGAACTGGTAACAAACGGGTAGGTTCCGTGGTCAATATCCAGCAACGTCCCTTGAGCGCCTTCGGCTAAAACAGTCCGTCCCTTTTGCAAGGCCTCATCAAGAATTAAGTCGCCGTCTACCAGGTAAGGCGCTAACCGTTGGGCATAGGTCACAAATTGAGCCGCAATCTCGGTCGCGTCCAACGGGTCAGATCCAAATATTTTGCTTAAAGTGGCATTATGCGCCTCAATATGAGCGTGAACTTTTTCAGCCAACCCTTCCGGGTCCGCAAATTCGGCCGCCCGTAATCCCACCCGGCTGGTTTTGTCCGTATAAGCCGGACCAATCCCCCGTTTAGTTGTGCCAATCGCTTGACCGCCGCGATCCATTTCCCTGGCCTCATCCAGGGCAATATGTGCCGGTGTAATCAAATGGGCTTTTCGGCTAATTTTTATACGCTCCGGGCTGATGTTAATCCCCCGCTGCTCGAGCATATCCAGTTCCCGTAATAAAATCGCCGGGTTTAGGACCACGCCATTGCCGATCAAGCAGGTTACACCTTGATGGATAATTCCCGAGGGAATCAGGTGTAATTTAAATACATCTTCGCCAATAGTTACCGTATGCCCGGCATTGTCACCACCGCTAAAACGGGCCACAATGTCAGCTTGCGAGGCCAGCAAGTCTGTATAACGCCCCTTGCCTTCATCTCCCCACTGTGCGCCAAGAATAATATCGAGAGACATAGAGTTCTCCCCCTTCATTAAGCTAAAAAGAAATTGGTTAAGGATACGAAATCCGATTTGTGGATATAAATCAATGCTATGGCTGCTATTTTCTTGCCAGGGTGATTCCAAAGTCGGGTATGTAACCGCGATTTCTTATCGCGCTGAGGAGCGAAATTTTGAAATTTCGGTTACATCAATGAGTAACTTTGGAATCGCCCAAATTTCCTTGTCCAATCCCTTAAATTAAAAATCGGATTCCGTTAAATTATGAACTGTGATCTACTTAAAGACAACCTTATCAATGATGAATATAAACAGTAGTCCCTACCGGAGCCCAATTATATAGCCAGCCAGCATCTGCAGGATTCATGTTAACACATCCATGACTCATGGGGGTTCCGAAGTTATTATGCCAGTAAGTTCCATGAATGGCATAATCTTCAAAAAAGTACATGACATAGGGCACATCTTCCAAATAGTAATCATAACCCAATAAATAGCCGTTCATATCCTGGCTTTCATATTTCATCACCGTGCGAAATTGGCCTACGACCGTGGGTGTGTTCCACAATCCGCTTGAAATAAGCGAATTGAATATGGGCATATCTCCCTCATAGGCCACCAGGGTTTGGTTGGTCAGGTTGACATCGATCCAACGATCGTCCGGACCGACGCCAGTCGGCCGTAAGCTGCTAGTTTCGGCCGACTGCACACTCATATCCACTGTATTAGCCTGGATCACTGCTGGCGCTTGCGGGCTGGACTGTACTTCGTCCGAGGCTCGATCGCCTGCTTGAGTCGCTTTATTGTCCCGAACGGTCGCTAGCATTTCTGGTGGTGGGATTTCGCTGTTCTTTTGTCTATGCAATGGTCTGGCGGTAGGCGTGGGTTGCAAGGTGGGCTGCAGTTCAGCCGTTGCCTCGATTTGACTGCTGACGGCCAGCGGCGTAATAACCACCTGTACGGGCGTTGAAGCAACCTCGTTATCGCGCATAGCAGCTACCCGCTGAAGACCCAAAGGAGCGAACCAGATGATCACAACAATCAAAAGTGCCAGGATGCAACTGAGGAGCAAGTAAGAGGGGAGTCGTGATGGCCGGTAGACTATGCCATTCTGTTGATCCAGGCGACGCAGTTCGCTCTTTACTAACTTGCTGTTGGGGCGAATCACCTGAGCCTGACGAACATAACCCAAAGCTGCCCTGTCCGATAATGTAGCACGGGCCAGTAGAAGCCAGGCCACATAATTCTGTGGGTCTTGTTCCAGTATACGGCGCAGCAGCTTTCTCGCCTCAGGAAGTTTCCCGGCGCGAATGAGAATCTTGGCTTGCTGCAGATGATTAGCGGGTGGCATTTAAATAGCAGAGAATCCCATCAGTGATGCCATTGGCCGGGATATCAGAATTATCTGTGAGCAGTTCACGATCAAGATTCATAAACCCTGTCTCGACAATGACAGCCGGGGTTCCAGGAGCAATTTCGTAAAAGGCATGGTAATCCAGCATGTCCGCCGTTATCGTATTGGCATGGTAGGGGAGTTGGGTCGCGGCTGCATATGAATTTTCCATGCAGGAGGATAATAGGGAAGAATCAGTAAAGGCTGATCCGGCGATTTTGTAGCCTGTCGCGAATTCATTGATTTCAATACAAGAATCGGCATGAATTGAAATGACGGCCGTTCCACTAAACCCATTCAGCCTGCTATCGAATTCGTCAAGGATAAAAGAACGAATGCCACGCAGGCGCAAATTGGCGACAACTTTCTCGGCAATATCTAAATTAACTTCCGCTTCGGTCAAACCATCGGCACACACCGCGCCGGAATCGCTGTTCTTGTGGCCGGAAATGATGCCGATACGGATCGGTCCGGGGCTTTGAGCCAGGCGCTGGCTGACCGGTTTAGGAGGGGCTGATTTATAAAACGGGGCTGATAGGCCGCTGCTTCTCACAGCTTCCACCATGCCGATTTCCTCACCGCTGGGACTGAAAAAGATGTACACGGCATACATGCCCCCAAAGGACAGGATGAAAAACAGGATAAAGGGCAAAAGCCGAACCAAAAAAATCAGCCAGGTCGTAGAGGGAGATTCCCAGGACCTGTCGTCAAAAGGTGAGTTCATTATGTCTATAGTTTACAACACTTTACATAGAATTTAAATCTGTAAAGTTATGCAGGGAGAGAAGAGAGGTACGCGAGCACGGCCGAAACTGAATCCATGGCCAATGCTTTTTGGGCAATCTCATTGGCTTGAGATTGATCCAGGCTCCTGATGGCTTCCTTGACATTGGGAATTGCCGGGGCGCTCATGCTTAACTCATCCAGGCCCAATCCCACCAATAGTGGGGTCGCTAATGGATTGCCGGCTAATTCACCGCACATGCCAGCCCAGATGCCCACCTCATGGGCGGCGTCTACTGTCTGTTTGATCATACGCAGCACGGCCGGCTGCAGGGCTTGCGCCAGATCGGCCACATTGCTGTTTCCCCGGTCGGCAGCCATTGTATATTGAGTTAAGTCATTTGTGCCGATACTGAAGAAATCAACTTCTTTAGCCAGTAAATCGGCCGTGGCCACCGCTGATGGTACCTCAATCATAATCCCAACTTTCATCTTTTCATCAAATGGAATGCCATCTTGCTTTAATTCTTCCCTGGCTTCATAAAGCAGAGCTTTGGCCTGTCGAATTTCTTTTATAGAGCTGATCATGGGAAACATCATCAGGACATTGCCGGCGCTGCCTGCACGTAGGATGGCGCGTAGTTGCGGTTTGAAAAGATCAGGTTGGTCGAGACAAAATCGGATGCCGCGCCAGCCTAAAAATGGATTATCTTCCTGGCCTAAATCTATATAGGGCAGCGGTTTGTCACCCCCCACATCTAAAGTTCGGATGATCACCGGCTGTTGACCCATCACCTGGGCAGCTTGTTTATAAGCCTTATATTGTTCTTCCTCAGAAGGCATCTCCTGGCGGTCCATAAACAGGAACTCGGTCCGAAATAATCCCACGCCTTCTGCACCAAAATCCAGGGCGATAGACACGTCATTGGGTCCGCCAATGTTAGCCCCAATTTCCAACCGTCTCCCATCCCGCGTAATGGCCGGTTCCAGCCCTGATTGTTTGGCTTTTTCGAGATCCCGCAGCCAATCATCACGCAGGCTACGCAGTTTATCCAACTGAGAATTTTCCGGCTTCAACCACAATTTACCCACATCACCTTGTATGGCAATGGTCTGACCCGCTTCAACGCTCCACAAACCAGATCCCAATCCAACGATGGCTGGAATGCCGAGAGCACGAGCCAGGATTGCACTATGCGAAGTCGCCCCACCTAACTCTGTACAGATCCCTATGACTTGCTGTGGGTTCAGACGCGCCGTGTCAGACGGAGAAAGATCTTCGGCCAATAAAATCACTGGTTGGTCAAAATCAAGTATGGGCAGTTGAAGACCCATTAGTTCTCGCAATACACGGTTGCCTACATCCTCAATGTCGGCCGCTCGTCCCTGCATATAAGGGTCCTCAAGCGCCCGGAAATGTGCTGCCGTTTCGGTAATCTCAAAATGCCAGGCGGCCTCGCCATTTATACAATCTTTGAATATCCTCTTTCTTACCGAATCCATTAAATGGGGATCCTGTAAAAACATGGCATGCGCTTGAAAAATTCCGGCTTCTTCATCTCCGATTTGTCTACGAGCCTGGTCTTGAAGGGTTTGCAGTTCTTGTATGGCCGCTTGAACAGCTTTTTGTAATCGTTCCCATTCCTCCTGGGCATTATCAACTTGCCGTTCCACAACCTCCGGGATTTGGGGTCGATAAAGGGCAGCCTGGCCAATGGCCACTCCTGGGGAGGCAGCAATACCTCCCAGGACACCTTCTTCACTACTGTCTCCTTTTTTTACTTCAACGGCAGGGGGGGACTCCAGCAACTCATCTTCGCCAAAATTATCCTCCACCAAAGCCCTAAGCTCAGCCAATACATCTACGGCATCTACCCCCGCTGCTGAAATCAGAATTTCTTCGCCCTGGCGCACACCAAGCAACGCCACTTGATTGATGCTTTTTGCGTTCGCCGATTGACTGCCTTTACTGACCTGTACATCTGATTCAAACCGGTTGGCCGCCGCTACAAATTTTGCTGCCGGGCGGGCATGAAGGCCCAGCCGGTTTTTTATCGTTAATCGGATCACCTTCTGGCCAACTGATGGCTCAGTAGCTGCTTCCGGCTTGGATAGTTGAGCTTGCGCCCGATCCTGAAGCTGGTCAAGTTTCATGGCCAGCGCCCCTTCTGCTTCCTGCACCACCTGATCCAATGTTCCACCGACCATGGATTGAACGGCAGCAGCAATGGCCCCTTCTACAAATGGCGCGGGGGAAAGAATCACATTGACTTGCTTTTGTGGATCGAGGAACTCCAAGGCAGTTTCGGCGCTGAGCAAGGCGCTGCCCAGATCCATTAGAACAACGACACCATCCTCGCTATAGACCGATTCGATGGCTTCATAAACCTTCATGGCATCCGTGCCAATCGGATTATCCGGATCGTCTATTCCACCGGCGACAGCCAATGCCACATTGCCCTGGGCCATTTGGCCGGCCAACTCTTTTATGCCTTGGGCAATCTTGGCGCTGTGCGAAACAAATACGATTCCTACCATTTTACCTTGACCTTTTGCGGGCTTTGCTTTTCGGAAAGAAAAATAAAATATAAGTTGGGGATTAGAGAAAATCGCCTGGTGGACATGCCGGGCATCCTTGCACCTGCCAAATCTTTCCCATCACCCGATCATTGATGGCTGCCGTATCTCCGGGAACAAAACCAGTTTGGCCACACCAACAAGCGTACCAACCCAACGATATGGTCTGGAATGGCTGCCTCGTCTCTCTTAAATCAATCACCTCAACATCCAAACCCCAGCGGGCGTTGGTTATCAATCTTTGACAGGAGACGGCCAAAAGTTTGCGCCAGTAATGGCCTACACGTTGGCAGTGGCGCATGAGCAGCACGGCCGTCGTAACATCGAAAGGAAAAGGAACCACACGCGCATCGCCGGCGAGCACATGGCAGTTTGCCGGCAGGTTAATTCCGTAATTGTCGAGCAAACTTTGCCGGCGTTCAATCGCCACCACATGTTTGGCGCGGGCGGCGATCCGCCGGGCCAGGCGAAAATCACCGGCGCCGATCTCCAATACAATATCATCGGGCGAAATTTGCTGAAGAAC
Organism: Anaerolineae bacterium; assembly: GCA_028277515.1. The sequence continues at coordinate 23,704 of JANQGC010000369.1, forward strand.
GGCCACGTAGGTCGCTTCATCATATGGCGCCCACATCCCTTCCCAGTCAACAGTAGGAGCAGTATTTACCACCTTCAAAATCACCCGCGTTCGTTGCCAACCAAGATTTGATCAGCCGGCCCAACGCTATTCATTCAATAGCTTTCGTTTTTCAAAATCGTATAAACCATAGGCGGCAGCTAAAAACTCAATCGGATGGCGGGATGGCAAATCTGTCCCTCGTTCGATCTGCCACCGGCAGGTCTCCGTATCGCACGCCGTCATTTCTACTTCTGGGCCTTGCTCTTTTACAAAAGCGAACAACTCCTGGCCGACAGCCATAGCAATCTCATGTTTTTCTACTTTGTACCCATAAGTACCGGCGCTGCCACAGCAGCGGGCATGACTTTCCCGGATGTCAAGCCCCGGGATCAGAGACAAAATGTCCAGGGCTGGTTTGCCTACAAGATGCGCTCGATATTGGCAGGGAGCGTGGTAAGGCAGCACCATCTCCAAATGCTGAAAGTCGGTCTTGAGTTTGCCCTCGTCATGCAGTTCGCGCAGCCACTCAAAAATATCCCAGACCGCATGGGATAGAGCATGGGCCGCCGCTTCATGCCGGTCGAGCAGTTCCGGCGCTTCATCCTTTAAAGTTAGCGTACAGCTTGGGGTTGTACCCACAACCGGCAGACCTTTGCGCACCGCACCGGACAACTTACGTATATTGTTATCGAAATACGTTTCAGCAGCATCAAACTCGCCATTGCTCAACATGGGCAAGCCACAGCAGTTTTGGTCGGGGACAATGACCTCAAATCCGTTATGCTCAAAGACAGCCACCGCAGCCTGGCCAACGAACGGCTCATAATGCATCGTGGCACAGCCATGAAAGTAAACCACTTTGTTTTCCGATTTCAGTCGCTTATCGGCCGATTTTTTGAACCATTTGGCGAATGTACCGCTGTTGCTCCAACGAGGCAGAGGCGCATCCCTGGAAACGCCAAACAACTTCTCGGCGACAGTCGCGCTTAAAGAGTTATGCGCGGCAAGGTTGGTCAATTGCGGGAAGATATTGCCCACCTTGCCTAATAATTCGTTGCGGCCGAGCAGTTTATTTCGCAAAGGCAGGCCATTTTCGGCTACCATTTGCGCCCGTGCCCTTGCATTCATCTCCGCGATCTTCACCCCACTGGGACATACTTCATTACAAACGCGACATCCGGAACAGTAATCTACGGAGTGGTCGGGCGAATATGGCTGCCCTTTCTCACGAAAACGCTGTGCCTGGGGTCCGACATATTTCGGTCCTGGGAAAAGGTCGGTGACCGCCGCCACCGGGCAATAGCTAGTACAGATATTGCATTTGATACATTCGTCTAATGTAGGTCCAACAGAGAGCCATGATTCCGTATGCATCGTTCCTCCGACTAACTTTCAGCAATTTTTTGGCCGGCGGCCATACCGGTGACAATGGCGATTCCCTCAACGCTGCGTTCTAATATGGGATCTGTTCCGGCTAGCAGTTGTCCCGCGGCCCAAAGGTTATGATAAAGTATTTCACCTGAATTTGATACGGGTTGAAATTGTTCGTTCACAAGGACACCGCCGGTATACACCGGATGTCCGGCCGGACTCAGAAATCCGCTTTCAAACCATTGGCTGCGCTCTTGAGGAATGGTCAAGGGTAAATCCAGGATCGTTTCCCAGATACGGCCGTCCTGATCGCTGTTGAACCCGCCGCCCAATATGCCTCCTGTGGCCAGTAGATAATGTTTAGCGCGATGTTTCAATGGCCGGGCCGTCGTCTTGCTTTCCAAGAAATTGACATGACCGGCCGCTCCATTCTGCTTCGCCGTATACTGTCCGCTGGTCACCTCCATCGCGGTTTCCAGGCGAACCCCCATCCGGCGCAGCTGATGCTGCAAGGCATTCAACAAGCGAATGCCGGGAACGCTGGGGGGCAGCGTTGGAATTTCAAAAATGGACGCTTCACATATCTCTTGCAGCCTGGCAATTAATTGGGCGTGTTTATGCAAGCCAAGAACGGCCGGCAAAGCAATACGTTCTCCTTCTTGTACCAGATTGCGCAATTCTTTGCCTAATTGGGACCAGTGGCTTTCATCGTCCAACCCTTCTGCGATCTGCACAGTGTTAAAATCTCGCCTATCCGTTAACACACGCAAAGGCAACAATGCTGCACGGGCTTGATAACCAAGTTTAGATAGATTTTCGGCAATAAGTAGGGGATAAAAATCGCGCATTCCTTGAAAACCAACGACAAGAATCGGATCATCGCGGCTTAAATCGCCCTCTATTTGCCCTTCAGGGGCCAGGTATGTAGGACGTGGAGCGCCTGCCGGAGAAGGGAGCAGCGTATTCTCTCCCGCATCTCCCGTACCGGCATATGGCAAACCAACCGAATCAACCAGGTCAACAAAGCGCGCCAGGTATTGAGAAATCTGTTCTTTTTCCAATAAAGCATAAGGATGCTCGGGATTGTTTTCAATCAGTTGATCGAGGGCGTCAAAAGGGTGCTGGATAGCTTGAGCCTCGGCTGCGGATATATAACCTAAGAAATCGACCGTACCGGCGCTCCAATGATTAGCCCCAAGCCCCTTATTGATGATTTTCACCTTCATTCCGGCCTGGGCTGCCGAATAGGCGGCCATCAAACCGCTCAGCCCAGCCCCAACCACTACCAGGTCAAGCATGGTTACACCTCATATTGTTTTTCATTCCAGTGACCCTTTGTCCCATCATCATCTTTATTTATGTTCCGGCTCTGGTACGAAAGGTCCAGGCGTGGTATCGAAACGATAAAATTCAGTCACCGGGCTGTTGAGTTCAGAATCCGGCAAATGGTCAGCGTTCAGCAAGCTCATATAAATGAACTGAGTCAAACGCTGTTGCTTCAACTGTTGCCCCCATAGAATTGGAGCCAACCCCTTCCATCGTTCCTGCAAGAAATCTTGCATCAATAAATTGGGATTAAGTAATTCTTTCGACCTTTCATTGCCATTTTCCGCCTGCCGCTCCTGGCTGCTATGGCCTTCTAAATTATGGGCAGGGGATTGCAAGTAAGCGGTATTCCATTGTGCTGATGCCCCGGCAGAATCACGCATATCTGCCTGCCATCCGGCATGAAATAATTCATGCAGAATGCCCACAGCTCTGTAAGTGCAAAATCCACCCTGGCAAGGTCCCATGCCAAGCCGAACATCACGACGCAAATCATCCAGGGTAATGGTCGGGTTTTGTTGCGCCGCGTTTTCCAACATGGAGCGCGTGACTAATTCACATTCACACACCAAATCGCCCTGCAAATTTTTTTCTTCAATTTCTTTCAACCGGTGTCCAACCCAATAATGCCCCTGGTCAACCCCAGGCACTGGCGTCTCGGCCGTCAAGCAGGGTCGTTCTGTCCCCAGCTTTTCACATACTTTATCTACAGTTGCTTCGGCCATCAGCCGGAAGGTTGTCCATTTACCACCGGTGATACTCAAGAAACCATCAATACCCTCACGTTCCGAGTGGTCTAATAACGCCAATTTCCGGGTCACATCACGGCCGCCGGCCCCTTCATACGTTTCCTGAAATAAAGGTCGTACGCCGGCCCATGCCCGCAGCACACGAGCATCTTTAAATCCGGGAACCATTTTCTCCCCTTCATCCATCATCTTTTTGACTTCCCAGGGTTCAATGCGTAGATGATCGGGATCGGTAACGTTAATTGAGGTTGTGCCGATGACACAAACGGTGTGGCTGGGGACCAGGATATCGCCATCCGAGGGCATTTTACAGCGGTTGATGACGGTATTGACCAAACGGTGAGCCATCGCCACCATTGTTCCCTTGGCAGGCATAATCAGGACATCAGCGCCGGCCATCTCGGCCACAACTCCCGTCCAGGCTCCAGCGGCGTTGACCACGATATCAGCAAATATCTCGGTATCTTCGCCCGTGGCCGCATTATGCACTTTCGCCCCTACAACCCGGCGGTCCCCTTCTCCACCTTCCACAATGAGTCCGGCCACTTCATGGTAAGTAAGGATTTGAGCGCCCTTTTGGCGTGCGGCTTGAACGGTGGAATGGGCCGCTAAAAAGCTGTCTGCGCTGCCGTCAGGGACTTCAAATACCCGGCTGATGCGCGGGTTGAGCAGCGGCTCGCGGCGCAGCGCTTCCGCTATGGGGATATCCTGGCAGGGAATGCCGACCGCAGCGCATCCCGCTTTGAATTTAGCGGGGAATTCTCCCTCATCCTCCGGAATGACGATGAAAAAACCGCTCGTATCTTCAATACAATGGGCATGGGTTTTGCGCAGAATTTGGTTCTCGGCGATACATTCAGCGGCGCCGTGTGGATCTTTGACGGCGTACCGGCCACCGCTGTGTAGCAATCCATGATAGCGGCCAGTTGTCCCGTGAGTTAAATCGCGCCGTTCAACCAGAACAACCTTAAACCCGCGTAATGCAGCATCCCAGGCAACGCCCGTACCGGTCGCACCGCCGCCAATGACCAAGACCTCTGTTTGAATTTTGTGCATATAACCCTCACTTAATCAGTGATTGCAAATCCCTTACACCAAACCGCCGACCGCCTGCTCTTTAAGGCGATCGGCGGCACCTATAATTCTAAATCCCTAATTTCCTTCTGTTAAAAGTATTAATCTTCCTCCACCCAATCAAAGGTCCTGGTCACAGCTTTCTTCCACTCAGCATACAGTTCAGTGCTGGCATTGCTATCCGGGTCGGGTTCCCAGGTTTTGTCCATACCCCAATTCTTGCGCATATCATCCGTGTTTTTCCAGAACCCAACGGCTAACCCTGCCGCGTAAGCCGCACCAAGCGCCGTTGTTTCCGCAACCTTGGGACGCACGACCGGTACATCAAGCACATCAGCCTGGAACTCCATCAGCAATTCATTGAAGACCATGCCGCCATCAACCTTAAGAGCCGTAAGTTCAACACCGGAATCTTTATTCATCGCATCCAACACTTCCCTGGTCTGGTAAGCGGTCGCTTCCAAAGTTGCCCGGGCGAAATGACCCTTGTTGACGTATCGGGTCATGCCGACAATGGCACCTCGAGCATCTGAACGCCAGTAGGGGGCGAAAAGTCCGGAGAAGGCCGGTACAAAGTAAATGCCGCCATTGTCATCAACGGTCTTGGCCAAATCCTCCACTTCCGGCGCTGATTGAATAAGATTCAAATTGTCGCGCAGCCACTGGACGAGCGCTCCGGTGATTGCGATTGATCCTTCCAGGGCATAAACGGCTGGCTTGTCGCCAAACTTATAGCAAAGCGTGGTTAACAACCCGCTTTCAGACGGCACAATCTTTTCGCCGGTGTTCATGATCATGAAGCAGCCGGTCCCGTATGTATTTTTGGCTTCTCCGGGGCTGAAGCAAGCCTGGCCTACGGTAGCTGCTTGCTGATCGCCGAGATCGCCGCATACGGGGATTTCGCCGCCAAATGGACCATCGGCCGCGGTGCTGCCCCAGGTGTCGGGATCGCTGGAGGGCACAATCTTGGGCAGCATCTGCCTGGGAATGCCCATGATGCTTAGAATCTCATCATCCCAATCCAGGGTTTTTAGATCCATGAGCATGGTGCGGCTGGCATTCGTCACATCGGTCACGTGAGAACCTCCGGTGAGATTCCAGATCACCCAGGTGTCAATATTGCCGAAGATGGCATCCCCTCTTTGCGCCGCTTCGCGAAGCCCATCAACATTATCCAGCATCCATTTTACTTTGGGACCGGAGAAGTAGGTGGCCAAAGGAAGGCCGACCTTTTCGCGAAAACGATCCTGGCCACCATCTTTAGCCAGGGCGTTGCAAATTTTGTCTGTTCGCGTATCCTGCCAGACGATGGCATTGTGATACGGTTTGCCTGTATTTTTATCCCAAACAACTGTCGTCTCACGTTGATTGGTGATACCGACGGCAGCGATATCGGAAGCTGTCGCCCCTGCCTTTTCCATCGCTCCTTTGATAACGTCTTGGGTTCGATCCCAAATCTCTATGGGATCATGTTCCACCCATCCCGCTTTGGGATAAATTTGTTCATGTTCTAATTGATGCACGCCAACCGGTTCGCCGGCGTGATTAAAAATCATACATCGTGTGCTTGTTGTACCTTGATCGACTGCTGCTACATATTTTGCCATTTTATGTTAGCTCCTTTTTATGGAAAATGTGGAGCGGGCGTTGCCGCCCGCTTTTCCGTTAATCAGATTCAATTGACTCCAACAGCGCATTTAAGATGAGATAAGATGAAGTGGCGCCCGGATCTTGATGGCCAATACTGCGCTCACCAAGATAGCTGGCCCGCCCTTTTCGAGCCTGTAAAGGAATGGTATCTTTCATTCCTTGCTCTCCAGCGGCCACGGCCGCGCGCATCGCCACCACTATATCATCGTTTTCACTCAGAGCCGCATTTAGAGCTTCAAGAGCGGGTGCCCAGGTATCAAACATCGTCTTATCATTGCGTTCGGCCCGGCCACGCTGCACAATACCATCTACACCCGCTTGCAACATCGCGCTAAATTCTTCGCTGTCCAGTTCCTCTCTGGCAGCCACAGCCATGCCGCTGCGCAAATAAAAAGTGCCATAAAGTGGTCCCGAAGCACCTCCAACACTGGAAATCAGGGTCATCCCAACCGTTTTGAGGATATTGCCAATATCCTTATCAGCGACACTAGGCAGCTTCTCCATCACTTTGCGGAACCCCCGATCCATGTTAATGCCGTGGTCGGCATCACCAATGGCCGAGTCTAATTCAGTTAAATATTCTTTGTTCTCTTTGAGAACACCGGCCGTTTTCTCCAGCCAAAGAACAATTTGGTCTCTTTTTACACTCATAATGATCGGCTCTCAATTAAAATAGCCGGCATATGGTTACTATGCCGGCTATTCATTCCATTACACACCCCAGCGTAAGCCTGGGGTATTGACCGGATCATCCCAGAATTTCAGGATCTCCTCATCTGCTTTAAGTAATGTAATCGACATCCCCTGCATTTCCAAAGAGGTGATGTAGGGGCCAATTAAATTCCTGGCGATGGTAATGCCACGCGCGTCACAAATTTCTTTCAATTTACGATAAACGGCGTAAAGTTCAGATACAGGTGTGCCACCCATGCTGTTGACAAAAGCAATCACCTGGTCACCTTCAGCAAAGGGTTCATCGGTCAGTTCCTTTTCTTCCCACACGTCATTCTCGCGATCCCATTCACGGACGGTGCGTGAGTAGGCGGCATCATCCAGGATCTCGTCAGCCATCATTTGGGTGACTTCATCGGCCGTCACCATATCCATGCGCTTTTGGCCCGGCTCGCCATGAATGCCGATGCCAATTTCCATTTCATTGTCACCGAGTTCAAACGTGGGTTTGCCGGCAGCCGGAACCGTGCAGGAGGTGATAGCCATGCCCATTGAGCGGCCGTTTTGGTTTACCTTACGGCACAAGTCGGCACATTGATCCAGATCATATCCGGCTTCAGCGGCCGCCCCAACGATCTTCTCGGCCAAAACAGTCGTTCCGACACCGCGACGCCCGGCCGTATAAAGACTATCCTTCACTGCGACATCATCATCAATCAGGATGCTTTGTACCTTCATGCCGTCAGCATGGGCGAGCTCGGCGGCCGTCTCGAAGTTTAAGACGTCACCGGTATAGTTCTTAACGATAAAGAGAACGCCGGCTCCGCCGTCAACAACCTTGGCTGCCTCATACATCTGATCCGGGGTCGGCGAGGTAAATACTTCACCTGGGCAAGCCCCGTCAAGCATGCCCATACCCACGAAACCACCATGCATCGGTTCATGTCCACTGCCACCACCGGAGACAAGCGCCACCTTACCCTCAACAGGGGCATCGGCGCGGTACACATAGTAAGGCTCAAAATTAACTTTCAGAGCATCCGGGTGAGCCACAGCCATCCCCTGGAGCTGCTCTTTAACGACATCGTCAACATCATTAATCAGTTTTTTCATTGTTTTTATTTCGCCTTTAAGCTCAGCCCAACATCATAACCAGACCATTAGAAAACTGAGCTTGAATCAAATTTTGCTTACGTAGTTTTGCCTTTCGAGTAATTACTAAACTGTCAGCTAGTAACCCGACACTTTTACAAAGAGAAAATTTATTGGACGCTGATTCACGCTGACAACGCTGAATTTTTTATTTTTATCGGCGTGAATCCGCTCTTGTCTGCGTCCTATTTCTAACTGTCAGGTAACTAGAACTGTCAGTACTAAAATGCTAAGATTAATAAACCGGCGATGATGCCGCCGATAATTGGACCAACAACCGGTATCCAGGCGTAACCCCAATCGGAACCACCTTTACCGTGAATAGGCAGGATAGCATGGGCAATTCGCGGTCCTAGATCACGCGCCGGGTTAATGGCATATCCCGTGGGGCCGCCAAGAGAGAGGCCAATGCCCCAAACCAGCGCACCAACGAGGAACGGACCTAAGGCATCTGCGACATTACCAAAGAATATCGCCCATACACCAAAGACCAGCACGAAAGTGCCAATGATCTCGGTGATGTTGTTCCACACAACGTTGCGGATCGCTGGCGCTGTGCTGAAAACGCCCAACTTCAGGCCGGGATCTTCTGTTTCTTTCCAATGTGGATAGTAAGCCAGGAAGACAATGATGCCACCGAGGAATGCGCCAATTAATTGAGCGATAATGTATGCGGGTACATCAGCCCAGGGGAAATCGCCGGCTACGGCAAAGCCGATAGTGACCGCAGGATTGATGTGCGCCGGTGCACTGCCTGTGGCGATGGATACGAAGACACCCACCATAACGGCAAAGGCCCAGCCTGTCGTTATGACGATCCAGCCGGAATTTTCGCCTTTTGATTTTTTCAACAAAACTTCGGCCACAACACCGTCGCCTAGAATAATAAGAAACATCGTTCCTAAAAGTTCACCAACAAACGGACTGCTCATTTTCCACTCCTTTTATAGTAGATATACTGTTTTTCAATGTTTAAAATAGGTTTGCTTAAGACTCTATATTTTGCGCTGTGAAGTCGCAGGTATTGTGGTTCAATCAATAGGACTTCTCCTTTCCCTCGTTTATAACTTTAAGAACTCCCAGTTTTTGACACTCGTTTCTCTCAAGACTTTTTTCAAGAATTGACCGGCCCTGATTGTGCAACCATTACAAGCTCACACCCTTTTTGTCGAATGGACACACTTTGGATCATACACAATTGTCAGATTGGATAGCAACAAATTGCAAAAATAGTTCCTATATGGAACAACTATTTTTGTTATTCGTTTCACTTTGGAACATTTCGATTTCGTTTGGTTTTGGCTGGGTTGTATTTGTCACTCTATAAAGATGGTTCCAGTTTTTCTTACTAGTGACAATATGTAAAAAAACAGGATGATTTACCCAATTTTCACGTCTGGTTCACGACAACACCATTGGGAGAAGGGTATGCTTAAAGTATCCTTCAATATATATTGCGCTAAGCACATCTGAGGTACGAAAGGAGCATATAAGTGGAAGAGGATCGCAGGGAATTGCATTCAGGTCTAGGCGGCAGCTTAATTGATGCCCAAGACACCTTTATGTTTGGCTGCCCTTACTTGGGCACACTGGAGGATACGGACACTTCGCTCTCTTTCCCTGCGCAGGCAAATCACTGCTTCCGCACTAAAACGCCGGCGTCTGTCGAGCTTGCCCACCAGGAAACTTACTGCCTGACCGATATGCACCCCGGTTGTCACATATTTCACCAGACTGTTGCTGAACCGCCCGAGACGAAAAAAAGACAAACAGATGTCAAATCTGAAAAGCGCACAGGTCGAGCCAGTATTTACGCCTTGCCTTTAATCCTCATATTGCTCTTCTTAGCTGCCATTCTTTGGTGGCCTGCTCCGGGAACCGTGTTTGAGGAAGCCATCGCCTTTGGTTCCCAGCTTCGAGGCGAGAATGACAAGGCAGTGAGCAATGATGTTGAATCTGGCGACGATTCAATTGTCTCACCTGCTTCTGACGCAAGTGAACCATCTATTGTCGAAAATCAGACGGCCGACTCTAACTCTGAAGCAGCATTGGATGATGAGGATGAGCAACCGGCAACGGCCGAAGAAAATTCGGCCGCAGCGCCACAGACAACCGAGGAGAGCATCGCCCAATCGGGATCATCAGCAGTAGAAACCGTTGAAGAAGACAGCGAAGCAATTCCCTCCTCAGATATTGAGGAAGCCGTCAATACGGCACAGGAATCCACATCCTCGATCAATAATGAAGATAGTATTGAGATCAAAGAGGCGATCAGCGAAGAGGGTGTTCAGGAAAGCGTAGTGGGGGCGAGCGCAGAGAACGCAGATGAAGATATCGCTGCTGCCATTATCGAGAGCGCCCCTGAGAATGAAGAAGCCGACGACGACGCGGAAAGCTCGGAAGCCGGCGAGGCAAATGAAAATGAAGAAGATAGCGACTTAGCCCTGCTAATCAGCGGATTGCCGGTGCTAAACAACCTGCCTGCGACGCAAACAACTGCCGTTGATCAACCGGCCGCTGCTGAGACTTCCGCTGGTGTAGTGGCCTTCATTGGACCTGATTCGGACACACCTCTAGCTTTGCGCGATGAGAATGATATTGAACGCGCTCTGTTCGTTCGCGAATCCCCTTTCTTAACGGCTAAACTGCTGACCATCATCAACCGCAGGCAGCAGGCAACCATCTTGGGGCAGGACAGCAGCGGCGCCTGGCTCCAGGTCCGCTTAGAGACCGGCGTCGAGGGTTGGGTCAATGCAAATGCCAGCCAGGCCGCCGTTGATGTGACGACCTTGCCGGTCGCCGGCGAAGCGGCCGGTCCGGCTGCTCAAGCATTGCCGGCTATTGATGCGAGTTCCTTACCTGTCATGCGTTCAGCCATAGTAAACACCGGCGCGCTCAACCTGCGCTCCGGTCCCAGCGTGGCTTACGAGCCAATCACTACCCTGAACAAGGGAGAAATCGTCGGGTTGATCGGCCGTCGCGGCAGCGTTTGGGTCAGAATTCGGCTCGACAGTGGCCTTGAGGGGTGGGTAAACGCCTCGCTTCTGGCACCATTAAGCTAATCATCTTCCTGAATCTAATTGCAACATTATTACGCGATGCCCAGGGCGTCGCGTTTTCTTCTATTACGCAAACCACCCCACGTTCAGTATAATTTAGCATCATGTCACTCTTAAATGCTTCCCATGTTGGGCAATCCTTCGGCGCTTATGATGTATTCAGAGGCGTCACGGCCAGTATCCCTAATGATGGCAAGGTGGGGCTGGTCGGGCCAAATGGGGTAGGCAAGACCACCTTGCTATTGATTTTGGCCGGCATCTCTCAGCCGGATTCAGGCTCGGTGCACATCGCGCGCGGCACGCGAATAGGCTATCTATCGCAAGAATCTTCTGATGCCTTCAACGATCGTCGGCATTCCGTTTACGAAGAAATGTTATTGGTGTTTTCCGATCTGGAAAAAATGGCCGAACGCCTGGTGGAGATGGAAATGGCCATGAGCGATGGCCAATCATCTGCTGATTTCCTGGCCGATTACAGCGATCTGCAGCTCAAGTTTGAAATGGCCGGCGGCTATGATTATGAATTGCGCATCAAGCAAGCCCTTACCGGCCTGGGCTTTAACGAAGAGGCCTGGCGCATGCCGCTTCATCATTTAAGCGGCGGACAGAAAACGCGCGCACTTTTGTCCCGTCTGCTTCTTGAGCAGCCTGATCTGCTTATCCTAGATGAGCCGACCAATCATTTGGACGTAGCCGCTATTGAATGGCTGGAAAGCACTCTTAAATCCTGGGACGGCGCGATATTAATCGTCAGCCACGACCGCTACTTCCTGGACAGTGTGGTTAATACCATATGGGAGATGAGTCCCCAGGATGTTGAGGTATATCGCGGCAACTACAGCGCCTACCTGAACCAACGCTCGGAGCGCTGGGAGCGCAAGCAAAAAGAATTCGATGCCTTGATGGAGCGTATTGACAAAGAAATGGACTTCATCCGTCGCAATATTGCCGGCCAGCGCACGCAAATGGCGCAGGGCAAATTGAGCCGCCTGGCCCGCGAGGTGGAAGCAATCCATGCGGGCGGGTTGGACATTTTAAGCGACCTGCGCAGCAAGGGCTGGCTGCAAGTTAAAAACGAAGTCGGATTGGCCATGGGTCCCGCCTCCACAGTTGGTGAGCTGCAAGAACGAATTAATGCCTTGCGCCCGCCGGCGCAGCCGCTTGCTCTAAAAATGGATTTTCGAGCCTCCCACCGCAGCGGCAATATTATCTTGCGCACCCGTGACCTGGAAATCGGTTACCCGGGAAATCTTCTTTTTGAAGCGGAGGATATCGAACTGCACCGCCAGGAGTGCGCCGCCCTGATCGGGCCGAATGGTACGGGTAAAACGACCTTTTTGCGCACCATCTTACAGCAAATGTCGCCCTTAAACGGGGACATTTCTCTGGGCGCCAGCTTGAAAATTGGTTACTTCGCCCAGGTGCATGATGAACTTGACACGGACAACACGGTGCTGGATGAGTTCTTACGCCACCAGGCGATGCCCATCAGCGAGGCGCGCAATTTCCTGGCCCGTTTCCTCTTCCGTGGAGATGATGTATTTAACAAGGTGAGCACGCTGAGCGGTGGGGAATTGGGTCGATTGGCATTGGCCATCTTAACACTTGAAGAAGCCAATTTCTTGCTCCTTGATGAGCCGACTAATCATCTGGATATTCCTGCTCAAGAGACATTGCAGCTTGCCCTGGAAGAATTTTCAGGCACGACCCTGCTTGTGTCTCACGATCGTTACCTGGTTAATCGCATGGCCGGCCAGATCTGGGAGCTGCGCGCCGGCCGTCTCAGCGTTTATTATGGCGGCTACCAGGCTTACCTGGCCCAGCGACAGCGAGAATCGGCCGCGGAAAAAGAAACATCACGGGCAAACGGGGCGGGAGCTTCTACTGCTTCAAACCAGGATAACCAGCCGCCAATAAGCAAAAATGCGATGCGCCGCCATGCGGAAAGAGTCAATGACCTGGAAGAGAAAATTCACAATGCGGAAAGCCAGCTGGCCCGGATGGGTGAGGAGTTGCAAGCAGCAACTCTCGCCGAAGATGTGGCCGAGATCCGGCGCATCAGCCAGGCTTATGCAAATACAGAGCGGATGCTGGCCGATTTATTGCAGGAATGGGAAGCAGCCCATGAGGTTCAGCCCTGATCTCTTCAAGCCGGAGAACGGCAACGGATACCCCCAGCACAATGAATGAAAGGTTTATAATTGGGCTGACCGGCAACATCGCCACAGGCAAATCGGCGGTGATGCAGATGGCCAAAAAGCGGGGAGCTTATACGATAGATGCTGACCAGATAGTGCACCAAATTTTCAATGAAAACCAGGCGGTGCAGGAAGCCATCGCTGGTGCCTTTGGGCCAGGTGTACGTTCGGCAGACGGCCGTATCAACCGCCCTGCCCTGGGTACAATCGTCTTCAACGATCCCAAGGCTTTAAAGCAGTTGGAAAATATCGTTCATCCGGCCGTCTACGAGGCTGTGATCGCCATGTTAGCTGGCACGAAAACAAATGTGATCATCTACGAAGCGATTAAGCTCCTGGAAAGCAAATTTCGCAACCATTGCGATCAAATCTGGGTAACAACTTGCACCCGGCAGAAACAGTTAGAACGGCTACAAATATATCGCGGAATGGATGAACAAACTGCCCGCGCGCGCATCAATGCCCAGTCACCGCAGGAAGAGAAAATCGCGGCGGCCGATGTGGTGATCGACACCAATGGATCGTTGAGTGAAACAGAGGAACAATTTTGGAAAGCCTGGTCATCTTTGAATTTATAATGAGAGCATATTAGCAATGGTTAGAAACGGATGTCAACAAGCCTCAAATAGGAGTATAGTTAGCTGATGGAAACGGTAAAAAACTGGATTAAAAAACATCCAAATCTCTCAGCCTGGTTCGTCCTGGCTTTGGGCATGGTGATTTTGCTCGTTATTGAAGCCCGCAAAGTGGGTCTGGCTCCCAGCCAATGGTTCTGGTTGATCGTCGTCACAATTTTGGTCGCTGGCGCAGCGATATGGATCATTAGCTGGGGAGATGATGAGGAAAGTGCCATCACAGAAGATGAAGGTCCCGCCGAACCCTCTCAATGATCAACACCTCTCCAACCAGCCTGGTGCCACTGGAAGCAGTTCAGGCCCTGCGCAACGATATCGCCGATTTATTTCAGGTTGTTGACACGACCCTGGATCAACCGGACCGGGATTATATTCGCTTTCGTGGCAGTTTCTTAAAAGATCCGGCCGATTGCTTCGACGACCTGCGCGATCATTTTACCCATTATGGCTTTACGCCCAAGATTATAGCGGAAAATGATTTAACCGCGCTGATCGCGATGCCCTACGTATTTGAAGTTCGCGAATCGCGACGCTGGATAAATCTCCTGCTCCTTATCGCCACCATCTTATCCACCCTGTTTGTCGGTGCCAGCTATGAAGCCACAACCTTGGATGAACTGTATATGCTTTGGCGTGGCTGGCCTTTCAGTCTCAGTATTATGCTTATCCTCGGTGCGCATGAGATGGGTCATTATTTCGCCGCCCGTTACCATCGTGTGCCGGTAACTCTACCCTACTTTATTCCCATGCCTTTGCCCGGTTCTTTTGGAACATTTGGCGCTTTCATTCAACTCAAAGCGCCGGTGAAAAATAAAAGAGCACTGCTTGATGTGGGCGCTGCCGGGCCTTGGGCGGGCATCCTCTTTGCCATCCCCATCTTGTTTATCGGACTGGCCACGTCTGAAGTGCTGCCTCTGCCCACAACAATGCCCTACCAGTTGGAAGGCAATTCACTTTTATACGCGGCGATTAAGTTCATCGTTTTCGGCCAATTTTTGCCCGCGGATGGTCTGGATGTGCATTTAAATCAGGTGGCCTGGGCCGGTTGGGTCGGCCTACTGGTTACCAGCCTCAATTTAATCCCCGTAGGCCAACTGGATGGAGGGCATGTCGTATTTTCTCTGCTCGGCAACTGGGCCAGGTACCTTTTTTGGCCGGTCATTGTTGGCCTTGGCCTGCTGGTAACCATCACGGGGACCTTTACCTGGGTTCTTTGGATCGCTCTCCTCTTTTTTCTCGGGCGACGGTATGCCGTGCCCCTGGATGAAATCACCAAGCTGGATCCGCGGCGGCGGATATTTGCCATATTGACCCTGCTACTCTTTTTCCTGGTCTTCATACCTATCCCATTACAGATAGTTGTGCCTTGAAAAAGTTCTAATCATCCATTCTTCCAATTTGGCAGGAATTTGCCTCTTCGCTATAATTCCCTTTGCTCAGGTGCCATAGCTCAGTTGGTTAGAGCGAGGGACTCATAAGCCCTAGGTCGTTGGTTCAAATCCAACTGGCACCACTACCAACTTTGCACAGCCGCTCCACAGCCAATCCGGCGGGAGCGGTTTTTTATTGAAACTTGTAACCCGACACTTTTACAAAAAGAGGGTTAATTGGACGCTGATGACGCTGAATTTTTATTTTTATCTGCGAAAATCCGCTCTTGTCCGCGTCCTATTTCTAAACTGTCGGGTAGCTAGATTGATAAGGAGCACAAATGTATACAGTAGCTGTTAAACGTGATTTCGTGGCCCAACATTTTCTCATCGGTGGGGATTGGGGAGCGGAAAATTTTCTTCATTCCCACCACTACGTCTTGGAATTACAACTACACGGCAAGGAACTGGACCAGCATGGTTACCTGATTGACATTGTCGATATCGAAGAACAGCTAGACAAAATTGTCGATCATTACCGCGATCAAACCTTAAATGACCAGCCCGAATTCGATAAGCTCAATCCCAGCATTGAACATTTCTCGCGCATCATCTGTAAATCATTGGCCGGACGCATCAACGCCTCCAATTTACAATCCTTAACCGTCGTCCTATGGGAAAATGACATCGCCTGGGCCAGCTATCAACATCATTTCCAGTCAACATGAGCAATGAAGATGATTGACACATGCTGATCGGTTTAATCATTTATGGGGATTTGTCACAAACTTCCGGTGGTTATCTTTATGACCGGCAGTTAGTGAATCATTTGCAGGCTCAAGGGGATGAGGTACGAATCATCGCTCTACCATGGAAGAACTACGCCACGCACTTAATGGATAATCTTCGTCCAAGATTAAAGCGGATGCTGTTACAAACCCCTTTTGATGTGCTCCTGCAAGATGAGCTAAACCATCCCTCGCTGTTCTGGTTGAACGGCCGCCTACGTCCCCACATTACCTACCCTTTGATCAGCATCGTCCACCATTTGCGCAGCAGTGAACAGCATCCTCAAAGGCCGCTGAAGCTTTACCGGTCCGTGGAGCGGAAATATCTAAACTCAGTTGACGGATTCATTGTTAACAGCAAAACCACGCGCGAGACCGTCCTGTCGCTGAGCGGTGAGTGCAAACCGCATGTCATTGCCTATCCGGCGGCCGATCATTTGCAAAGCCACATCGACCCGGAGGCGTTTCGGGAGCGGGCATTTGAACCAGGACCCTTACGGCTGCTCTTTGTAGGAAACGTGATTCCGCGTAAAGGTTTGCATCTCCTTATCGCAGCGCTGGCCGATCTTTCCCTGCAATCATGGCGTTTGGATATAATTGGCGATGCGCACATTGACGAAAAATATCGGCAAATGTTGAGAGAAACGGCCGAAGCCTACCACTTATCCAGCAATATTACCTGGCACGGCCGTGTATCCGATCAAGCCTTGCAAGACCAGGTGGCCAAGAGTCATATACTTGTCATGCCATCAACCTATGAGGGCTTCGGCATTGTCTACCTGGAGGCTATGCGCTTTGGCCTGCCCGCCATTGGCTCTACCATTGGGGCTGCTCATGAGATCATCAACGATAGGCAGAATGGCTATCTGGTATCGCCTTATGACAAAGATGACCTGGCGAAAAAAATAAAAAAGCTTCATGAGGACCGGCATTTATTGGCCGGCATGGGTTGCGGGGCTTTGCAGTATACCCAAGCCCATCCTACCTGGGAGGCCAGTATGGAAAAGGCTCGCCAATTTTTATTGCAAATGGCCGACAGATCATCTTAATTTATCAAGGATCATTCATTGGCTGACCAATCGTTACCGCCTTATTCCTTTACCCGTTATTTGTCGGCGAAAAAAAGCGTGGATGACCGTGCATTAAACGCCCAGGTCTGGGAGGCAATGAGACGGTCGTTACCAGGTAAACCGTTACGCATTTTAGAAATCGGCGCGGGCATCGGCACGATGGTCGAACGACTGGCGGAGAAGCAAGTTTTCGGCCAGGATGGCATTTATACGGCCATTGATGCCCAGGCTGCGAATATTCGAGAAGCGGACCGGCGACTGCAAACTATTCCGTCTAATTTTTCCTTAGAGCTGGAAGCGATTGATCTCTATGATTTTACGGCCAGAGAGCAGAATGTGCGAACGTGGGATTTACTCGTCGCCCACGCTTTTTTGGACCTGGTTGATTTAAGCGAAACCTTGCCGCTGTTATTCAGCTTGTTAAATCTAGGCGGATTCTTTTATTTTACTCTGAACTTTGATGGGGAAACGATTTTCCAACCAACAATCGATCCGGCGCTCGATGAGAAAATAATGGCGCTTTATCACCGCACAATGGATGAACGGGTCACCAACGGTCGACCTGCCGGGCATAGTCAGACCGGACGGCGATTGTTTGCAGCCATAACGGCCGCGGGAGGGGAAATCACGGCTGCCGGCAGTTCCGATTGGGTAGTTTTTGCCGGACCGCATGGTTACGCGCAAGATGAAGCCTACTTCTTACATTTCATCCTGCATACGATTCATAACGCGTTATCCGGCCATCCGCAATTGGATCCGACACGACTCACGGCCTGGGTCACCCAACGGCATGCCCAGGTCGACGCCAGCAGATTGGTTTATGTCGCCCACCAACTTGATTTTTTTGGGCGGAAGGTCCCAAGCGCGCGCTCATAAGATTTTACCTCCTTCGGTTTGATTAAGGTTTTTTATACCCGTCATTTTTTTGCTCCCCCACCAGATGCCAATAATACCGACAAAAACATCACGCAGACGAATGAGCAAGCTGGCGCTGATGCCGATCGCCGGATTCAACCCCATTGTACCAAAGGCCAGTGCCTGGCTGGCTTCTAACACACCAATTGCTCCAGGAAGCAGTAGAAGAATCGCAATACGCGCCGCCGTTAATGCTGTTATCAGTTGGAGCAATGTCAATGGAATTCCAAGAAAAGAAACCATCAACCAGAACTCGCCGATCATGAGCAGAAACCCGATGATCGACATAAAAAATGCCAGAACCAGCGATCTTGGCGCCTGGCGGCAGAAGATTGTTGTCTCCTGTTCGCCCGCTTGAATGGCTATGACTACCCGCTGCAAGCGTGTCTGCCAGGTTGGAATGCTGGAAATAAGAGGTAACTTTAATAAAGTTGCAGCTAACCAGGTTAATGGTGTTTTACCGGCCCAAATAGCCAGCAAATAAAACAAGGGTATGAGCAGCAAAACGGCCGCCAACCCGGCCGCCTCTATGCTTACTACATCTCCCAATGTACGCTGCCTGAAGATCAGAATGATCCCAACCGTCAAAAATGCAAAATTGACCAACAATTCCAACGTTTTATCGAGCGATAGGGCGGCCAGGGCCTTAGGCCGCGGCGTTCCATGCTCTTTCTCTAAAAAATACACCTGCAATGGTTCGCCGCCCATATGCGGCCCGGGTGTGAAATAACTAACGCCGAATGTGGCCATCCGGTAGCCAAACAGGGAAAAGAAAGGAATGCGTTGGCCATGACCGCGCAGAATAATCCACCAACGGCCGGTCAGGAAAATCAAAATTAAGCCATTGAGCATGATTAACAGCATGATCTGCGACCAGCGCAGTTGTTGAATGGCAGCCACTGCATCCTCTACTGATACCGTCTGCATCACCCAGGCCAGGATCAAAAGGGCTAGAACCCAGGGTGCGAATCTAAACAGCCATTTTTTCATGCTAATCACTTTTTGACCCTCTGCGCTGGAGAATAAAATCCTCCTCCGGCTGCCATAGTGACATAAGGCCGCTGCCCAGCAGAGCGAGGCACATGGCGCAAACCAGCGCCAGGCCATTGGTCCAGACTAATCCACGGGTTGCGATGTCAAAACCAATAGGGAAAAGAAGCATGATAGCTCCTATCCTGCCGGCGAGGCCCAAAAACACCATGATTGCAGCACACACGGCCGTCACACTTAGGATAGCCGCAAATAATCCCGGCAGAGGAACGCCCCATGAAAACAGCAAATCGGCCCAGTCTTGCGGCATATACCAGGGCTGGGCTGCCAACAAAATCATCACCATGGCGATCGCTAATAATAGGCGCCACAATGGCGGAAGCCAAAGAGCCATTATTTGATATAAAGTTCGTTGGATTAAAAGATAGGCAGGTTCTTCCCCGTTCAGAATTCCGGCCGTGAACAGCCAATCCCTGACAAAGCCCAAGAGCAGAGGAACCGCCATCACTATGGCGGCCAATGTGGCCATTTGCGGCGGAACGATAGGCCACAAGACAACGGTCATCATACCCATTAACATGCCGGCCATCACCCGTCGATGCACGCTTGGCGGCAGGTCATAAACTGGTTTATCCAAACGCCTACGCCACCAGATTCCCAGTAAAAAAAGATAACGGGCGAAGGCGACGATCAAGAACAAAAAGGGTAATTGGCCGTAGTGGATAGCTAACAGGCTGATCACGGCAACGCCTAACCCGTCAAATTCCATATCCAGCCGCCGGCCCAATACGGTAACCTGGTCAACACGACGGGCGACATAGCCATCCGTCCAATCGGCAATACTGGCAGCAGTATACAGCAGGGCGATAATCCAAGCCAGGGGGACAGAGGGTTCAGGCAAAAGCAGAAAGCCGGCGAGTAATCCGATCACCAAACCGCGAAACAACGAAAGCTGGTTGCCAGGCCCAAAGGTAGGAAACAAATCACGCTCTTGTGGCCGATGATTCAGGGATAAGCGGCGTCTTAACACCCACAGGCAATAAATCAATACCCCACCGGATAAGAACAGCCATTGCCAGGCATTTTGAAACCAGGTGCTGAGCAGCGTAAATGCCGCCAGCCAAATGATTAACCAAACCAAGGCTAAGCGCAACCAGGAACGCTGCAAGGAGTAAAAAGAAAATTGCTGTACTGTCATTTGCACTTTAAAAGCATCACTATAATTTGCCCCATGCACTTTGTCAAATGCGTTAAAAAGTAGGCGCGGATATAATTTTGTTACGGATGCCAATATGAAATGGATGGCATTTTTAACAAAATTCAGGAGTTATCAGATGACCAAACTTGTGATTACGCAGCAACGGGACACAATTTATGAAATTGTATTGAATCGTCCTGATAAACGGAATGCGCTGAATCAACCCTTATATCACGCTTTTGATGAGGCGATTGGGCTTGCCGGGCGGGCCGAAGGCGTGCGGGCTGTGCTCATTCGCGGCCAGGGCAAAGCATTTTCGGCCGGCATTGATGTCACGGATTTTCTGCAACTGCCCCAAAAATATGGCGCAAACTGGCAGCAAAAAGCGCGGACAATTACCGACGATTACCAGCGCGTTTTGACGCGCTTAGAAAGATTGGAGCTGCCCACTATCGCCCTGCTGCATGGGCATTGTTTGGGACTGGCTATGGAACTGGCCCTGGCATGTGATATGCGCATCGGTGAAGAAGGGACAAAACTTGGCCTGCCGGAAACGCGTTTGGGCCTTATCCCGGATGTGGGCGGCACAACCCGTCTCACCCGTCTCGTCGGGCCGGCCCGCGCTAAGGAATTGATCTTCACAGGAAAAACCATTGATGCGCAGCAAGCGGAGCAGTGGGGCATCCTTAACTACGTTGTACCCTCAGGGGAACTGATTCATAAAGGAGACGAGTTAGCCAAAGAAATCGCCCAGGCCGCGCCTTTAGCGGTTGGCATGGCCAAACGGGTTATTGATGGCCTGGCCGATATTGATCGCGGATTGATGCTGGAAGGGTGGGCGCAAAGCCAGCTTCTCAGCACCGAAGATTTCATGGAAGGGACGCAGAGCTTCTTGATACGGCGCGAGCCGGAATTTAAGGGTCAATAAGCTAGTCGATAGCCTTGTAAAGTTGGAGAATGCGAACGCGCAATTCGGGCGAAATGCGCTACAAAGGGTCGATAAGCTAGTCAAAACCATCAGGGTTTTGAGATTGCCAACGCCAGGCATCGACGCACATATCATTCAAATCGCGCTCGGCGATCCAGCCCAGTTCTCGTTCCGCCTTGCTGGAGTCGGCATAGGATACAGCCAAATCACCGGGGCGTCTGGACATGATCTGATAGGGAATTTTCTGGCCGCAGGCCTTTTCAAAAGCGGCCAATACTTCCAGAACAGAACTCCCTTTTCCCGTGCTGAGATTGTAGGTGACCAGGCCCGAACCGGAGGCCAGTTTGGGTAAGGCCATAACATGAGCGTTTGCCAGATCGACAACATGAATATAATCGCGGATGCCCGTGCCATCCGGGGTAGGATAATCATCGCCAAATACGCGCAAGTAGGGACGTTTGCCGACCGCCACTTGAGTCAGGTATGGAAGGAGGTTGGCGGGGATACCGTTGGGATCTTCTCCGATTCGGCCGCTTGTATGGGCGCCAATGGGATTGAAATAACGCAAGATAGCGATATTCCACTCATTGTCGGAGACATATAAATCGCGCAGTACATCTTCCATCATCTGCTTGGTACGGCCGTAAGGATTGGCCGCAGGCAGCAAAGGAAACTCTTCCAACAACGGCATTTCCTGAGCATCGCCATACACCGTTGCCGAAGAGCTAAAAACAATATTCTTCACTCCATAGGCGCGCATCACGTCACAAAGCTGCAAAGTCCCGGTCACATTATTGTGATAGTAATGTAGTGGATGGGCAACGGATTCAGCTACCGCTTTTAATGCTGCGAAATGGATCACCGCATCAATTGGCGCTCCTGCAAACACTTCGCGCAACGCCTTTTCATCTAGAATATCAACCTGGTGAAAAGTTAAAGGTTTTCCGGTTATCTCTTGAACGCGACTCAAGGATTCCTGGCTGCTGTTATCCAGGTTATCGACAATCACCACTTCATATCCGGCATTGAGCAGTTCCAAAGCCGTGTGGCTGCCGATATAACCGGCTCCCCCCGTTAACAATATGCGATTCAAATCAGCCAATTTGATACCTCATCTATTAATTTAACCTTGACCCACTTACGCACGGAATTGATTAAATAAAGATTGCGGCAATGCTGCAAGTCAGAAATTTTTAAAACCCTCTCTGTAATCCTTTTCTGGTCCAGCAAATACCGGCGAAACGTGCCGGCCAACAAACCAGAAGAAACCGGTGGCGTAAAAAGGCGGCCATCCAATTCCAACACAATATTAGCGTTGGTTGCTTCTGTTAATTCATCTCGTTCGTTCCACAGTAGGACTTCATCACAATCCGGGCGTGAAGCGAGTGCTTCCTCGTAAATCTTGCGTCGGGTCGTCTTATGGTACAGCCAGATTTCATTAGAATCCACTGCTTCTGACGCTAAACCCACGCGTACCGGCTCTATCATAGGCGCTTCAGCTAACGAAACAGCTTGCGATTTGATCCGGCCGTCGCTGGATAATAGTATGCGAACTTTATGAGGCACAGAAAGCTCACTTGACAACTCATTCAGTTGATCCTGAAGCTGTGGAAGATTCAGCGAGTAGTCAAAATAATCGGCCGAACGCCTCAAACGATCCAGATGATAATCAAGCAGGAAATATTCTTCCCCAGGCGTCCAAAGCAACGTTTCCAGAAGGTCAAAATCAGGCTGCCGGCGATTTAACACGGCTGATTTTAAGCGGCATTCTTCATACTCAGCCAGGACGTCGGAATCCCAAACGATTCCGCTGCCCACACCATACCGGGCCGTGTTCGTTTCACGGTCAATCACAACTGTGCGAATAGCCACATTAAACTGAGCCTGACGCCCCGGCCCCCAATATCCGATAGCGCCCGTATAAACGCCCCTGGGCAGCGGTTCCAACTCGCGGATGATTTCCATCGTTCTAACTTTAGGCGCACCGGTAATCGACGCGCAGGGGAACATCGCTTCCATCATATCAGGCAGGGATGCATCGCTTTCGGCCGTTACGGTCGAGGTCATTTGCAGCAATGTGGGGTACTTTTCCACAGTGAACAGGTCAGGAACCTTCACGCTGCCAATTTTGGCGATGCGGCCGAAATCATTGCGAATCATATCGACAATCATCACATTTTCCGCCCGGTTTTTGGCGGAATTTTGCAGCTCTATAATACTCTGGCGATCTTCCTCTAAGGTGCGCCCACGATGGGCTGTGCCCTTCATCGGCCGCGATGTGAGCCGGTTTCCTTCAACCCGGAAGAACAATTCTGGGGAGGCCGAACAAATGACATGGCTGCCTACATCCAAATAGGCCGCATACTCCCCCCTTTGGGCCTGGCTCAAATCCCAAAACAAACCTTGGGGATCCCCGCTAAATTCGGTTTTTAGCCGCATGGTGTAATTTACCTGGTAGGTATCCCCGCGTGCAATATAAGATTTGATGCTTTTTATCGCCTGAGTATACTCCTCCTCGCTCAAGCTCATCTGCCATTTCCCTAGCTGGTATGTACCCCCAGCCGATAAAAGGGAGGGATACGAATGGCTTGTTTCTGGCCGTTCATACAATCCAAACCACAATAATGGTCCGTATCCTTCCTGAGCCGGATTCACGGCCAAATCATAAGCTGCCGCCGCTTCATAAGCCATGAAACCGGCTGCAAAAATGCCGCTTTGGGAAACCGCCTTTTCAATTTCCCTTAGAGTGGATTGGACTTCATGCGCCTCGTTAGTAACGAAAACATGCACCGGATGGTTGAAGGACAGCCAGCGCCGACCGTCCTGTAATATTATTCGGCCGTATGCCGGTGACGATCCCACGCTTTGCTGAGCATCTACCGATCTATTCGATAAAGTTTTTTCTAGCGTCTTGGGCATTATTATAAGCTGGGGTCCTTAACCTCTTCCCCTCTGCCCAAGGCCACTGACCGTTCATATGCCGCCCAAATGCCGCGTGAGATGACCGTGCGCAGACCCCCCTTTTCCATGTGGTAAAGGGCAGCGGCCGTCGTTCCGCCCGGAGACGTCACCTGATTGCGAAGTTCGGCCACATGTTTGCCGGACCGCAGCGCATACTCAACTGATCCAAGCATCGTTTGGAAAACCAGTTTTCTTGCTACATGGCGGGAAAAACCGAGATGGACGCCGGCATCAATCAGGGCCTCCATCATCATGAAAATATATCCTGGCCCCGATCCGCTCAGAGCCGTAGCCATATCGAGATAGCTCTCCTGCTCGACAAAAATCTCCTCACCAAGGGAGCCTAAGATAGCCCCGGCCTGCTCTTTATGCTCGTCACTCACCTCTGCCGTCGCTGTCCAAACCGTAATACCCATACCGATTTGGGCCGGCGTGTTGGGCATCGCGCGCACGACCGACGCATGCGCCGCGCCATCGGCTAATTTCTTAATTGGTGCGCCGGCGATGATGGAGAGCAGCAGATCCTGGCGGCGTAAATGGCCGCGGATTTCGGGCAGCACATAGGGGATACTTTGCGGTTTTATGGAAAGAATGACGATCTGGCCATCTTCGGCCGCCTGCCGGTTATCTTGAGTCGCCGCGACACCATATTGTTCTGATAGAAATTTGACTCTTTTGTCCCAGGGGTCGGCGGCGATTATCTGATCCGGTTGGACGATATTTTGGCCCAGGAGACCGCGGATCATGGCTTCACCCATGGTTCCCGCCCCGATAAATGAAATTTTTTGGTCGTTAAACATAGATTGCGCACCAATCCTTTATTGGATTTTTTATAACGAAAAACTTTGACGTCGCTGCAACACGGCAGCCAATTGAGCCATATTTATTTCGACACCCAGCCCTGGGCGACCCGGTACAGCAATGGTACTATCTTCAGCGTTCAGTTCAAATGGGGCAGTAATGTCCGGGTTGTAATACCGCTCGGTGGCTGAAATATCACCCGGCAGCGTGAAACCGGGCAGCGAAGCCAGCGCCAATTGCGCCGCCCGGCCGACACCCGTTTCCAGCATGCCACCTACCCAAAGATCGATGCCTGCCTGACGGCCGAGATCATGCACCTTGCGCGCTTCAGTCCAACCACCAACACGGCCTGGCTTAATATTGATAATATCGCAAGCCCCGACTTCCAGGGCAAATTGGGCATGAGCGGCCGATGTGATGCTCTCATCCAGGCAAAGGGGCGTTTCGATCAAATTCCGCAATTTACTGTGGTTGTAAATATCATCATGTCCTAAGGGTTGTTCGAGCATTAGTAAACGAAAATGGTCCAGCGCTCGTAATGTGTCCGCATCCTGTAGTGTATATGCAGAGTTGGCATCCAACATGAAAACCAGATCCGGGAACGTCTGGCGAACGGTTCGCGCCAGATCAACATCATGTCCGGGCTTGATCTTGAGCTTGACCCGGCCGTATCCCGTGTCAATATGCTGTTGAATCAGGGCCAGGGTATGCTCCATCGTGGGCTGTATGCCGATGCTGACCCCCACTTTTACACGCTTTCGCGGTCCTTCGGTATAAGGAGCGGCCAGCTTTTGGGCCATGGATAGGCCATCTCGTTGGGCGGTTAAATCCCAAACGGCCTGATCCAGCGCCGCCTTGGCCAGGGGATGGCCCCGCACGCTGCCCAGAAGCGGACTTAAATCCCCCGGTTCTTCAATTTCCTGGCCCAAAACGGCCGGGATTAAAAAGTCATGTAAGATATGCCAGGCAGTGACGGCCGTTTCATAACTATAACCCGGATCATTGGTGGCCACGCACTCACCCCAACCGGTTAAACCATCGCTGTGCAGGGCAACCAGCAGGCAGTCCCGGTCTAATTGGGGACCAAAGCTGGTGACGAAGGGGCGGATCAACGGTTGGCTGATGGCATAAAGATCGACGGCTTCAATTTTCATAATAGTCGCTTGTATGGCGATTTGGCCAAATCGCCATACATTAATACACTCTTTTCTAAATCGGGCACTGTTGTCAATTTATAGCCTGGTGACTCACGAATCCTGGTGGGTAAAAAGATAAAAACTTCGTTTATGGCCATCATCATCCGTCATTCCTACGAAATCCGTGACCACAAAACCGCTGTTAAAAAGCTCTTCAAATAAGAGACGGGAATGTGAGCGCCAGCGCCTGGCCAGTGCAAAATTATCTTCTTTTATCTGCTGTAAATCGGCCGGTATCTCCATGAGGATCAAATTTCCCGGCCGGCTGACATAATTGGCCGGGGGAACGGGCAGCCCGGCAGTATTAAAGGTAGCTTCATTAACTAAAGCCGCGCCTCCGCCGACGAGTGATTGTAAAGATAACGGCCGTCTATTACGTTTGACCCTGCCTTTCACCCGGTTGCTGGTCACCCACCATTCCACCTCGAAACGATCAGTGGCCAATCCGGCATTAATGCCGACCAAATCCCCATGAAAATTACGGTGATAGCGGTGGCAAATCGCTCCCAACTTACCGATATTGAAACGGCCGTTACGACTTTCCAGGGGATCATAGGTCCAGGTAATTAAGCGCACTCCGATGCGCAAAGCGAAATCACGCTGGGCTAATTTTAACCGGTAGCCCACATCGGCGTCACGATATTCCGGCAGTACCCCGGTGATAACGGAATACATCTTCAACCTGGCCGCAGCCACCTGGTCAATGCGGTTATTCAAGTCTTCAACAGTTGCTAAAATCGCTAGAGAAAAACCGGCCAGTTTCTGGCCATCGTAGGCTCCAAGTAAGGCAGCACCATTATGCTGCAAGGCATGAAGCAAGTGCGCGGGCATAATTTCCCGTTCATCTTTACCCCAGATTTTTAGCTGTATATTCTCAACAGCCCCCATTTCGGTTATCTCATGAATCGACCGAATGTCTATCCTATCCATCTGAAAAATCCATTATAAAAATGTGATCCAAATCAGCATGAGAATACCGGCCAGGGACATGAATGCACCATATGGCATAGTCATGCCTGACCGAAGCTGCCCCTGCCGCTTGATCGAGATGACAGCAGCTCCGCCGGCTACAATTATTCCCAGCGCTAATGTGAAAAAAACATGTTGCAAACCGACCATAGCCCCTAAGAGCATCGCCAATTTCACATCTCCAAAGCCTAAAGCCGGTGATCCATATAAGCGGCGGCCGAAAAGAAAAAGGGCATAGAAAAATAAAAAGCCCGTTGACGCGCCCAGGAGCGTTGAATACAAAGATTGAGATCCTTGCCCATAAGCCAGAAAAATGGCCAGCGCAGTGACCGGTATTGTGAGGATGTTTAATATCCTCCGCTCTCGCAGGTCATACACGATGATCAAGAGTAAAACAGCGATATATATTCCGGTGAGTAAAGCGGCATAAACCATTGTAAGGTTCATTATAGCTTTGAAAATAAAAAGGGGAAACGGCCTTCATTTACCCAAATGTAATTTAACCTTATCAGAGTTGAAAACGAACCTGCCTGGCGAAAGCTTCCATTTTTTAGGAAAAGAAGATGGCTCTTATTTCAGATCGAAGCAAGTATATGATAATAATCACTCCCAACCCCATTCCGATGACATCAATCGGCCCACCGGTAAACCAATCATAAATGGCAAACCCAACGGCTATGACCTGTAACAACAATGTGCCAAGCCAGGCCCAGGACCACAACAGCCATAGGCCGATGCTCAGCAAAATAGCCAGGACACCTAATGCCAGGACGACAGGTCCGGCCGCAAAACTTAAGCCATTGATGATCGTCAATATGCCGTTCAGGGCTAACATGACGGCAAGAATGGAGACCACCACCGGTCTCTGCTTTCCTTCTTTTGTTTTTATGCTGTTATTTTCCATTGTCTCCTGAAGTTAATTCTGGCCGTTTCCCTGCAATCCAAAGCAGCAAAGAACCGGCAAGTAAAATGATAGTGATAATGATGCCCCCCTCCGGACCAAACAATCCCCCGGTAATCCAATCAGGGCCGGCTTCCATTAAATCAAATATCAAGCCCGATTGAATACTCATGCCGCTCACTTCAAATCCGAATAAATTCCCCTGTGCCCAGTTCCAAATGGAGTGAATGGCAAAAACACCCCACAACCTTCCTTCATAAAGCGCGTAAAGGGCAGCAAAAAGGCCAAACAAAGCCAGGTTTAAGATGCTGATCCAGGTCACATTAGGATTTAACAAATGCAGAAAGGCAAAAAAGATAGAAGATATCAGAATCCCTGCCACCGGACCCCAGCGCAATCCAATCACCGGCAGCAGAAAACCCCGCGCCAGGACTTCCTCGGCCGCGCCCTGCACTATCCATCCCAGGAAAATGATCGCCGTTCCAACAAGGGATATCAGGCCAAAGCGCCCGCCAACCGGCGTTTCTATTTCTACCATGCCCAGGGTAGATAGAATAATCACTGCCAATGAAAACATGATTAAACCGACCAGTAATCCGCGAAGATATTTCTTCAGGAACGGCCGTTCCAAGCCCACCGTCCAAAATGGACGTCGCTCAAACAACCACAACCAAAACCAGATCAGTAAAAAGATAGGTAGGAATGATCCAATCAGAAAGATCGCCTGGCCCACGGCCGTCTCCTGCACAACAAGACCAAGAAGAACCGGCAGCCGGATCGGCAAACCAAATATTACGGATAAGAATGGGACCAGAAAGCCAAACAGAATCGTGGCTATGGGATAGATGATTTTATTAAGAAGGTCGGGATTGTTTCCCAGAACATTTCCTGGCAGCCGTACATGACCCATTTCCGCCAATTGGAAAAGGTGATTATTTTTGCTGAATAAGGCTTGATCAGTTGGCGTCTGCTGGCCTAAATCAGCGCTCATTTTGCCACCAATCGTTTATTCCACCGTAAATTGCAAATTGAAATCAAGGTAGCGGCTGCTGACCCAACCCACGCTGCCGGTTGGCGTCTCAACTTCCACCCAATAGTCTTGTTGGTTGCCGGTTAATACAAGGAATGTTCCGCGCCGCAAGACCTCAATGACATCGAAATCAACGCCCGGACCACTGCGCATATTTAGATAGCTGGGATCAACCGTTGCGGTGATGCCACTGCCGTTGTCCGCACCGCCACTACCACCGCCCACGGTGCCGTCGAGCTGTGTACCGGTAATTGATATCTGAGCCTCACCCACATTTTCATAATATGTCGCCACAAAATGAGTAACACCGGCGGGTAGATCCAACTCCACCACAAATGGGAGTGCCGGGGAATCATACCATTGATCAACCAATAATTGGCCGTTGATCCAGAAGCGTACGCCATCATCTGCTTTCACCGTGAATTGATAGGTCCCTGCGGCGAGATCCATGCTTCGTGTAAAACGAGCCGAAAAATGGTCGTTGTTGATCACTCCGGGAGCGGGCGAACCTTGACCCCAATTGAAGTTTATTTCATTCTCATAGCGGATGAGGGCAGGCTCTCCTTCAAGGTTCATATTGTTAAAGTATTCAGCTTTAGTCGGCCCTGTTTGTGCAACATTGCCAAGCCGCTGCCAGGAAAATGAAATTAAGGCATCTCCTGTGTTTTCAAAATAATCAATGATGACGGTCTGCGAACCGGCAGTTTGGATATCAAAATCGGCCGTGTAACTTTGATTGGCGGCATTGTGCCATTCGTCAATGAGTAAATTTGTTCCGACCCATACCCGTACACCATCATCGCTGCTGACCGTAATGCGATAACGTCCCGGATCAAAATGAGCACCCGTCTGCCAACGGGCGGAAAAATAATCATCCTGGATAATTCCTGGCGCCGGTGATCCTTTACCCCAATTGTAATTGGGGGCACTTAATTCAACACGCTGTAGGGCAGGTGGCCCACTCAGGGAAGTGTTATTCCAATAACTGGCGTTCCAGCGTGGCGAAGATTGTGCTTGTGTAGGAACTGTCAAAACGATGAGCAAACCGCAGACGATAACGAGGCCCGCTAAAACCTTAAAAATTGTTGTTTTATCTCCCATTCATTACCTCCTAATAAATCCCAAATATCTTAACTGAGTTGTCCGTTTCCGAAGTTTCTCAGCAAGTGACAGTCACTTGAATCGCTCCGATCTCTCCCGACAAGAGAAATATGTGACTGTCACATGATAAGCGCCGGTTGGTTCGTGTTAACGCGCGCTGTATTCAAGGATTGCATTTCCTTCTTCATTTAATAGTAGCAACTGGTCTTCTTTTATTTGATAGGCGTTCACGGCCGATAGATTATTTAAATATTGCGTTTCCTGCACCATGATTCCCTGTGGTTCTTCACAACTCATGCGCGTCTTGGCCGGGGCTGTAATCGTCAATGTCTCTTTATCCAGGGTAAAGGTACTGGCGAAATCATTACAACCGGCCGATCCGGTAACCCGCCGGTCAGATTTGAACACAATCGTTAGCTCCGTTCCGGGCAGCACATCATATACTTCACCACTACCATCAAGAAGCAGCTCCAATACCCAATCCTTTGCTAACAATTTGGTGACCGTCTCCGATTCCTCCGGGCGGGATTCTTCAGCCCCGCCGGCACCTATCTGTCCCACCTCGCCACCTTCAACCACAAAATTATCCAGGACAGCGTTGAGGACCACATCCCTGTCATCCATTTCCACAAATAAGCTCACAATGTAAACCGTGCCATCTTGGATGGTCATGGCCACCGACTGACCCAAACCAATATCAGGATTATCGATGTTATATAGTGCCCAGTCATAACGACCGATTCGTTCCTCCCAATATGTCCCCTCCGCCGAATTTTGCCGCAGTTCATCTAACTCAATTCCTAACAATTCGGCCATGGCCGAGCTTGCATCCAGGCCAGGGAAAGTGTGAAAGGCGACAAAACGAAACTCCCCAGGTCCCCAGGCATTTTTCAATAGCGGGTCCCCTTCTATCGGCGGCCATCCTTCAGGAACCACTGTTGTGATACCTATATCATCAACCGTGATCGGCACGAAAACCTCTGGAACGGCAGCTTCCTCAGCCCCAGCTTCAGGAGCGGGTGTTGGTGTAGGCACATCGGTTGCTGCCGGTTCAGCTTGCTCCTGACTGTTTATAACTTCGATCACGCCTTGATCGACTTCCTGCTGGCGGCAGGCAGATAAGATTAAGAAAGTAAGAAATACTATAACCCCGAAAAATTTATGATTCATCTTACCGCTCCTTTCCCCAATTATTTTCCATACTTAACCAAAAAAGATCGGCAGGTTCTTCACTCTGCGTGTTCTGCTCCACTACTAATACAGATTTAGTTTGCTGTGGCAACTATTACTAAAATTTATTTACAAAGAAATTTGACAACTTTTCACTTGCTATATGAGCGAAAACCATTTAATAAAAGTTGTCAAATTTTAGGTAACCAATAATAGTAATAGACTACCTGTTAAGTAAATATACGAAAGATTTGTCAATTTTTATTTTCTCGTACCTCTGAAAATTCCACAGAAAAATTGACAAATCTAATGCAAAACTACTTAAAATCTATTTGAATTGTACCAATAGGACATTCTCTGTCCACTAGAGGTTTACCCAATATTTCTTCCCAGCGAGGTGAACGCCAATTTCAGGTGAAGCTTTGACGTAGGGTTACATCTCCAGCCATTATTTTGTGCAGTTGATCGGAATCATCGCGCACAAGGAGCTCTCCCCACTCGCCAACGCCTTCAGCGAATCCCGAAACAACCTTTTCCCTGGCAGATGAGAAAATCTCAACTTTTTGCCCAATGGTGTTCAAGCGATTTTCCCAGGCTTGCTGCGGGGATTCACCCTGGTCTGCCAGCTCGTATAAATCTTCTACCTGTTGCAGCAAAGTTATCAGCAAATTTAAGCGCGAAACCTGGCGACCTAATACCGTTGATAAGCTAGTCGCCGGCAGCGCAGCTTTAGGAAGTTGCGCTTCCGGGATATTGACATTGATGCCAGTCCCTAAAATCGCATAAGCCAGGTGTGCGCTGGGCATCACCTGTCCTTCAAGCAATATGCCGCAAACTTTGTGCCAGATTTCATGGTGTTTGACGATCACATCATTGGGCCATTTAAGAAATGTGTTGATGCCGGTCTCAGCTTCAATTGACTTAGCAACGGCCGTCCCGGCAATCATCGTCAACCAGGGCAATCGCTCGCCTGGCCAGTCCGGTCTAAACAGAATAGAAAACAATAATGAGGTCCCTGGCGGCGCTTCCCAACGCCGGTCGAGACGCCCTCGGCCTGTCGATTGAAAATCTGTTAAGAAAACAGTCCCGGCAGGGGGATTGGCATCAGCCACCTCTTGT
This sequence comes from Anaerolineae bacterium, assembly GCA_028277515.1. The sequence continues at coordinate 56,118 of JANQGC010000369.1, forward strand.
TTAAGAAGATCATTGGTCGATCCCACACTTTCTATATAACGATAATTGCGGCCAATCCATTGACTGGCCAGAGCCTTCTTGACGTTTGATACCATTAATTCACTCATAGGGGTCTATTATATCATTATCAATCCACATTTCCGTGCTAATGACCAAAGGGGTTCAGGCCTGGTTGCGGATTTCGTTTACTTAATGAGTAAACATAACATTCCTATTGACAGCACTGCATACCTCTTTATAATAGACATAAAGTTAGAGTTCACGCTTTTTTCACACCCTCACGGGAAGGAAGTACTGGAAAATGAATAGGAAACACAGCAGTATCGTGAATCCTGTTAAAAAAGATGATGCTTATTGGTCAGCACTATTCTTACAGGATGAGTTAAAAATCACTCCCCGCATCGTGGAGGAGAATGAATTAATCAGTCACCCCCTTACCAACCCAAACGGCAGCACAAGTGAAACCAATGATTCCTGGCAACTGGCCCAGGAAATGATGATTGCTGATCGTTCCCTACGTCTTCAGGTAAGTGGTTACAATAAAGGGGGTTTACTCGTCACCTGGAGGGAACTGCAAGGCTTTGTGCCCGCCTCTCAATTGCTAGATTTCCCTTTTTTACATGTAGCGCGTGAACGCTTACGTGTTTTAGCCGGTTTGCAAGGCAAAACCCTCACTTTAAAGATAATTGAAGTCAATTCGGGAAAAAATCGGCTTGTCCTATCTGAAAGGGCCGCACAGGTTAGAGCCTCTCAGCGAATTGACACGTTAAACAGAGTTAGAAGCGGAAGCATCATGCGCGGCCGGGTCACCAACCTGACCGACTTTGGCGCATTTGTCGATCTGGGTGGCCTGGAGGGACTGGTGCATATCTCTGAGCTTTCATGGAGCCGGGTCACCCATCCGAGCCATGTCCTGCAAGCCGGACAAGAGATTGATATCCTGGTGCTCACTGTCGATCATGAAAGGGAGCGCGTCGCATTAAGCTATAAACGCCTCAAACCGGACCCCTGGCAAACGGCATGCGAACGTTACAACCCCGGTGATATCGTCAGCGGAGTTGTCAGCAATATCACCAACTTCGGAGCTTTCATCTTGCTAGAGGAAGAATTAGAGGGCTTGATCCATGTCTCGGAAATGGGGGAAGACGCATCTTTTCATCCACGCGGCATGATGAAAATCGGAAAGAAGATCCAGGCCAGGGTATTGTATGTGAACAGCCAGGAGAAGCGACTAGCCCTCTCTTTGCGCGGTCTGAATAAGACATAACGATTCGCCCAACCCACAAAAATCCATAAGGAATATTGATACTGTCCGGCTGAGAGAGTACAATGGGTGTCATATCGACTGTCCTGCCCCCATCGCAGGTGAGACCCATGACCCGATCAAAAACTTCTTCCAGTCGTTCAAAGAAGCGTTCTCCACCTCCCCCAACCTGGGATGAACGGCTGATCAGCAAACTGATGCCTTACCGGCTGGAAATGGTCGGTCTACTGCTATTTATTGTGGCCGTTGTCACTCTGTTGGCTCTATTTGGTTTTACACAGTCGGACTGGCTGCAATGGTGGACTCGCTTATTGAGTCAAATTTTCGGTTGGGGAGCGATAGCACTCAGCCTCATCGTGGCCGGAACGGGTATACACATAATGCTGCGCAAAGTTGAAAAACCATACCATATCCGGCCGGCACAAATCATCGGCCTGGAATTAATATTATTACCTGCGCTGGCTTTAAGTCACCAACTTTCCGGGGCGACAATGGTTGACGCTTATCAAGGGCAAGCCGGCGGTCTTGTGGGGTGGGCATTATCAGAACCTCTCTTAGATTTCCTCGGACCTGTTTTGACCGGCGTATTGTATATCTCACTGTTAATCTGGGGTTTTTCATTGTTGATCGGCTTGAAATGGGAGACGGTCCATCATTTCCTCTGGCGCAGCTCCCGAAGAACCGGAAATTGGGCAACTGAGGTCGCACCTGAAGAGATCGAGAAAAAAAGTAAAAGGCGGCAAACAAAGAACATCATACCATCTCCTGCCTCACCGACAGCAAGAATTTCGGCCGCCGCTTCGCCACCGCCGGCAGTTGCCCCTAAACCCAAACGGCGCGATCGTCGTCTGCCGCCAATTACTCTGCTTGAATCAGGATCGTCAATGGACGAGGATGAGCAGGAAATCCAGGAACGAAAAGAAACGATTGAACAGACGCTGGCCGATTTTGGCATTCCTGCCGAAGTAACCCAAATCCGCCGAGGACCGGCCGTGACCCAGTATGGGGTAACACCAGGGTATATTGAAAAAACGGGACCGGACGGCCAGATTACCCGACATAAAATCCGAATCGGACAAATTTCGGCCCTGCGGCGTGATCTGGCCTTAGCCCTGGCCGCTCCACGCTTACGCATACAAGCCCCAATTCCAGGCCGGGGCGTGGTCGGTATTGAAGTGCCCAATGCACAGGTCAATCTTGTCCGCCTGCGTGACGTGCTGGAATCGCCGCAATTCAGAACGGTCAAAGCTCCTTTGGCTGTGGGGCTGGGAAGAAATGTTTCAGGTGAGACGGAAGCGATTGATTTAGCTAAGCTGCCCCACCTGCTTATTGCGGGAACGACCGGTTCAGGTAAATCTATCTGTATCAATGCTTTTGTTTCCAGTCTTGTTTTTAACAATACACCTGAGCAGCTACAGATCATCATGATCGATCCGAAAAAGGTGGAGCTGATTCGCTTCAACGGGCTGCCCCATCTCATCGGCAAGGTAGAGGTTGAAGCCGATCGCGCTGTGGGGGTGCTGCGCTGGCTAACAGTGGAAATGGACCGGCGCTATGAAACCTTCGCCAGGGTGGGCGCACGCAACTTAAACGGTTATAACCGGCGTATCGCCCAGCAAGGGGATGATGCCCAGCCTCTGCCCTATATCGCGGTCTTCATCGATGAATTAGCTGACCTGATGTATGTTTATCCTGGCGATGTAGAACGTACCCTTTGCCGGCTGGCCCAAATGGCCAGAGCCACCGGCATTCATCTAGTTGTGGCAACCCAACGGCCGTCAACCGACGTGATTACCGGCTTAATCAAAGCCAACTTTCCCGCTCGCCTCTCCTTTAACGTCGCTTCCGGCACGGATTCGCGCGTTATTTTAGATTCAATCGGTGCCGAGCAGCTACTCGGAAAGGGGGACATGCTCTTTCTCGCTCCTGACGCCAGCGGACCTACACGCGTACAAGGTATTTTTGTTACCGATGATGAGGTGGAGAAATTAGTCACCTTCTGGAAGAAGATGCGCCCCGATCATTCTCCTGGTGACCCCCCTTGGGAAACATTGATCGCCAAGCATGCATTACTGGATGAAACGGACACGCTATTGGAAGCAGCCATAGAACTGGCCAAGAAAAACGAGCACCTGTCTGCTTCTTATTTGCAGCGTCGTTTACGTTTAGGCTATCCTCGCGCGGCCCGGTTAATGGAACACCTCTATGAAATGGGTCTGGTTGAAGATCCAAAGTCCGGGGGGAAGACACGCAAAACCTATACGGATGAAGATGATGATCCACTTGACCGAATCTTATCTGAACGGGATTAACGTTTGATCGTTCCATGATTGATTGGCGTATCGGCACAATGGGTTTTAACTATAAACAGTGGGTAGGCCCTTTCTATCCCGACGGGTTGCCCGCGCGCAACCATTTAGCTTATTATGGCGAGCGGCTCAATGCCCTGGAAATGGATTCCACTTTCTATGGCTCCCCAACAGAAAAAACGGTATTGCGTTGGGCTTCCACGACACCTCCGGACTTCAAAATCTGCCCCAAAATGCCGCGACAGATCACGCATGATTTACGGCTCCTAAAAACCGAGAAGTTAACGGCCGAATTTCTCTCTCGCATGCGCCTGCTGGACGATAAACTAGGTCCCATCTTGATCCAGTTTCCTCCTGACTTCACCATGGCTGACGTTGGTGCACTGGTTAACTTTCTGCCCCAACTCCCATCAGAAATGCGCTTTGCTATTGAATTTCGCCACCGTTCCTGGGATAAAACGGAAACGGCCGTCTTGCTGCAAGCCAGCAATATTTGCTTGGTTTCGGTTGATTATATTCATGTGCCGCGGCAAATAATACCAACAACAGACTTTCTGTATCTGCGCTTTCTCGGCCCGCGCGGCCGGTTCCCAAATAAAGATCGCGAAATAGTTGACCGCACGGATGACCTCAACTGGTGGTGGCAAACGCTCCAACCCCATTTGCCGCAGGTGCATACGGTTTATGCCTTTTTCAACGACGATTACAGTGGTTTTTCGCCGCAAACTTGCAACCGCTTTAAGGATGTGATTGGCCTTGAACCCAGTGAAACAAGGCCGATGCAGCAAGGAAGATTATTTTAAACATCGTAGGTATGCTCTATCTAACAATAAACGTCGCAGCCAGATTGCTTGCTCACACCCCAATAGTAAGGGAAAATAAGGTTTACTAACCCTAAAGGATTCATTTTTATATACCAACGATAAAATGCCAGTCACTTTTCAAGAGCGGACATAAGGAAATTAATCAGTTAAAGTGGCTGGCACCTGGTTACGATGCTGGCTTAATGGAGCAGAATTAATGGCAATCATCACAAATTATGTAGCAAACGGAACTTATGTAGGCCAGACAGTTGAAGTCAAAGCAAAAAAAGTTGTTTGGGTAAAAGTGGGCCAGGGAAAGGTTAAAACTTTTTCAGACCATGAAGTCAATATCGCCGGAAAGATTAGTATCCTGGGATACAGCGGGGATTTGAACATTCATTTGCTGTTGAGCGATCAAGATCCAACTGCTATTAATGGTCCTTGCCTGCTGCAGCTTAATACCCATATCGATAATCAAGCCAGATACGAAGCGAAAAATGGTGCGCTGACTGTTTACGCAGTGTTGGGTGGCAAAAATCAAAACATCAGCATCCTACCCAGCAATAATGGCCGGCAAACCGAATGCAAACTTTTCGGCCACGTGAACGAAACCGTCCATCTCGACCCCAAGTAACAAAACATTTTCAATAGCCTGCTTCATCCCCCTTTCAACTAAACGAAAGAGAATTTAGCTTCGTCTCCCGAGTGATCGATCCCCTTCCGATTTCCCTAAAATCGTGAACAGTGATCAACTTAACTCATTATATCTAAAATTTTCCAGCCTATTGAAACTGTTTCACATATGTGATACAATCTCCTTGCTTTTGTGGGAAAAATATCTCGATAAATGTTTTTGTGAGTTAATTTTTGCAGCAAATTTTGTACTTTAAGCGAGATTTTAAGGCGGGCAATCTTTTCAAATATATTGAGTCCCTATGAATAAGAACTCTGATTCCAGTTATGTACCGGTTAAGTCGGCGGTACGAACGATGGACTTATTTGAACTACTTTCAAAATATTCCGAGGGGCTTTCGCTTAAGAGTATTGCCCAACACCTCGATATTCCTTTAAGCAGCACATACAATTTAGCTTTGACCTTAACCGATCGTGGTTATCTGTTACGCGACGAAAGAACACGCACTTATCGTTTGGGTCCTAAGTTCGCACAAATCCAGGTTTCCTATTTAGCGAACACCAATTTGATTCAAACGGCCGTTCCGATCATGAAGAAGCTCCAACGGGAAACTGAGGAAACAACCAGTTTAGCCGTACTGCAAGGACCTCGGGTCTTATACATGCATAAACTCTTGGGGCAGGGGAGCATGCAGTTAATAGGGCCTCATGGCACCTCACGCTACGCTCACTCCAATGCAGCCGGCAAAATACTACTCGCACAACTTACAGAAATAGAAATTAACACTGTCTTTCCGGAAGAGCATCTTCCCCAACTAACCCCTCATACTATTTCCTCACGAACCGTGTTGAAACAAAAATTAAGAGAAATTCGACATGCTGAAGTCGCCTACGAACATGAAGAGGCCATACAAGGTGTTTGGGCGATGGCCAGTTGTATTTGGGATCAAGACGGTTTTCCAGTAGCAGCCATCAGCATCGTCGCCCCTATCACACGCCTAAAAACAAAAGACACAACGGATTGGCATATGCTCATAAAAGAAGCAGCACATGAAATTAGCGTCAGGTTAGGTTATCGCATGCCCACATTCTCCTATCAACACGGATAAAAAAATGCGCAATATTAGCCTAGTGATTTGTTTTCAAAATAAGCTATGTGACAGTCACTTTATTATCCATATTGCCGCTCAAATAATAACCAAGGTGACTGTCACATGTTGAGGAACTTCGTAAACAAACCACTTAGGAGTGAGCGATGAATGGTTCTACATTGATTAATATAGAAAATGTATCCAAGATATATTCAACCTCAAATGAAGATGTCCATGCCCTGGACACGATCGATCTTGACATAAAAGACGGTGAATTCGTCTCCCTGGTAGGTCCCAGCGGTTGTGGCAAAAGCACGCTTATGATGCTTATTGCGGGATTAACGCCGCCTTCCACCGGCCAGATCTCCATCGCCGGTGAGGTAGTAACGAAACCGTTTACCAACCTGGGAATTGTATTCCAACGTGATGTTCTGCTAGATTGGAGAAACGTGCTGGATAATGTGTTGCTGCAAATTGAAATTCGCCGCTTGAAGCGGAAAGAATACGAGGGTCACGCCCTGGATCTTTTGCAAAGAACCGGCCTGCAAGGATTTGAAAAATCCTACCCTAGAGAGCTTTCCGGGGGGATGCGCCAACGCGTTTCCATCTGTCGTGCCCTGCTACATGATCCATCCCTGCTTCTGATGGATGAACCTTTTGGTGCATTGGACGCTATCACGCGCGATCAAATGAATTTGGACCTGGAAAGAATATGGGAGCAAAGTCAAAAAACGGTTCTATTTGTAACGCATAGCGTTCCGGAGGCAATATTCCTCTCCCACCGCATTCTCATAATGTCTCCACGGCCGGGGCGTATTGTGGAAACGATAGACATAGACCTCCCTAGGCCACGAACGCTGGCTATGCGCGATAGCCCTGAATTTATCGAATACAACCGGCAAATAAGAGATATATTTAGCCAACAGGGCATCTTAATTGAATCAATATCCGAAGCATCATCTATTTCCCAATCAGTAACGGCATCTGTTGATTACTGATTTTTCCAGCATGATGGTTTTTCAGAAATAGTCTCAATGTGACCGTCACTTTGCTCATTATTTGAGAGGCAACAGACAAAAAGTGACTGTCACTTGTTAAGAAACTTCGGGAACAAACCATTTACAGAGGAGAATGTTATGGCACAAGAAAAAGCTCTAATACCGGAACAAAAGCAGCAATCTCAAGCACAGAAGCCCCAAAAAAAGAATAAGATTCTGACCTGGATTCAACATTATAGTTACTCCATCATCGCGGTCCTGGTTTTTATCGCTTTGTGGGAATTCATCGTTGACACCAGAGAAATCCAGGCATACATCCTTCCTGCCCCTTCCATGATCATACAGGACATTATCGACAATTTTGATCTGCTTGTCTCTTATAGTCTTGTAACGGCATGGGAAATTTTATTAGGTTTCTTACTCGCGGTCGTTATCGGAATTCCTATTGGCATGGCCATATATTATTCGGGGCTGATGGAACGTATCATTTACCCTTTTCTTGTTATTTCGCAGACGATTCCTAAGATAGCCCTGGCGCCTCTGCTCGTTCTTTGGTTCGGGTGGGGAATCATGCCCAAAATTGTCGTCGCATTCCTCATTGCTTTCTTTCCTATTGTGGTCGATACCGTTGTAGGGCTTAAAAATACTGAACCGGAAATGATCCTCCTGGTCAGATCGATGGGTGCTGACAAACTCCAAACCTTTTTTAAGATCAGCCTTCCTACCGCGTTGCCAAATATTTTCGGTGCGCTAAAAGTTGCCAGTACTTTAGCTGTCGTGGGTGCTGTTGTTGGTGAGTTTGTTGCCTCCGATGCCGGCCTTGGCTATTTGCTGGTCGTTTCTCAAGGGTATTTAGACACCACAATGATGTTTGCCGGCATCTTCTTCCTCAGTATGCTGGGCATCATTTTCTTTTTTGTCATTGAGCTCCTGGAAAAGATTGTCATACCTTGGAAAGTAGAAAAAGAGGGAATTCTTCGAAGCGCAACAATGTAGGAACGGAAAATGGATTCTCAGCCGAATGCAGATCTTCTCATTATAGGAAGTTGGGCCTGGGTTGGATCCGGCCAACTGCTCAAGGATGTAGCTGTCGCGACGGCAGGTGAGCACATCCTTGAGATTGCCAATGCACAAAAACTTCGGTTGAAATACCCTCAGGCGCAGGTTATCGGTGGCGAAAATCGGCTTCTGGTCCCCGGATTCATCAGCACTCACACCCATTTATTCCAAACTTATCTCAAAGGTGTGGGCATGGAGTTGCCATTATACGAATGGATTCAGAAGGTTACCATACCTGCTGCTTTGCAGATGAGTGAACGAGATGCTTATCTTTCGGCCGCCGTTGGCATTATGGAAGCTATCCGTTCCGGAACCACAACCGTGATGGAATATAGCTACGCCTTTCCCGATCCTGAAATTTTTGATGCCATCATCCAGGCTTTCGCCGATTTTGGGATCAGGGGTTGGTTGGGCGTCGGGGTTAATGATACGGGAGCGGCGGACGGGGGCCATAAGGCATTTATTCAGCCTTTGGAAAAATGTCTATTGCGCCTGAACGCCTTGAAGACAAAACTGGATCACCCTCCTGGAAAGCATATCAAATTGGCTATTTCCCCATCCAGTATTAGAGGTTTATCGAGCAATGCTCTGCAAGAACTAAGGGATTATGCGGAAGAGCACGACATCGTTTTCTCGCTCCACACCAATGAAACGAATCGAGATAACGAGGTAGCACTCAAACGCTTTGGCAGACGCACAATTCCAACGCTCGCTGAATTCGGTGTGCTATCGCCACGTTTCCTTGCGGTACATTGTGTGCAGATGAGTGAAGAGGATATCCATTTAATCGCCCAGCATGGCGCACATGTTTCTCATAACCCGGTGAGTAATATGTATCTTGGTGTTGGCATAGCTCCCGTTAAACAAATGATGGAAGGCGGTATAAATATCAGTCTCGGCGTGGATGGCGCGGCCAGTAACAACAGTCAAGATATGTTAGAAAATATCAAAGTGACCGCCCTCGCTCAGCGTGCTGCTGCCCGCCATCCAGGCGCGATAAAAGCGACCGATGCTCTGAAAATGGCCACCTGTGGCGGTGCAAAATCATTGGATATGGAAGGCCAACTCGGAGAACTCACCGCCGGCAGTTTAGCGGACATAACTGTGCTAAATTTTAATACGCCCAAATCTTTACCGGTTCATGATCCTGTTGCCAACCTGGTGTTTTCCGCTTCAGAAGAAAACGTTGAGACCGTGATCGTGGCTGGAAAAATAATCCTGGATGACGGCAAATTTATAAATGTCAATGAGAAAGCATTGCTCATGGAGGCCCAACAAGCTGCCAGCAGGCTTGTTCATAAAGCAGCTATTTTTTAAATTAAACCATTATTGATCCAACCCGAGGAAAACAGATGATCAATACAGCCATAACCATGAATCCGGATGGAACCCCTGAACAACTGGCAGCTACGGTTCGATTAGCAGAGAGTTTAGGGTTTAACGATTGTTATGTAGCTGATCAGGGCTTTACAAGGGACGTTTATGTTACTTTGGCCATGCTGGCTTTAAAGACGAAAAGGATCAGATTAGGACCAGGAATTACCCATCCTTATTTGCGCCATCCGGTGGTAACGGCCGTCAACATCGCCACATTAGATGAATTATCGGAAGGAAGAAGTTTTCTAGGAATTGGCGCCGGAGGATCGCGCGCTTTGGAGCCGGTCCAGGTTAAACGTCAGCGCCCCCTTCGCGCATGTCGGGAAACCGTAGACATCGCCAGGAAGCTCTGGCAAGGCAACAACTCCATAAATTACCGGGGACAAATGTTCCAGTTAAAAGATGCCAGCATTTTATTTCCTTGCCGGCCTGACATTGAAATTCACTGGGCCGCCCGCGGACCAAAAATGCTCTCCCTGGGTGGCGAACTCGGTGATGTTAACATTCTCCATGCAATTCCAAGATTTGCCCTGGCTGATGTCATGCGCAAGATTAGAGAGGGCGCTCAAAGATCGGGTCGGCCGGTGAACACGCAATATGCGCTAATGCTCGTTTATGATGAACATTCCCGCCAAATAGCCAGGATGCGCACCGTGTATCGCCTGGTAGATTCATCGACCGAGGTAAAAAACCGCCTCGGTTTAACAACAGACAGAATAGCTGAAATGCGTCGTCTTGTCACCTCCAAAGGACCGCAATCCGCTGCCCATTTAGTCGATGATACCATTCTCAAACATTATATATATGATGGCTCCCCGGAAGAATGTGCAACCAATATTTCCTCAATTATTAATGAATATCATTTCAACGGCATTACCATTGAAGTTCCCGATCCGGCCGATGCCCAAAAATTGCTCCATTTCGCTTCGCAAGTAATAAGCCGGCTATCAGTAAAGGAGGGAAAAATTGAATAAGCAGTAAACACAAATTTCATCGCGTAAATGTTGAACGTTATCGTTGGAAGGAACAGACATTCTATATTGAGGAGAAACCAAATGAATATTAAAAAACATCCTATACTTACCATTGGCTTTGCAGTCATTTTAATTTTTATCCTGGCCGCATGTTCACCTGCTTCTCCGGCGGAAGAAACTACCGTTGAAGAAGCACCCGCAGCCGAAGAAGCGCCCGCCGTTGAAGAAACCTCAGCAGAGGAGGACACAGCGTCAACCGAGGAAGAAACAGCGGCCGAAGAAGCGCCCGCAGAGATGGACGATGTGACCTTACGCCTTTCCTGGCGTTGGAAAACTGAGTTTGCTCCCCTCGTTTTGGCTGACGATCTCGGCTTCTTTGAAGAGCAGGGAATAAATATGGAGCTATTAGAAGGAAGTGGGTCAGGAGACGTGCTGCCTTTGGTCGCCCAAAAAGAAGATGATTTTGGTTATTTGAATCTGACAACCGTTGCCATTGGTATTGACAAAGGGATGCCGTTGCAGGTGGTAGCCGGTTTAATGGGTAAACACCCATCCGGATTAGCCTACTTTGAAGACACATTAACTGGACCAAAAGATTTGGAAGGGAAAACAATCGCTCTTTCACCTGGTGAAGCATTTGCCATGATTTACCCGGCCTTCTCCGAAAGATGGGACATTGATACTGAGACCATCGACCAGGTTCAACTTGACTTCGGAGCTAAGAACCTGGCATTTATTGAGGGCGACATCGACATTTTGCCGGTCTACATCAACAATGAACTTCCTGTATTGAGAGGAATGACCGATAGGGAAATCAATGTACTATTGCCGGCAGAATATGAGTTTAATACGATTGCCAATGGTATCATTACGCATGATGATACGGTTCGAGATAATCCGGACCTGGTAAGACGCATTGTTGCCGCCATCCAAAAGGGATACGAATATGCCTTGGAGCATCCGGAAGAAGCCGTGGAAGCTGTTAAAGCTCGTTCGGAGGCGTTGGCGGAGCAGGATGAAGCGGTACTGCTCAACCAGGTCAACACAACCCTGGAACTTATTTACAGCGAAAATACCGAGGGAGAACCAATTGGCTGGATGTCCGAAGAAGATTGGAACAACACATTAGACTTACTACATGAAACTGGCGCAACTGATGGAAGACCGGATAATGCAGATGTCTTCACCAATGAGTTTGTACCAACAGAATGAGCGTTATTAATCATTGGCTAACAACCTCATAAAGTTGCCAAACTTTAACAGAGGTGGGGCCAGGCCTCACCTCTGTTATGAAATAGCTGAATTAAGTATCTGATTTATAAGGGAAGTTATGGCTAAGAAATTTATCAACCCTGATAACGTCCATAAACCCATATGGGATTATTCGCATGCAGTCATAAGCGGTAAGACAATTTATATCTCCGCCCAACTGCCTTTGGACAGGAGTGGCAATCTGGTCGGACCAAACGATCCCGCCGCTCAAGCGCGGCAGGTTTTTACTAACTTACAAAATGTGCTGGAAGCCGCCGGCGCTACCCTGGAACATGTTGTAAAACTGACGACATACCTGACGGACATCGCCTATCGGCCGCCGGCCATGGAAGTGCGCAACCAGTTTTTCGGCACACACCGTGCGCCGAGTATCCTGGCCATCGTCTCTCAATTACCGAGAGAGGACATACTGATAGAGGTAGATGGCATTGCCGTTCTGGACTAAATACTGATCAGGTCATGATTCGTCAGTCACTTCAGCCCCTAGAGTCTCCTCAACCCGTTAGTTATTATTCACATGGCATGCGTGTCGGACCATTTCTATATACAGCGGGCCAAACCGCACGTGATGCTTCAAACCGTCTTGTAGGTATCTGTGATGTGCAGGCTCAAGCTGAAAGAGCATTTACAAACCTTTGTTTAGTCCTACAAGAAGGGAAATTAGGGATTGAAGATGTGGCCCGATTAAATATACTCATCCGCAATTTAAATGATTTGCAAACCATTTTGCAGGTAAAAAGGCAGTTTTTTAACGATCATGCTCCGGCAATGACCGTTGCCACAGTAAAAGGATTGGCATACCCTGAGTATCTACTTGAACTTGAAGCCATTGCCATAGAAAACTAAATGAGTCGGGAACAAAAATAATGATGAGTCGGCAAGTGTTAAGCCCAGAAACAGTTCACAAACCCACAACATATTACTCTCATGCCGTCGTGATTAATGAAATGGTCTATTCGGCCGGACAGGCGCCACACGATGTCACGGGTGCTGTCTGGCCAATGAGCGATATCCCAGGTCAAGTTCGGCGCTCACTCGATAACATGACCGAAGTGCTCAAGGCCGGGGGCGCTACGTTCTCAGACGTCGTCAAATTAACACTGTTTGTGCGCAGCAAACAGGTCATTCCTGCATTCTGGGAAATAATTAGGGAATATCTTAACGATACTGAGCCGGTTATTACCATTGCGGTTGTAGATGGTCTCGCCGGCAAACAATATATGCTAGAAGTTGAAGCGATTGCGATTAAAGAATAAAACCCAATCAATGATAAGAGAGAAATGCCAATCTAAATAGAAAGGGTCTGTCAGCCACCAGTTGCTATCATTTGTAAGCTTTGCACCACAGCGCTTTGTGCAAAATCAAATCCCCAGGCAGGTAAAATACCCAAGAATAGGGTAGCCACGGCCGTTACCCAAACCGCAGACACCAACGCCGGATTGCTGATGAGCTTCGCTTCTCCATCATACATATACATCAGATACACAACGCGCAAATAATAAAAAGCAGAAACAACGCTGGTGATAACCCCTACAAGAGCTAAACCGATGAGATTAGCGTCTATAGCCGTACGCAAGACAAAAAACTTGGCAGCGAACCCACCTGTTAGCGGAATGCCCGTTAAGGACATCATAAAAAAGGCCATCACTAAAGCTAACCAGGGATGTTGTTTAGCCAGGCCCTTGTAATCATCCAGCATGACGCCTTGACCCTGCTGCTGTTCCATCGCGACGACAATGGCAAAAGCGCCTAAATTGGTGAACAGATAAGCAAACATATAAAAGAGGGCGGCGCTGATGCCATCAGGATTTTGGTAACTGGCAGCGACGGCAATCAAAATAAAACCGGCATGAGCGATACTGGAGTAGCCTAGCATACGTTTGATGTTTTGCTGCACAATGGCCGCCACATTACCAATAATTAAGGTCAGAGTGGCCAGGATCACAATAGCGGGAACCCAGGCCTCTCCCATACCGGGTAAAGCCCACAGCAAAATTCGCAGCAAGGCAGCAAAACCACCGACCTTTGCCCCCACTGACATAAAAGCAGTCACTGGGGTTGGCGCCCCTTCATACACATCCGGCGTCCACATCTGGAACGGTGCAGCGGCTATCTTAAAGCCAAAGCCAACCAATAGAAAAGCAACACCGGCCAACAGTAAGCCATTGACATCCCCGATCGCTTCAACCAATACAGGAAGTGATGTCGTGCCTGTTGCTCCATAAATAAAGGCGATACCAAATACAAAAATGCTTGAGGAAAATGCGCCCAACAGAAAATATTTCATGGCCGATTCCTCAGAATCAGTGCGTGGCCAGGCCAGTCCGGCCATGATATACAGCGGTATCGATAATAGTTCCAAGGCCAGGAAAATCAGTATTAAATCGTTTGCCATACCCATGAGCATCATCCCACTAATCGAGAACATCATGAGCATATAATATTCTGGCCGGTCTAATTCGGTACGTCGCAAAAAATCGACCGAAAGTAATATCGTCAGCATCCCAGTGAGGATGAAGATGATATTTAGAAAGAGAGCGTAATTATCAGCCACCAGCATTGGCGTCCCGTTTACAGGAGTAAAAGTAGCCCCTGGATTTCCCCAAAGGGTAATCGTTTGAATCAAAGCCAGGACTAAACCGAGGAAAGATATAAGGGCAGCCCACTTCTTGACAAATTTGGGTACGAAAAGTTCCAGGAGCATCAGCAACATGGCAGTGCCAGCTACTATCATCAAGGCTGCCACCAAGGCATAGTTAATTTCAGGGGGTTGAAACTCCATCTCTTATAGACCTTTTTTGTTTGCTCTACTTTTCACAATAATACCACACTTAATGGACCAAGATAAATCAAGCAGCTTCCTTACGCAGCCACACACGGTTGCTGTGATAGGTGCTCTGCCCGGCCATATCACCCAAGGCATCAGAGGTCGTCCAGTTCACATTACGGCCGTTGCTGAATTTGCTCCAGCGCCCTTTTGGAGAGGCCAAAAGCCCAGGACGCACAGCATCCGTCACGACCGCGCGTAATTCACACCAACCACGGCCGTTCTCCAAAATTACCCTATCTCCATTTTTAATATCTTTAGCCGCAGCATCCCGGGGATGAATCTCGACAAAGGGTTCACCTTCCCGCTTGAGCAAGCCTGGTTGATTAGCCAGGCTGCTGGTGACGAAATGGTGAGCGGCGGCCGTGATCAGATCGAATGCATCATCCGGCGGGTAGCGACTTTTGTTGCCGGCTGATTTTCGACCTCCATCATCCTCCTTATCAACCCAACCCGGCAGCGGATCGAGTCCCTGGCCGGCCAGCATCTGACTGTACAACTCCACTTTCCCACTGGCAGTCGGGAAATGACTGTCGGCAAATGGGACCTGCGGATCAAACTGCAAAGGTACAAACCCTTCTCGCTTGAGCCGCTCCAGGGTAATACCCTGTAAAACCGGGTCATTTTTTACTGTCGCTGACAACAACTCTTCTATTACCTGGTCCGCTGTTTGATGCAGCCACGGCTCTTCAAAGCCCATTTCACGGGCTAGCAGCCCCATGACTTGCCAATTGCTTTTCGCTTCACCAAGTGGTGGGATTGCCTGCCGGTTATAGGCCAGGACGTTGTGGCCATAAGCCTTGTGCAGATCGGTTTGCTCAAGCTGAGAGGTAGCAGGTAGGACAATGTCGGCAAAATCAGCCGTATCAGTCATGAACAATTCATGTACGACCGTGAACAAATCTTCTCGCTGCAACCCTTCCACTACCCGTCCGGCGCGGGGTGCAATTGCTGCAGGATTGGATCCATAAACAAATAATGACTTAATTGGCGGATCCGTCACTTCGCCTAAAAGGGCTGCCCCCAAACGATTCATGTTGACCATACGACCCGGTGGCGGGCATTCTCTCCAATGCTCTAATGCCTCTGTGTCCCATAGTAGGTAGCCGCTGGTTGAATAGCCAAGACCGCCGCCGCGAACGCCATACTGCCCGGTCATTGCCGGCAGGGCACAAATCGCGCGAACGGTTTGACCACCATTAAAATTACGTTGTAAGCCGTCGGCAATCTTAATTAATCCCGGCCGAATGTTAGCATAAAGCCGAGCCAGCTTGCGAATATCATCTGCTGCTAGCCCAGTAATAGCCGCCACTCGTTCAGGAGGATAGTCAGCTAATCTAGCCCGCAGTTGGGACCACCCAATCGTGTAATCATTCAACCAGACCGGATCGTGTTCATTGTTTTCCAGGAGGATATGTGCTATTCCCATGGCCAAAGCACCGTCGCTGCCCGGTCTGGGCTGGATATGCCAATCTGCCCCGGCTGCCGTACGCGTTCGCCGGGGGTCTATTACAATCAATTGGCAGCCGGTGCGCTGCGCCTTGCGCAGGAAAGGCATGAAATGAGGTGCCGTGGAAACAGGGTTATGTCCCCAAATAATAACCAACCGGCTGTGCAGCACATCTTCATAAGCGGGACTCCGCTTGGCTCCTAAAGTGGCGATAACCGCCATCGCCGCGGCGGCGCCGCAAATGGATCGCTCCAGGCGGCTTGCCCCTAAACGATTCCAAAAGCGGGTGTTTGTCACACTCATTTGCACGACGCCCAGTGTGCCACTGAAGCTGTAAGGAAGGATCGCTTCCGCCCCATATTCGGCGATGATATCCCGCCAGCGCTCCCCGATTTCGCTTAGCGCTTCTTCCCAGGTTATACGCTGCCATTGTCCACTTCCTTTTGGCCCCTGGCGACGCAGAGGGAATTGCAGCCGGTCAGGATGATAAACGTGGTCCAGATACGGCCGAACCTTCGCGCAAAGCCAACCATCGGTAACCGGATGGTCGGCCGCGGCATAAAAGCGGACCGCCTTCCCATCCTGCACTTCCGTCACTACGGAGCAACTATCGGGACAATCGTGAGGGCAAACGCCATTTATTTTCTCAATCGTCATTTTTCCTTACCAGGTCGCCAGCTTTTATCTCGGACTTTATTTGATTTACGGCCGTGCAACCGTGTGCTGGTGGACAATCGTCTGATCGGGCATCAAATGAACAAAATTATAGCCCGGCAGCGCCAATGGCCGGTGTCCAGTGGTTTGATCGGAAGGCCAGGCGCTCAATTGATTTAAGCCACTGGCCACGGCGATATAAGCGATGCCATCTTTCAATGTCTGCATTGACTGGTGAACATGTCCGTGAAACACGGCGCGTATCCGGCCGCGTGCGGACAGGAGCGTTTGATGAAACTGCTCACCATTAGTAACAAGCATATTGCTATCCATCCAGGGTGAGTCCATTGGCAAAATTGGATAATGAACAAAAATGACCAATGGTGGACCATCACGACTTATTTCCGCCTTCAAGATATCAAATTGCTCGCTGGAAAATTGTCCCTGCGGATCAATTGTCTTGGGGCCGCGAGCATCTAATATCAAAAAGCGATATCCCTTTTTCTCAAAAGCATACGAAAATTGGGACGGGTCCTGGCTTAGCCACTCAATTCCATCCATAGAAAAATATCCTCTAATGCCGCTGCGAGAGTCATGATTACCATTGACGAAGTAAAGGGGAATCTCAAGGCGGGACAGCGTTTTTGCAGCCAGTATAAATGCGTCCGGTTGGGGATCGTCAACGACATCACCGGTATGGATAATAAAATCAGGCCTGACCGGCAAAGCGTTTATACTGTCAACCAGGCGCTGCCCATAAGGTAGCGCCACATGGCCATGCATGCTGTATCCAGGTACAGGACCAAAATGCGTATCACTGATATGGACAAAATACAACGTCTTGATGGTATGTTTCTCCCTGATTACATGGTGTTCTTCTAAACAATTTTAAGTAAGGAAGTACAAAATAAAGAAACGTGAAACGCACTTCATTTTGCGTTTCACGTTTATTAAATCGAAAACAATCGCGGATAAACAGCCACTACGGCATCGCCACAACGTTTGAACTGATGTCAGATACCAATTGAGAAACCGACGAATCCATTAAACCAAAATAAGCCGCCGGAGCGATGCCGATCCAGAAGATGAAAAGAACGAAAGCGAGCATGATGGCCAGTTCGCGAGCATTCATATCACGTAGTTTACCCACGACGGCATTCTCATTGAGGGGGCCTAAAAAGACGCGTTGGAACATCCATAACAGGTAAACTGCGGCCAGGATAACACCCGTGGTGGCGAATGCTGTGTAAATCCAGGCGGTTGGCGCTAATGATGGAGACCCCATAGAACCGAGCAATATCGTAAACTCGCCCACAAACCCATTCAATCCTGGGAGACCCATACTGGAAAGAACAACAATAAGAGATAGCACTGTAAAGACAGGCATCAACTTCCAGATGCCGCCATAATCGGACATCTCTCGCGTATGCGTTTGCTCATATAGCACGCCGACAAGGAAAAATAATGCCCCTGTGCTGATGCCATGATTCACGCCTTGCAATATACCACCTTGAATGCCGGCATTGTTGAGAGCAAAGATACCCAAGGTTACAAAACCAAGGTGGCTAATACTGGAATAAGCTACGAGCTTCTTCACATCCTTTTGGGCGAAGGACACAATGGCTCCATAGATAATGCCGATTATTGCCAGCACCGCGATAAATGGCGCGAATGTGAAGGATGCCTCCGGGAACAGGGGCAAATTAAAGCGAACAAAACCGTAGGTCCCCATTTTCAGCAAAACGCCGGCTAATATGATTGATCCGGCCGTGGGCGCTTCGGTATGGGCATCCGGCAGCCAGGAGTGAAATGGGAATACGGGAACTTTAATAGCGAAAGCTACAAAGAACCCGATGAACAGTAAATTTTGAACATTGGCAAAGGCTCGATTTTGAGCGATCAATTCCGGTAAGGCAAAGGTTCCTTGTGTTGACCCCATATAAAGGATGGCCAAAAGCATGAGCAAGGACCCGGCCATCGTATAGAGAAAAAACTTAATGGAAGCGTAGACGCGGCGCTTGCCACCCCACATACCGATCAAGAAGTACATGGGAATCAAAGTAAATTCCCAAAATACATAGAAAAGGAACAAATCCTGTGCCAGAAATACGCCGAGCATGCCGATAGTCAGCAGCAGCATGAAGATGTAGTATAACTTAACCTGCTCAGTTATGGCGCTGAATGAGGAGTATATTGCCAGCATGGCAATAAAGGTGGTTAACAAAACAAACAATATGCTTAGACCATCAACAGCCAGATAATAGGAAATGCCCCAGGAGGGAATCCAGGATACACGGTCCACAAGCTGCAAGTCAGGATTGTTTTGATTGAAGAATGCCAGGACGATCAGCGATCCGATAAAGGTCGCGATTGATGTAGCAAAGGCGATGCGCCGGATGAGCACGTCACTTTCGCGCTTCAAAGGTTTCAGCAATAAAATGATAGCCACACCGGCCAACGGTAAAAATGTAACAATAGTTAAAAGTGGAAATCCCATTTCTCTACTTCCCGATTATCTGACGAAATACAAGAAATAAACCAGTAACACAACGGCGCCTAAAAAGATGCTAAGCGCATAATTACGCACCTGTCCTGTTTGTATTCGACCTAATGCTGAGGCGACATTGCGCGTCAATTTGCCCGCGCCATTTACTGCGCCATCGACCCCCTGGCTGTCAATAACATCCGCCAGGAAATTGCCAAAGCTAACAAACATGTCGCGGATTAGATTGTCATGTACAAAATCATGCCAGAAGTTCCAATCTACAGCGTAAGCAAGCCAGGTGGCAAAACGATTAAACAGGGGAACAATGCCCTTCATATATAAACTGTTTAGAGGGAGAATGCTAAGCCACCAGATGGGTGTGCGCTGCAAGGGGTCCGGATCGGTTGCTTTCTCCGGCCGCCGGCGATACAGAAAAAAGCCACCGGCCAAACCAGTAATTGTTATAAGCAGCGAAAGTCCGGCAACGAACGGCGAAAGAACAATCGGCGTTTTAGGTAGGTTTATCAACCCTTCTTTGGTAAATTCAAACGCTAAAATAGTATGTTCCAACCAGCTTTCCAATCCCAAGAATATGCCATCCGGATGATTGCCGGCCGCGTCAGCCAAACCTCTATGCAGGAATGGCAGGTTCGTCAGCCCGCCAAAAACAGTTAGGATGGCCAGGACAATAAGTGGACGGGTCATGAGCGAGGGGCTTTCATGAGCATGTTCGGCCGCTTCATGACGCGGCTTGCCAAAGAAAACCAATTGCAGCATTCGGCCGACGTAAAAGGCAGTGCCAAGGGCCGCTAAAGCTAACAAAAAATAATCAAGTTGCAGATGTTCATTACTGTGGGCCAAAATCTCATCTTTGGACCAGAATCCAGCCAAAGGAAACAATCCGGCCAGCGCCAGTGCGCCGATCAAATAGACCCAAAAGGTTGTCTTCATCTTATGCCGCAACCCGCCCATCGTGCGCATATCCTGCGGGTCAAAGTCATCCTCTTCACCATGACCATGATGAGCGATTTCATGGTGACCATGCTCCATGCCATGAATGACCGAACCGGAGCCTAAAAAGAGCAGGGCTTTGAAAAAAGCATGCATGATCAGGTGGAACATCGCCGCGACGTAAGCGCCCATGCCTGCTGCGGCAACCATAAAGCCTAACTGGCTGACGGTTGAATAAGCAAGCACTTTCTTGATATCGAATTGAGTGAAAGCGATCAGACCTGCTAATAGCGCCGTGATGCCACCCACATACGCCACAAGGTCGGGTGAACTGATCAGACCAAAAATTAACACACCACTCTCGCGGGCGATTTCAAATAATACATTGCTGCGCACAATTAAAAAGATACCAGCCGTCACCATGGTTGCCGCATGGATAAGCGCCGACACCGGGGTCGGGCCGGCCATCGCATCGGGCAACCACACGTATAGAGGAAGTTGGGCAGACTTACCGGCAACACCCAATAACATCAGCGCCGTCACCGCCGTCAGCACAACTCCAATCGAAAAACTAACTGATCCAAATTCTACCATTTCGCCGGAGTCAAACAGTTCGGCCGCAGACGCAAAAATTGGTTCGTAATTTAAAGTGCCAAATGTCCAAAAAAGCAAAATGATGGCCAGGATGACGCCAAAATCGCCAATACGGTTGACTACAAAAGCCTTGCGGCCGGCATTCGCATTCATAGGAACGCCATCCTTGTCAACTCTGTCCCACCAGAAGCTAATCAAAAGGAAAGAACAAAGACCCACCCCTTCCCAGCCGACAAACGTCACCAGGTAATTATTGCCGCTGACCAAAATCAGCATGAAGAAAATAAACAAGCTGAAATAGGTAAAAAAGCGAGAAAAATTGGGGTCGCCATGCATGTAGCCGATAGCATAAATATGAATCAGAGAACCGACGCCGGTCACGACCAGCATCATCACCACGGACAATGTGTCAATCTGTAATGCCCAAGGGATTTCAAGCCCGGCGGCCGGGATAGTTATCCAACTAAATAAAGGGATGATTTCAACATGGAAATCATTGAAAAAGAGGCTCACCATCAAAAGAATGGACACAAGGAAAGCGCCCAAGACCATCGCTGTGGCAAACCATCCTGACCATTTTTCGCCGGTTTCCCGGTTGGCGGTCACAAAGCGACGGCCGACCAACCCATTAAACAGAATGCCAATCAGCGGAAATATGAGAATGAGGGGAGCCAAACCAAATGCATTCATTCTTGTCATAGCGACGAAGTGATAAACCCTTCATCACCTTAATCCTCCTATCCCTTCAACAAATTTATCTCGTCGATGTTGATGCTGCGTTTCGAGCGGAAAATGACCACAATCAACGCCAGGCCGACTGCAACCTCCGCAGCGGCTACCGTGATCACAAAAAAAACCAGCACCTGCCCTTGTATATCATTCAAATAACGGGCAAAGGCCACAAACAATAAATTGGCAGAGTTAAGCATCAATTCCACTGACATAAAAACGATAATGGCATTGCGCCGCAGTAAAACGCCCAAAGCGCCAATCGTAAACATGATGACAGAGAGCGCAACATACCACTCAATCGGGACCGTGCTAGGCATCTTCACCTCTCTTTTTTGTCATGCCCAATACCACAACGCCAATCATAGCCGTCAGGAGTAAGACACCCGTCACTTCAAATGGAAGAAGATAGGTGCTAAAAAGCTCCAGGCCTAAGGCAACCGGGCTGCTGTCCGCCAATGCGGTCGTTTCGCTCGAACTGCCTCCGGATTGCAGTAAGGCTAAAATGGTTGTCCCGACCAAGGCCAGGGCCAGTACGCCCGCCAAAACTCGCTGCCAGAGGTCTCCGCCACTCAAACTGCCCAGAGAGCGCAATCTTTCCGCACCTAATAACATGATCACAAACAAGAAAAGCACCACAATGGCGCCTGCATAAACAATCACCTGTACCATGGCGATAAATGGCGCGTTCAAAACAATGTAGAACACGGCAATGGTGGCAAAATTAAGCACCAGAAACAGTGCGCTGTGTACAGCATTACGGCTAAAGAGCATGCCTAGAGCCGCAGCAATGGCTATCACCGCTAAAATGATAAAGAGAATCGGATTACCCATCTATTTAGGATCCTCCATATCCGGAATAGAACGGTCATAGCTGCCCGGTTCAACCTGCTGTGGTGTGGAGCTACCGTTCACCGGCACATCCACAATGAGCATCTCTTTGGTGTAGATGGCGCTCGGCCGGTCGTAATAGCTTAATTCATAATTATGTTCTAAAACGATGGCCTCCGTGGGACATGCATCTTCACAATAACCGCAGAAAATACAACGCAGCATATTAATCTCATATGTACTGGCATAACGTTCGCCTGGGGAATAACGCTCATCATCGCTGTTTTCGGACGATTCCACAAAGATGGCATCTGCCGGACAGGCAGCTGCGCAAAGCGAACAGCCGATACACTTTTCCAACCCGTTGTCGTAACGCTTCAGTTCATGCCGGCCCTTGAAACGCTCGCGAACCGGCCGCTTAACTTCCGGATATGTGATCGTCACCGGCGGCTGGATCATATTTTTGAATGTTATGGCCATCCCCTTTAGTAGTTCACCTATCATCAATAATCCCCATGTTATCAGCCAAAAAACAAGCTCATAAACCCATCAACAAAGGGCTGAAGTATATTTTCTTCAGCTAAAATTATAAAAAAGGCAGTGACCAGAAAGTTGAGCACTGAAATGGGCAGCAATACTTTCCAGCCAAAATTCATCAATTGATCGTAGCGGAAACGGGGCCAGGAAGCGCGAATCCAGATCATCAAGAATAATCCGAACACGATTTTAATGGCCATATAAACAAAGCCTAAAGCCGGAAACTGGTCTACGAATGGGCCAAGATAGCCACCGAAAAAGAAGACGGCCGCCAGGGCGCTCAGAATAATCATCTTCATATATTCAGCCATGAAGAACATCCCAAAGCGCATCCCGCCATATTCAACGTTAAATCCGGCTGAAAGCTCTTGTTCCGCTTCCAACAAATCAAATGGGTGGCGCTGTAACTCAGCCATAGCCGTGATCCAAAAGACGACGGCGGCAACAGGTTGCAGAATGACAAACCAACCGCCACGCTGTGCCTCAACGATCGCGCCCAGATCCATCGAATCAGCCAGCATGATGGGGATGAGTAAAGACAAACCCATGGCCAATTCATAACTGATCATTTGCGCGGAAGAACGAATACCCCCTAAAACGGCATACTTGCTGTTAGAAGCCCATCCTGCCAAAAATATACCATAGACACCCAGAGATGTGATCGCCAGAACAAATAAGACGCCCACGTTTACGCCTGGGGCAATGGCAAAATAGGGTTCAAACACCACACCAAAAATATTGATCGCCGGTGCCCAAGGAATGACAGCAATCAACAAAATAGCTGAAATGACGGCCAGCATGGGGGCTAAATTATAAACCGGGCGATCAACTTCTGCCGGAGTCGGATCTTCCTTAAGAAATAACTTGACTGCATCGGCCGCCGGCTGCATAAAACCGGCTATCAATCGCCTTTCTTTGCCCTTTCTGTTGGGCAGGGGAATGTATCCTGCCCGATTGGGACCGACGCGTGCCTGTAAGCGCGCCAACAGTTTACGCTCCAGCAAAGTGGTGTATGCAAAGCCGGTTATTATAACCATTGACATGATAAAGCCCACGATTAAGGCTCGTAAGGCGATTTGACCTGGTGTCATGCTACAACTTCCTTTGCCCTTTCTTCAATTTTATTGATCTGCACACCATGTGTACCGGCAACTGCCGGCACACCGCGCAGTAGTGCCAATCCTTGCTGGGTCATACTGCTAATGACCAGCGTAGCCTCATAATCGCGACCGGCCAACTGCACCGAGACTTTTTCTCCACCAGAAAAGCCCAATTGTTCCGCATCTATTTCATGAACAAGTACCTGCGGCCTGGCCAGCCGGGAGTGAATTAATGTTGAATGCTTATTCAAAGCGCCGGGTGTAAACAAGGCAGCAATACGTATTCCTTGCAGCTCTTGATTGGATTCCTCCGCAGGATAATCTGAAACCGCGAATGGTTCATCAAGTTTAGAACCGGTGGCTTGCCATTGTTGACCTAGACCCGCCTGGTTTTCATAAGCCGTGCCGCCATAGTACAAATCATCCCCACCGACATCAGGCCACTGCTTTTCCACTTGCGCCAACGAACGATAATCCATTCCTTTATATTGTTTAACGTTTTTGGCAATCTCTTGGAAAATTAGGCTGGCCGCAAACGGCGGCTTGCCTAATCCAACCCGTTCTCCAAGCAACGCTAAAATTTGCCAGTCCGGTTTGTTATCTCCCAGAGGTTGAATGGCCGGATAGCTGCGCTGAACTCGGCGCTCACCGCTTGTGTAGCTGCCGTCTCTTTCCACCCAGCTTTGCGCGGGCAATACGACATCAGCCTCAGCGGCCGTTTCACTCAAGAAAAGATCCTGAACGATCAGAAAATCCAATTGGCCACGGCCGGGCATGAACCCGTCACCGATCGGATCGGCCCCCATGACAAACAACACCTCCAAATCCCCGGATTCGGCTGCTTTATAGATTGCTTGGGCGTCTAATCCCGGTTCTTTCATTTCTTTATATCCAGGAGCGAGAGCCGGGTGCAAGCCCATATCCCAGGCGCCCTGGGTATTGTTATGTGGCCAAACAGGAATGAGGCCGTTATTATCACGCCCAACATGCGCCAGGCCGGCGCTGTTCTCAACCAACAGCAAATTACCTAACATGCGGGCCAAATCTTCTGTTTCTCTATAAGTCAAGCCTTCATAACCATAAAATGCTACCAGGTTGGTCGCCTCTACCAGGGCTTGGGCTGCTTGATAGATAGGATCATGCGACTCTGTTTCTACTTTTGCCGCTGTCAGCAGTTGGTGCATAGTCGCCAGGGCATTGCCCGGTTGATAGTGAATCACATGCGTCGCAAACTTATCCAGGCGCGTCGAGCGAGCATTAAGTACGATCAGATCGGCTCCTCTTTCGGCCGCTTGCTTGGCGCGCAGCCACCAGATCGGTTCCTCTTCATGCAAATCAGAAGCGATAACCAGTAGCGCATCACCCTGTCCCAATCGTTGGGGATCGCTGGCGTCACCACTGGATTGAAAACCAACCTGGGCCACAATGTCACCACCGCCTAGACGCCGGTCGGCCAAATCGACGTTGTCATTCTGTAAACCCTTGCGAAACAATTTTTGGAAGAGGAACAAATCTTCGTTGCTCAGCCGGTCACCGCTGATGCCGGCGGCGCTTTCTTTATGTTGTTGCAGCTTGCCGGCCACCAGGTCGAGGGCTTCGTCCCAGCTTGCTTCAACCAGTTCCCCGTTCTTGCGCAGCAATGGTTTGGTCAATCTTTCTTCAGATTCGGCAAAATGGTAGATAAAGCGATCACGGTCAGAAATCCAAATCTCATTAACCAGTTCATTCTGGCGGGGCATCACTCGTTTGATCACCCGGCGTCCGCCCGACTTCGCCTCTCGCCGTGTGCTGACGGTCATATTGCTTCCGGCCGGACCATGCACGGAAATCACGGGCGCGGGGGTTAATTCCCAGGGACGGGCGCCAAATCGGAAATCGGCCGTTGTCAATGCACCAACCGGACAAATATCAGTCGTATTACCGCTCCAATAGCTGTCAAAGCCTGGATCGGAAAGAGTCACAATTTCCAGTTTAGCGCCCCGATCATGGAAAGCGATGACCGGGTCATCAACGATTTCATCCTGAAAACGAGTACAACGCGCGCATTGAATGCAGCGTTCACGATCGAGAAGAATGAGGTCTCCCAAAGGAACAGACTTATCAGCTTTCAGCTTTTGGGTGAACAACATGCGACTTTGAAAACCTTCGCCGAAAGCCATCGTCAAATTTTGCAGCGGGCACTCACCCCCTTTGTCACAAATAGGGCAATCCAAAGGATGGTTGATCAGCAAAAATTCGATAATGTCTTCTCGCGCTTCTTCAGCAACATTGGTGTCGGTGCGCACTACCATCCCTTCGCTCACGGCCACGGTACAACCGGTCTGCAAGCCCGGCCCAAAATTGATCACCGGTGACCCGTCTTCATTGAGAAGCTGTTCACCCGTGGCGCGATCACGCACCGAACGGCCGATCTCCACCAGGCACATGCGGCACATACCCACCGGGTCCATTTTCGGATGATAACAAAAAACGGGAATATCAATCTCTATGCGTTTGGCAGCATCGACCACTAAAGTTCCTGCCGGAACAGTAATCTCATTGCCGTCGATGGTTAATGTAACGAGATCACTCATGTTTGAGCCTCTAATTCGGGGGTGACTTGAATTTCTGTTTTAGCGATGTATTCACCAGGAAAGTGACTAATAGTAGATAGTACCGGGTTTACAGCGAACTCGCCTAGGGCACATAATGTTTTACCTTTGATCTGGGTAGCTACACTGCGCAGCAATTCAATATCATCTTCACTGCCACTCCCCTCCAGGAAACGATCATATACCATATCCAGCCAATAGGTCCCTTCCCGGCAGGGTGTGCATTTGCCGCATGATTCATGATGGAAAAAGCGCGTCATCTTCGCGGCGGCCCACACCATGTCCGTATCCTCATCCATCACAATGACTGAGGCGGACCCCATGACAGAATTATAATCATCCAAACCCTCATAGGTTAAGGGCGCGTCCAGGGCATCCTCTACGATAACCGGCCCCGAACCGCCGCTGGGCAAGAGCGCCTTAAACGCCTTTCCGTCTCGCATGCCCCCGGCCATTTCAATCAACTGGCGATAGGTCGTACCCATTTCGACTTCATAATTACCCGGGTTCTCAATGTGACCACTCATGCAAACGATTTTTACGCCCGTACTTTGTTCGGTTCCCATTCCCGTGTACCAATCAGCGCCATTGACAAGAATTGGCGGCACGTTGGCCAACGTTTCCGTGTTATTGACGACGGTGGGTTTGCCATATAATCCCTCAACAGCGGGAAACGGGGGTTTAGACCAGGGCATCCCTAACTCGCCGGCCAGGGAATTGATCAAGGCCGTTTCTTCACCACAGATATAAGCCCCGGCCCCATAGTAGCAGTGAAAATCACAGTCGAACCCACTGCCCAAGATGTTTTCTCCCAGTATGCCATGCTCATAACACGCTTTTAGAGCGTCCTCGAAGGCATAGGCGACATCCATAAATTCGCCGCGAAAGTAATTGAAAATTTTATGGGAGCCAACAGCATAAGCAGCAATCATGGCTCCTTCGATGACCTGGTGCGGGTTGCGCTCGACCAGTTCACGATCCTTAAATGTGCCGGTTTCTGATTCATCCGTATTAATGATGATATATTTGGGGTCGATATGTTTTGGAATAAATCCCCATTTGAGGCCGGTTGGGAAACCGGCGCCGCCACGTCCGCGCAGGTTGGAATCCCTGACAACGGCCGTAACCTCATCCGGCTCCATCGCCAGAGCCTTTTTCAACCCCTCATAACCCCCGTTGTCTAAATATACCTGCAACTTATGAATATCTGGTATATCTCGGTGACGCAGTAATATATATGCCATATCTAATGTCCGGAAAAACGGATCTTAGCCGTTTTATTGGTTATAATTACGAATCATCCTTTGTAGCATAAGCGGAAATCCGCTCAACGACCGTTGGCGAGCCATTGCCGGAAGCAGCTTCTTCACGCAGCCGGGTGATCAACTGCTCAAATTTTTCTTCATCGAGATTTTCTTCAAATTTCAAATTACATTGCAGCATCGGTGCACGGTCGCACGCACCCAGGCACATGACGGTTTTTATGGTGAACAAACCATCATTAGTCGTGCCGTTTACCGGGATATCCAGTTTCCGGCAGGCCATCTCAACAAATTCATCCGCGCCGCGTAGCGCGCAAGCCAGGTCATTGCAGATTTCCAGAACATATTTCCCTACCGGTTTTTCGTAGAAGAGAGAGTAGAAACCGGCGAGGGAAAGGACATGTGTCGGATCTAAGTCCAGGATATCGGCTACCTCACGCATGGCTTCATCGCTCATGTAGCCATATTCCTGTTGGGCCAGGTGCATTAAGGGTAAGACGGCCGACTTGCGGTCCGGAAAGCGGGTGAGCAATCCTTCTATTTCTTTCGCATACGTTTCTTGAATCAAATCAAACTCCGCTACAAGTGACAATCACTTATTTCTAGTATTGCCACTCAGATAATGACCAAAGTGACTGTCACATTAATTAAATTGCTTAGAAAACAAACCTCTTAACGATCAATATCCCCTAACACAATATCTATAGAACCAATGATGGCCACCAGGTCGGCCAGAAAGCCACCTTTAGACATGTTAGGCAGGGAGGCCAAGTTCACATAGGAAGGTGTGCGGAAGTGAACACGCGCCGGCTTCGGCCCGCCATCACTGCGCAGATAACAAGAAATCTCACCTCGCGGCGATTCGATACTATGGAAAACATATCCTTCCGGAACATTAAACCCTTCCGTCCATAACTTGAAATGATGGATCACGGCCTCCATACTGCGCCCAAGCTGAGAGCGTGGAGGCGGCACAATCTTGGCATTATCAATATTGATCGGTCCGTCAGGCAGTGTATCAAGTACCTGTTCAATAATGCGCAAACTCTGCCAAAATTCATCAACCCGGCAGCGGTATCGCGCATACACATCACCATCCGTGCGCGTGGGAACATCAAACTCATACTGCTCGTAGCCGGTATAAGGTTGCGATTTTCGCAAATCCCATTCCACGCCGGAACCGCGCAAACTGGGGCCGGTCACACCCCAGGCAATCGCATCTTCGGCGGTAATGACACCAACATCTTTTGTACGGCTCAGAAAAATGGGGTTGTTCTTTAACAAAGCCTCGTAATCGGCGATGCGGCTCGGAAAGAAATCCAGGAAATGGCGTACCGCAGGGATAAACTCTTCCGGCAAATCGCGCCAAAGCCCACCGGCCCGGAAATAACTGACCATCATGCGCTGGCCGGCGACCATTTCAAACAAATCGAGAATATACTCTCGTTCCCGGAAGCAGTATAAAAAGACACTCATCGCTGCCAGGTCCAGGGCATGTGTCCCCAGCCAAACCAGGTGGCTGGCAATGCGCGCCAGCTCACACATCAAAACCCGAATGGCTTGCGCTCGCGGTGTAGGCTCCACATCGAGCAGCTTTTCGATGGCCATGATATATACCAGGTTGTTGGACATGGGGGACAGGTAATCCATACGGTCGGTCAGGACAAGCGATTTGGTGTAAGTCTTGGTCTCCATTTC
>JANQGC010000026.1 GCA_028277515.1 Anaerolineae bacterium
TCTTATCGCATCGCGCTTCCGTATAGAACGCGACATGGATGTCGCGGTTACAGACACTGAGTGGGCTGGAGGTTGGAAAATAAAAAAGCCGTCTACCAGCTGGTAAACGGCCCGCGCTCCGTACTTTGATAATAGAATTGCGCATGATTAAACCATTACGCTGTTAATTCTGCCTCAGCAACCTTTACAATCTCCAACTCAATATCAATCTTGACCTTATCACCAACCAGCCATCCGCCGGTTTCCAGCGCCTGGTTCCATTCCAGGCCCCAATCTTTGCGACTGATCGTGGTCGATCCCGTGAATCCGGCCTGTTCAGTACCATAAGGGCTGAGCGCTTTGCCCACATAATGAACATCAAGGACAATCTCATGTGTTTGGCTGGCGATGGTCAGGTCGCCAATTAAACGGCCGTTATTTGCATCCTCTTGCTCGACCCGCTTGCTGACAAATGTCAGCTTTGGATACTGTTCAACATTCAAAAAGTCAGGGGATCGTAAGTGGCCATCACGCTTTTCATCCCGTGTGTGAATGCTGGCCGCATCAATGGTGACATTAACGTGGCTGTTGGATGGATTCTCCTCATCAAAATCAATGGTTCCACTGAACGAGTTAAAAAATCCACGCACATTAGCGATCATCATATGACGTACCGTAAATTGAATGTGGGAAT
This sequence comes from Anaerolineae bacterium, assembly GCA_028277515.1. Next base: position 674 of record JANQGC010000026.1, read on the forward strand.
GGGCCTTGTCGATTTGCCAGCTCATGTTTAATTTCTCCTTTCAAATTAATAACTTCTTTTCATCTAAATGGACTTAAGTCCGCTTATATGGTAGAATATTAACGGACCAGGGTCCACTTGTCAAGAGAAATTCGCAAATTAAACAAAAACTTAGGAGCGATTAATATATTTTATTGCAGGGATATTTGACAACTTTTCACTTGAATATTGGCGAAAACCATTGAACAAAAAGTTATCAAATTTTAGGTGGCACAATAATACTGGCTAAAATATATTTGAAATCATTTTCTTGGGAATCAACCATTAACATCAGGCAAAATCTTAATTCAAGTTTCTGGGAAAAATCAAAATTACGCTATAATATGTTTCTATCAACTGAGTCTATTAATCCACAGGGCAATAACGGATGAGTTCACAAATCGACATTGGCACGATCGCGCCAGACATTGCCGAGTCACGTCATGAGCGGGCAGATGCAGTGGCCAACCGCAAGCGTATCCTTACCATCGCCAACCGGCTGTTTGACGCGCAGGGGGTTGATAAAGTGACCATGGCTGACATCGCCAAGGCTGCCGGGGTCGGCAAAGGAACCCTTTATCGACGCTTCAATAATAAAGCGGAATTGTGCCTGGCCTTGATGGATAAAAAAATGACGGATTATCAAAATGAGGTGCTGGATAATCTGCGCCGGCAAACGGTCCAGGAAATGCCTTATTTGGAGCAGCTGGCCTATTTCCTGGATAGCCTGGTTCATTTTACCGACCAACATTTACCCTATTTATGTGAAGTGCAAAGCGCCGGTTTGCTCAATCAGCATATCGAACGTGAACTGCCCCATATCTGGCGGCATATGACCATTAATGGGTTGCTGAAAAATGCCCAACAGGCAGGCGAGATCTCCCGGCAGGTGGATATAGATTACACGGCCGATGCGCTCCTGGCACCCTTACGGGCTGATATTTTTCGTTTTCAGCGCCTGGGCCGGGGCTTTTCACTGGAGCGAATCAGCCACGGGCTGCGCACGCTGGTATTCGCCCTCGGTTCACTTTATTAGTCAAACGATTTCCACCAGACGCCCGTACATTTCGGAACTACCCGCTCTCCTCTTTCCTGAACATTCGCCGCCAGTTTCTCACCAAAGAAAAACCGTATATGGTTAATGGCATCGTTCAGTGATGGAAAGCGATAATCTGTGCGGATCCAGGTTGATTCAAATCCGGCATCGGCCAGAAACTGAAAATAACCGCGCAGGTCAGGCGGTGGGTTGGGCTGTTCAAAGCCTGTTCCCATTGTCTCCAGGATGATCATAATCCCACCGGGTCGCAGGATCTTGCCCAATCGTTCAAATGCCTCGCCAATTTTCTCTCGCCAATCATTTCCCTGGTTGAGTGCCAGGTAAGCCAGGCTCCAACCGGAAACGATGCGATCGGCCGATTGGTCGGCCATAGGAATCCATCGGTGGTCTGCTAACACAAGCTGCCAGTGCGCATGTTCGGAAGCTGATAACCACTTTTGGGCTTCAATCAGCATCGCCAGTGACCGGTCAAAACCCCAAATGAACCCTGCCTCAGACAGTAGAATCTTGACCAACCGCCCGGTTCCTGTTCCCAGATCCAGAACCGTTTTCTCCTGCCAATCACAAATCTCGCTAAGAGCTTTCCAAATATTGCCTTTGTAATCTTCCCAGACTATCAGCTCCTCATATTCCCGAGCCTGGTTCTGATAAATTTGGTGATGATCAATGTCCATGGCTTAACGCTTTATCAGATGATCCTCTATTAAACGCTCAATTTTATCCAGACGGGCATGGAGGTCGGCCAGTGATTCATCATGGTTCTTTTGCCGGTCTAAATTTGATTGCAGCAACGTATTAAACATTTCCAGCCTTGAATCATCTTCATTGCTCTGGAGGCCGTTATCTCCCGTGCCCTTGCCGAGAAAAATCTTGGCTAAATAGCCGGATAATGTACCAAACACGCCAACGCCGGCGATAATCACGAAGATGGCGACAAAACGGCCGTCCCAGGTCACCGGAAAATAATCACCATAGCCAACCGTAGAGATAGTGACCAAGACCCACCAGATCGCATCCTGAGCTGTTGTAATGTTAGCATTAGGAGCACCTGCCTCTGCGCCCAGGATGAATATTGAACCAAATTCCAACAGATAAATCACCGCCAAAGCGATAAAAATGATGGCCGAATCCGCGCGATTTCGGGCGACTTCGCTCACGATTTCTCTCGCTCCAGCTTTCTGCAACAGGCGCTGGGTTAGGATGACCCGCCAGATTCGCGCGATATTGAAACCAGGAATTGGAACACTACCTATCAAATCCAACCAGCCATGTTGGTGCAAGAAATATTGTCGTTTTGATGGTGCAAATCTTAAACGGAGTAAGAAATCCACCATAAAAATTAAGCTGATGAGGAGATTGATGCTTAAGGCGACTTCTTTCACGTCATTGTCAGGAGCAAAAATGATCAGGAGCAGGTTCAGCAGCGATAAAATTGTTAGCAAAACAATAAATAATTCATAACTAAACCGCCTTTTATGAGCTGGTTTCAATTTAGGCATGATTGTCCTCCATTTCGTTCGACGATTTCAGAAACAAGTGACAGGCACTTGAGAATCGCTACGATTTCTTATAAAAAATAATTTAGTGACTGTCACTTCCGACCTTATCCATCCAAATCAAATTCAGCAACCTTAAAGGTTGTTTCAACGCCATCCGGTTGAACCGATAAGCGGTGGTCGGGGTCACCCGCTTGTAACAGGTCCAGGCGATAAAGACCCACATGGAGCTGGAACTTCCCGGTGTTCACATCGGGACCCAGGTATATGAGATGCCGGTCGGGCACAATTTCGGCCGTCTGCCAGCATAATGTCGGCAATTGCCCTTCCTGGGGCAAGCTGTCATGTTGAGCCACAATTTGCCCACTGGATGGGTCGATCAAGTGAGCGAATACCGTATAAGAATGCTCAAGCGGCTGTTCCGCCGCCCAGAATAACTCCAATTCGATCAACCCTTCCGCCAAATTATCTTTCTGAATACGATACCCTCGCAAGCCGAGCGTCTCATCGCTGCCAAACGTCACATTCAGCGGTTCAGCCCCGGTAGGTAGATCGGCCTGAACCGTTCGTGGCTCATAAAAAGGATAATTTGTCGACCCAATGGTGCGTATATAATAACCCATGAACAAGCCTTGCAGCACCAGGACAATGATAACCAGCGCCATCTGTTGCCGGCTCCAGACCTTAACGACCGGCAGAACAGCCAACACGGCCAGGGGCATCAAAAACATCCACAACCGGGCCACCTCTCCTTTGGATATCCCGCTCAAATTCAAAGCCAGGATGGTCACCAGAAAAGACCAGAAAGGGATGGCTTGTAACTCAAGCCGCTGTTTAGCCCCTTTCATTTTTACCTGGTGGGCGATCATTACCCCCAAGGCCAGGACCAGGGGAATGCCCAGGAAAAGGAAAAAATCAAAAAGATTATAGCCCAACCAGGTAGAATACGTGCGGTATCCGGTGATCTTAGTGTGGTTCAACAAGCCCTGCGCATAAACTTCAAAAAATGTTACACCAAAAAATAAATAGTAGGATAGCCAGGTTACAACAAATCCCCCGCTGAGCGCGATGACCTGGGCCAGAAGCGGCTGCCATCGACGACTGATGAATGATCCAATTTGCATACCACTCCTGGCCAATGTCGACGCCCAATACACGAAGAGGGTGATGCCCATCATCGCCGCCAGGGCGACATTGCTGAAGCTGAGGAAAGATGCCAGGGAAACCAGCAGCCCGCTGAGGAATATGGGCCACCATTTGCCGGATACCAGGCCATAATAAAGGATAAATAAGGCCAATAGGGCCAGCAGCGTATAAAAATGAGCCCAGTGGGCGGCAAAAAGGAGCATGGAGGGCACAAGAATCAAAAGCACCGCTCCGCGCACGGCCGTCTGGCGGTCAAACAACAGGCGCGCCAAACCATAAAATGGGAAAATGGAAAGTGCCCCCCATAAAGGCATTAACATTTGCAACCAAGCAGCGCTTAACACAGCGTTGGAGTAGAAAAAAATAGGTGACGCTGCCGGGTCATTACAGAGATAGGTGCGCAGGAATGGGCCGGCACGCTCAGCCAATCCGGGAAAACGCTCCAACAAGCGCCCCATCCCCCAAAAAAGAACCTGCAAACCGGGCGGATGCGTGCGCGGCGACAGGCTGTGAAAATCGGACATGAGTTGGGGAAATTGGGCCAGGCGCTGCCCCATATCCGTGGTCGTTGTCGCGTCAAAATAAAACGCCCCCAGGTTGCGCGTGGAAACTGTACGGTAAAATAGGGTGGCCGCCGGATCGGGATGTTCCAGGCGCAAAATAGCCAACTGCAAGGCCACAGCAGCCAAAAAAATGACACCCAGAATCAACCAGACCCGCCCGCGCGAACCCGCCTTCCTGGCCCAGAGGATGACCAGAATGCAGAGCAGGCCAATCAGCAGGCAAAAGACGGCCGTCCCCAACAATCGCTCCTCCATCCCCGGCAGAGAATAATACCGCCAGCGATATTCATCATTGCCGCGCAGCCAGTGCCAATCCTGAACCAGCCCAATGCCCAGGAGGATCAGCAGCAGCACGGACCAAAAGGTGAATGATTTTACTAAAGATAAGAGAGCAGATTTGGCGGAAGATTTATTCATAAATATACACCAATGATCCATCATTTGCACCGTAACACAAATTGCCTCACTCGCCACTCGCACACCCGCCACTTGCCACTAATAACAATATGCTATAATGAGCTTCAGAGGAAACATATGATGACGGACACGATTTCAACCCACAAACCACAAACACCATTGCTCAAAGTCAGTGGGCCGATCAGCGGCGAGCAGCTATTCCATATGCCAATCGCCGGTCAGGTAGAACTCGTAAAAGGGGAAATAATAACCAAAATGCCCACGGGATATAAACATGGTTATATTGAAGCATTAATCGCTGCACTGTTATTCAATTTTGTTAGGACGAAGAGGTTAGGGCGTGTTCTCGGTGGTGAAATTGGGATCTATACCAGTCGCGATCCGGACTCCGTTCGAGCGGCAGATGCTGCTTTTATTTCTAACGAGCGTTATGAGCAGGTCAAATCATCAAGCTATCTCGATATATGTCCTGAATTGATTATAGAAATCCTTTCACCAGATGATTCCTGGACTGATATGTACGAGAAGTTAGCCGAATATTTTTCAATTGATGCCCAAATAGTGTGGGTCATTGACCCGCGCCTGGAACAAATCCACGTATTCCATTCACTGGACGACGTGTTCCGCCTTACTCTTGACGATCAATTGAGCGGCGAGGGCATATTGCCCGGTTTTGAAGTACCGGTTAGAGAGATATTTGCAGAAGAAAATTAAAATTAGGGGGATATGATGACCCTGGTGCAGTTTGAAGCGTTTGCTATTCTCGCACCCACCTTGCTCAACACACCTACGCTTGCCCGGCAGTTCACCCAAATTATGGATGATGAGGGCGTGACCCTGGCTGATTTATTACAAGGATTAGCCGAAGAAAGGACAAAATCCTCGAACTTGGGATTTGATTCCCGTCGCACAAATTGCCTAATTTGTGATGGCTGAGCAATTTGGGCAAATTGCTCTACGCCATGGCACAATATATGCATGGCAAAACCAAAATTCCAGGCGGCCGGCGAAGCACATTCAACCGTCAAAATCGAAATGCGCTTTCGCCTGCCGTTAGTCCTGCTAGCCATTCTGCTGCTCGGCGCTTTTTTACTACCCGATCGCGTTTGGAATACATTGCTGATCGGATTCGGCGGCCTCTACCTGGTGGCATTCCTGTGGGTTTATCTGTTATCCAAAGGATTGCACGCTAACCGCCGGCTACGCTTTGGTTGGGTGGCCGTGGGCGACCGCCTGGGGGAAGAATTTGTCATCAACAACCACGGTGAGTTACCCGCCTCCTGGGTCGAAGTCATTGATCATTCCAATGTGCCCGGTTACAAAGCGGCCGTTGTACGCAGCATCGGAATACGCAGCAGCGACCGTTGGCGCCAATCGGCCGTCTGTCTGCGCCGTGGCCTTTTCCATCTCGGACCCTGGGCCATCCGCAGCGGCGATCCCACCGGCATCTTCACCGTCACCCGCACCTACCCCCAATCACGCGAGATCATCATCCACCCGCCTATTCACGGCAAGCTGCCCATCCCCCTCCCTCTGGGTGAAAGCAGCGGCCGTGTACGAACCCGCCGGCGCTCCTGGCAGGCCACCGTTAACGCCGTCTCCGTCCGTGACTATGAGATAAACGATCCTGTTAACCGTATCCATTGGCCTAGCAGCGCCCGACGCGGCAAACTGATGACCCGCCAGTTTGATCTGGATGCCGCCGGCGATATCTGGATTTTAATCGACATGCAGGCCGACATACAGTTGGGTCTGGAAGCCAACAGCACCGAAGAACACGCCGTGCTGTTGGCCGCATCACTCGCCGCCAGGGCCGGCCGGCAAAACCGGACGGTGGGTCTGGCCGTTTACGGGAGCCGGCCACAGATTATTCCGCCAGCCCGTGGTGAAGGGCAACAGTGGAAAATCTTGCGCGCCCTGGCCCTGGTCCAGGCTGACGGACAGATTGCGCTGCAAGCCGCGCTGCGCGATCTCAGCAGGATCGCCACCAAGGGGGCGGCGGCGATCATCATCACTCCTAATGGCTCCATGGACTGGCTGCCCGACCTGGCCACATTAGCCCGAAGTGGGGTGCAAAGCAATGTGGCCTTGCTTGACCGGCCTAGTTTCGGCGGCCAGGGCAACACACAAACCTTGCGTGACGCCGTGCGCCAGATGGGCTATTCGGCGCATATCATCCGCCAGGGAGAAGTTGGCCAACCGTTACATGAACGAGAAGGGCGTGGTTTTTGGGAGTTCAAAGTGACCGGGACCGGCAAAGCCATTGCCGTCTCCAAACCGGAGTTGGCGGATTTATAAAACAATGGACGCGACCATCAAGCAATGGGTTGAGCGCAAACGGCTCAATGAGGACCTGGTATCCATTCTGCTGCTGAGCGCCATTTTGTCCACGATGATCGTCGCCGTCTTAGAGGTCGGATGGGTGCCGGAAGAACGGGTGATCATCCCGGCGGCCGGCTTGGGCTTTCTATTGGCGGCTCTGCTGGCGCGACGGCCGTTATCCGCCTGGAAAGCATGGACCCTGATCACCCTCTATGGTTTCCTGGTCGTCACCCTGACCTTAGCCCACTTATGGCCGCCCTTCTCTCTGCTATTCAATGATTGGAGCGCCTTACGTGCTATGTGGCTGGAAAATGGGGCAGAATTTCTCAGTCGCTGGTCATTCTGGATCGACGCCATGCTTGTCGGCGGCCAAAGCAATGAAACCATCGTCTTCGCCACCTTGATGGGTCTGCTGGCCTGGTTCCTGGCTGCGCTCATCACCTGGAGTACACTGCGGCTCAAACGGCCGCTGCTCAGCTTAACCTTGACCGGGCTGGCCATCGCCCTTAATGGTTATTACGGCGCGGGGACCAACGAATATGTCGTTCTTTTTGTTGGCCTGGCCGTTTTAGCCTCGGCCGTCCTCCATTACCAGACGATGGAACACAATTGGCAGAGCAGACAGGTCGATTATTCGCAAGAAATCCAGGTAGAAGTCATCTTGTATTCAGCCATCATCGCCGTTTTTCTCCTGGCGCTGTCCTATGGACTACCCACACTCCGTCCGAGTCGCATCGCCATGTTCATCCTCGGCCAGCCGGCAGTGGCTCAAGTAGAGGATACGCTGGACCGGGCATTTGGCGGTGTGGATGTGGCGCGTGGCCGGCCAATTCCCCCAGGCCAGGCAGGTGGCGCC
>JANQGC010000140.1 GCA_028277515.1 Anaerolineae bacterium
CCTGTCGCCGGGCCTGCTCGCGCCAGGCTGGGCTTGCGCCGCATGAACGGACGAAGGCCGTCTTAAAGGCGGTCAGTTCCTTCCACCCGGAATTGAACCAACCGGGTATGGTCCAGCGCACGGCGACCTGGAGCTGGGATCGCCATTCTTTGAGCCGGGGCGCCTATGCCTTCTTCTTGCCCGGCCAATACACCGACCTTTACGCAGATATTGTCCGGCCGGAAGGGCGTATCTTCTTCGCCGGTGAACACGCTTCCCTCAGCCACAGTTGGATGCAAGGCGCCTTTGAGTCCGCCCTGCGCGCGGTGGATGAGATGCTGGCCGCCAGTTCGTAAAGCAAATTGCCTGATTTGTTCCCTTGAGCAATTTAGGCAATACTCAGAGGGCACGCTGATTGCTCTACAAAGAGAGCACCAAACGCAATCCCTCATCCACTCTTTGCAGATTTTTTACGGATAAGGTGCTTACATATTCTGGATGTTTCAAACCACGTGAGGATAGTCTTCACATGGTTGACCAATGGAATCATGTGCGCATATACGGCCGAGATTGTAAAGAACGACTAGAGTCCGCCGGTTTTCATTAGTCGCCAAGACTCCTTCGCCCGGACGCTGTCAGCGCAGGAGTGTTAGAGGGATCGGGTGTTTGAAGATGAAGATATTTAGTATTGTGTCAAATCGGCCGATAGTAGTTGAGCTTTTCAATGAGATGAGGACCGGGTACCAGCAACGGCCGTTACGGCAAAATACGTAGTTTTTTCTACAGCAGCACTCCGGTCATAAGGTTGCAGAGGAATTGTTCTTAAATTTACATTTTTAGGAAGCTCAGAAATAGTCATTATTTCTGGCGATTGGCAAATGGCAATCGGCCCGTTTGTCTCTCAAATTCCATCAAGAGCTTGAGTTCAAGATTCCTAGGAATAGGCGGCCCTTCAGTAGAGAGAATCCATATAGAAAAGTTGCCGTATCCCACCAACTGCCACGTAATTTCACCACCTTTATGTGGTCCGCGGTCGGACGTTTTGCCTTTACAATGTCTGAGCAAATCTAGCAAACGTCTGCGTAATGGTCTATGTGATTTAACTCCAGCTGCTCCAATGTAAACGGTACTCACTTCTGGAACCCACTTACTTTCAAGTCTGGCAACGGGCCAAGGGCTAATGACATTGCCATCTTTCTCTGCTTTGCTGGGATCAATGAAGTCTACTTTATAACCTTCAGGAGTAGTTATTGTATAGAGGCCACAATTAGCAAGGTCAGGTTTCGATGGCAGGCCGCCTCTAATTAGATCCCGAATCACGCCAATTGACTGAAATCCGTTTTTAGGCAGGAAGGAAGAGAGCCTTACATCTCCCTCGAAGTTGAGTTCATCTGAATATCGAAAGTTCTTAGCCACAGAATCAACCGAAGACGCTGTTACGACGTCAACATCTGAATCATATTGCCACTTATTAAGACCTATCAAGCCGTCTTGCTTATAGAAAGGTTCTATTATCCCGTTTTGATGAGCCCTTTCATTCACTTTATTTACTCTAGCACTAATTTGAGAGCTTGGAACGGGCGTACCTTTCCTTTGTTGATATAGTTTTCGAGTGTTAATCTCATGGGCAATATCTGACGCATTCATAGGTCTATTTTTTTCTTGAAGAACCGTGATGATGGATTCATGTAAAGTCAAGATCACTCCTGCCAACTATTGTTGGTTCGTTTTAGAATAAGCCCATAAGGCACGATCGAGCACACGCATGGTTACATAACATTCATCTACAACCTGCCGACAAAATTGAGTATAAGCCCATCAAAATTCAAGATTGCTTGGTATGTTCGTGATTCCCAGCGACCATAACGCGCGAAAATCTAGAATAGGATAGGTTCCTTGTGCCCCCAATCCAAGATAACGGATGCCATAGGCCAACTAACCCCGGACAATAGGGTTAGGATATCAATACGAATCCGATGGATTCCGCTTGCAGCGAGGGCCGATACGAGGACTCTTACAGCGGCATAGCTGAACAAAATCTTCTTTAGAACAAAAACCGTTGCTCCGCATTCGGGGACTTATCGCTTGTTCAATATAATCCTCTCGAGGATAGTCATATTTAGCCGACCAATAGGCAAGTTCCTCGTGAGGTATTTGCAACTGAAAAAACATAATATCCAAGCCACCTCACACCTTTCCCGTTTCACTTTCTACACGGCCACAAAATACCAGCACGTAGAAAATTAAAAGATACCTGAATTTTGACTATTACGCTTTATAGGCGAAGTATTGAATTAAATCATCAGGAAAGAAGACTCGATCTCCTCGCTTTCTATCAGCGTAGACATCCATTCGATTCTTTATAAACTGCTCTATGTTAGATAAAGACAATTTTAAGCAAGGTGGAATACCACTGGGGAAACTATCATACAATCCATATACGAGCAATTTGGCAATCTTATATCGATTTGAGGTAATCTTTTCTTTCGTCATCAAGTCACTTACATGTTTATCAATAGTGGTTTGATCCCGAAAAAAGCCAAATCGCCTAATAGCATATTCGAGACGTTCACGAGAAAAAGAATTGCTAATTCGACATTGTCTTAACTCACCCGTTTTTACCTCAACAAATAATGCCGTAATGCGATCTTTGAAGTCAAGACCATTGGTAATAAACCATTCATCCCAATCGTCTTCCTGTCCTCCAATAGGTTCATATACATGCCGGAAGCGAATTGCTAAAAGATCTGCATCAGCACTATTTCCTAACTGATCTGAGCGATGCAGTACAAAATTTGTTAACGGAAAAAAGCCGTTAAGTCGTAAATACCAGTATGTGAGAGTTTCCCCAAAGTTAGCCATTTGCCTCACACCTCATCTTTTAGATCAATCAGTTAAACCAGTGGGGCATAGATATTGTTATCATCTCATCCCTCAACAATAAGAAGCAAGTATTTCTTCTCTCGAAAATGGTCTGATATCCTTCCGACCAAGTCCTGTATTCATCGATAGATCCATAATCGTCGGCTGTCTGTATTCTTCTAACATAGCATCATACATTGTTTGATCTGTATATTCGTGATAGCGATCTTCATCAGAGGCGATACCATTGACTCTTTTCAAGAATGTCCGAATATTATTAATTGAGAAGGCAATTCCTTGAAGCGCTACGCGTAGGTATTCTGGCTCCCAGTTTACTGATGTGAAGTGTGCTTCCAAATGATGCTTAAGATCATCGATTCTTTTTACTTGTACGAAGGAAGATCCAAATTCACTTTCGCCAATTAACTGTCCACCAAATGTGAGACCAAATCCACCAAGATTTAAGCGAAATCCATGCTTGATGCTGTTGTATTCGTCGATATTTGTCTGCTTAAGAAATTCAAACGCAAAGTGAGCCCAAAGTTTACTAAACACATCGGCTATTAAAGCGTTATCTTCACCTCCATTATCCAAACCAGCATGTAATAGGGTTGATAATGATTTCCAGGAAAACTCAGACAATTGAAACCTTGAAAGGATTTCTTGTCCATTATCGATTTTTGTTACTAGAGTTCGTAAATCCCCAGTCTTATATACATTCAACCAAGCAAAAACACATTTGGGAGCCTGCAAACTTGCAAAAAGCAGAGCAAAAAAGGATTCGAGAGATTGATGATAAGCTGTTCTTAGCGCGATCGCTGCATACTGTCGCGTTTCATCATTTTCTAGGCCAGGAGAATACATTTCGAGTAAATAATGATAATAATCGGGGCTTATACCCCGGACAATCGATTTATTAAACGCTTCAAGATCCTTGTGCCATACACAATAGGGGGATTCATCTACAACAAATTGGCATACATGATATCCTGATTCTAAATTATTGGTCTTGTCCATTTAGTTCATTTCCTAAATTACGAAGCAAATTTTGTAGATAGATAGTGAGCTGGATTGACACTGTAAGGCAACTTCTATTAATTTCCCACCAGAGTCATCAAGTCGATTAAGACTGCTCCGCAGTTTCCCGGTTCAGGATGAGATCCCTTCACGCTCATGCTCTCACATGATGCTTAAGCCAGTCACAATTTAGTGATTTTACATCACCGGCCTGCATTTCTTTTCGCGCTTGCTGCGCCGCTGCTTGCAGACTTTCTTGCATCCGCGAAAATTGTTCATCCCATTCTGTTTCGTCAATCATTTACCCCGTCATTTCACGGATTGTTTTTAGATCGGCTTCATATTCCGCAAGGTCATAATGTGGGGGTATTCCTCGGCTGCCAAGGAGCTGTTGGAAAGCCCAATAATCCATTTCCGCCATCTCTCGAGCCTTGCCAAAAGATAGGCGTCCTTGTTGGAAAAGGGCAATCGCCAATTCTCTTCTCAGTTCAGGAATTGTCAGGCGAGTGGCTTGAATTAGATGCTGTGGAATTTCAATTTGCCCCATATCCATAATTAATCTCCATTTCTATCTTTATTATTTTTTGTATTGTAGCATATTTACAAACTCTTTTTATTTTTTCTCGATAGTAAACTACCGTCCTGCTGTCCTGTGTGAAAAGCGGCCGTCCATTCAATCCAACACACAGATCAGGCCGATTAAACTGAACCCCCTTCCAGCCAGGCGATCTCCTCCTTACTCAATCGCACATTCAGGGCATCAACATTCGCCGCAAACTCGGCGGCCGAACGGCTGCCGATGATGGTATAAACATCCAGGGGCTGGCTGAAGATATAGGCCAGGCCGACCTGCGGCAGGGTCAGGCCCTTTTCGGCCGCAAGCTGCCTGGCGCGGTCTAGCCTTGCAAAGTTTTGCGGGTAGCAGTAGGCCTGCACACTCGCTTTATCTAATTGATCATCAAAAGAATCTAAATTGTCGGGGGTAAAACGGCCGCTCATAAAACCGCCGGCTAAGCTGGACCAGGTGAATAAGGGCATATGCTGCTCGGCGTACCATTGACGCGCCCGCCGCCCGCTTTCTCCGCTGATGGAGACGCAGCCCGGCCACGGTTCTTTGACCGCTTCGGCCAGGCTAAATTGGGGGCTGCTAATGCCCATACCAACCAACCCACGATCTTCTGCGTAGCGGTTGGCTTCAGCAATGCGTTCCACCGTCCAGTTGGAGCCACCATAGGCGCGAATGTTGCCAGCGCGCAAATGTTCATTCATTGTTTCGACCAGTGGGCCAACAGGCTCGGCCGGATCGTCACGATGAAACAGATAGACATCAATATAATGCGTGCGCAGGCGGTCCAATGATTCATACAAATCGGCGGTCATGTCACCGGGCGTGACCCGTTTAACACCGCGCATGGGATGCCCGCCTTTGCTGACGATCACCACCCGGTCACGAAGGCCCCTCTGCTCCATCCACCGGCCCAAGATGCGCTCGCCTCCGCCTGAATTATAGCTGTGGCCTGTGTCAAAAGTGGTGCAGCCGCAATCGTAGACAGCGTCTAACAAGGAGATATAATCGGCCGCCTTGCCCTCGTTAAAAAAAGCGGTTCCCTGGATGAGGCGCGAAACCGGCTTGTTAATCCCTGAAATTTTTCCGTGGTTCATTCTATTCACACTAACTTCCGATTGTTAAGTTGATCAAGTTTATCGTCGACCCAAGGTATATCACCTAAGATCCAAGGTATGTGCCCCTATTTGAACTCGTTCAAATTGTAGGTTTCTACAATTCTCGCATATAGAATTGTAGTTTAGGCGCCTAAACTACAATTCTAAGGTCCATTACTGTAATATTTTTAGGATCTCTTCAGCCGCATACAATTTACCATAATCGGGTTCCGTCATTTGTTTTAATACACCAACTGAAACCAACTTTCCAACCTGGTTTCTGGCTGTATGGTAAGTAACACCGAGAAGCTGTTGGACATCGGGGATGGTCAACACAGGCTGGCCCAACAGCAAATCGGCCAGACGAAGTACGTTGGCCGACCTTTGTTCGCCCAGGCGCTCATGCCATTGTTCTTGCAAGCTCAACAATGCTCTCGCTCTGGCGGCCGCATCCCCTGCCTGTTCGGCGATGCCCTGAAAAAAATAATCGAGCCATTCCGTCCAGGCGCCGCGCTGGCTGACTGCTAACAAAAGATCGTAATATTGGGCGCGATTTTGTTCAAAATAAGCACTGAGGTAAAGTAGCGGCAAAGGTAGGAGATTCCAGTGTACAGTTAACAATGAAATGAGCAAACGCCCGATCAGCCTGTGAGAGATTTTGAACCAGTTGCTTGCTCCACTCAATATCTGGTGGCAACGGGTCAGGGACAAACGCCCAATAATATGCATTTTTTGTGCCGGCCTTGATAAGTCGTCCGCTGTTGGTTTCTTTAAAGGCATCAACATTCATGATCCATTATTTATCTCCCTTCAATCCAACGATCTACTCAGCCAACCTCCATCATATCAAAAATCTCATATCAATCTTTGCCATTGAAGTTTCCACGCTGGACAAAATGGCTGGATAAATAATTTCATCATAGCACTTTTTATAGGCACCACAAAATCTTCTTGCGGGAATCGCAACGTGCCTGATCCGGGTTTAGACTTCCATGGAATCCAATTCGCCCTGTGTTATACTCTTTCCAGGTCACCCAATCGGGTTTGGCCCAGGGTTTCAATAGGGAGAAAAACAACGATGACAACAAACAATGACGTGACGGTTGGCGCCTACCTGGCCATGCGCTTGCAGCAAATTGGGCTGCGCCATTATTTTGCGGTTCCCGGTGATTACAACCTGGTGCTGCTGGATGAACTGCTCAAGAATGAGAGTATGCAGATGATCTCTTGCTGTAATGAGCTAAACGCGGGCTATGCGGCCGATGGCTACTGCCGGGCCACGAATGGACCGGCGGCCGCGGTCGTGACCTTCAGCGTGGGCAGCCTCAGCCTGTCCAACGCCGTCGCCGGCGCATATGCCGAAGATCTGCCGCTCATCGCCATTTCCGGCGGGCCGAACTCCAATTCCGAGCATGAAAACGAACTGCTACACCACACGCTGGGCCGGGTGGATTACAGCTATCCGCGCGCTATGTTCAGCCATATCACGGCCGAATCGGTCATTGTGCGCTATGTCGCCGACGCGGCCTACCAGATCGACCGCGCCATCGACACCGCCTTGCGCGTCCGCAAACCGGTTTACCTGGAAATCGCCAGCAATATCGCTGCCCTGCCGGTTGGGCCGCCACCGCCCCATTCATTCGCCGGATCACCGACCAGCGACCGGGAGGCCCTGAATGCGGCCGTGGAGCACTGCGCGGCGCTGTTGAACGAGGCTATCAAACCGGTGCTGGTCGCCGGGGCGAAGCTGCGCCCCCAGGGCGGGGTGCCAGCCTTCCGTGAGGTGGCTGAAAAAGCCGGTTATGGCGTAGCCAGTATGCCCAATGCCAAAGGATTGTTCGATGAGCAGCATGAACAGTATATGGGCATTTACTGGGGGCCGGTTAGCTGGCCGGGGTGCAGCGAAATCGTGGAATCGGCCGATTTGGCGCTCTTTGCCGGCCCGGTTTTCACCGATTATACGACTACCGGGCACGCTGCCTTGATCAATCCACAGAAGATGATCCAGGCCCGCTCCCGAAGCGTGATGACTCCCGGCCGCACGTTTAACAACGTGGCATTGGCCGATTTTCTGCGCGCATTAGCCCCTAAATTGGAGCAAAACGACACATCGCTGACCGCTTTCCGGCGCATTCAGGAGCAGGTGTTGCCCGCCGCGCGCGCAGGGGATGATGCGCCGGTGACGACGCGCCGGCTGTTCGCTCGTATTCAGGAGCTGTTGGATGATAACACCTGCCTCATTGCGGAGACGGGCGATTCCTGGTTTAACGGTATGAATATGGAACTGCCCGGCGGAGCGACATTTGAAATCCAAATGCAGTATGGCTCCATTGGCTGGTCAGTGGGCGCGACTTTGGGCTACTGCCTGGCCCGGCCGGACAAGCGAGTGATCGCCCTGATTGGGGATGGCTCTTTCCAGATGACGGCGCAGGCGGTTTCCACGATGATTCGCTATGGTGTGCAGCCGCTTATTTTTCTGATCAATAATGGCGGCTACACCATCGAAGTGGAGATTCACGACGGCCCGTATAATACGATCAAAAATTGGGATTATGCGGCGCTGATGGAGGTATTCAACGCCGGCGAGGGCAAGGGTTGGGGTACGCGAGTCAGCACAGAAGGGGAACTGGACCAGGCGGTTGAAACCGCCATGAGCCACGACGGACCAGCCATGATTGAAGTGATCATCGACCGGGATGATTGCAGCAAGAATTTGCTGGAATGGGGCGGCTATGTGGCACGCAATAACGGCCGTGCACCGCGGACTTGATAGCGGGTGTCTCGACGTTAAGCTGTTGGACGCCGACTAGAGCAGACGAGAGCTGATTTTATCATTTTCTCCGCGACCATCCGTTCTCGTCCGCGTCCCATGCCACTAGCCGAAACCCAAAACCCTTGACAAAAGCAAGGGGATGAATTACTATTTATTAAAAAAGGTAATTCAATATGCGCAGCACCATTACATCCAGGGGGCAAACAGTCATCCCGGCGGCCATTCGCCGCCGGTTCAATCTGACGCCGGCGGACCGTTTAGAATGGGTGGTGGAGAACGATACCATCCGTGTCATCCCTGTTCCAGCTGATCCTATTGCCGCTTTTCGTGGCCAGGGCAAAGGAGGGTCTGTTGATCGTCTCTTAAGAGAACGGCAGGCGGATAAGGCAAGAGAATGAAACGGTATGTGTTGGATACATCGGCGCTCTTAACTTTGAGAGATGATGAATTAGGAGCCGCTACGGTGGCCGAACTGCTTTACCGGGCGCAAGCAGGGAATGCCCTTTGTTTTGCATCTTTCATGACCCAGATGGAGTTGTTATACCGAGTTTGGCGCGACGAGGGCAAAAGAGCGGGTTGGGTCGCTTACGAGCAGAGCCAATCCCTGCCCATTCATTGGGTCAGGCAGGACCAGGATTTGACCGAGAAAGCGGCCGAACTGAAAGCCACGCTTTCCCTTTCATTAGCGGATGCCTGGATTGGTGCCACTGCCCTACTAAAAGGGGCGACGCTCGTTCACAAAGATCCGGAATTTGAAGCCTTAAGCTGCCCGCAAGAAGTCCTTCCTTATAAATAATCAAGATCATTGGGATCGGTCGAAATTATTCAAAAAAACCGAAAAAATAAATCTCGACGGTTGTTTGCATACTTACATAATAAACTAAGTCAATGTCCAAGCGCTTCTTTTCTTTCTGCCAGGGCCTGGGCGATCAACTCGCGAATCTCCACTTTGCGCGCATCATCAACCGAGCGGATCTTGACGTGGCGCAGTTTCTTGCCCGTCCCTTCCATCAAGCCGGCGGGATCATCCAGGTCTGCCCCTTTATAAAAGCCGAGATTGACCCAGTTTTTGTGGGGCAGAATATAGCTGTAACCTTCGCTCATCTTTTTAGGACCGATGCCATAGGTCGCTGCCCGGTCGCCCAGGCGCACGACCTCCACCGCATCCGGGTCCACTTCCAGGATAACCTGGCGTAGCTCCTGGGCAATCGGCCGCATGTCCGGAACGGTAATTTCTATTAACTCTTCAAACGTGCCAAATTTTGTTTCTGCCATCA
This sequence comes from Anaerolineae bacterium, assembly GCA_028277515.1. The sequence continues at coordinate 9,571 of JANQGC010000140.1, forward strand.
GTTGTTTAACCTTATGTGCTCTACCCTCGCGGGATCGCTCAGACGATAACAACACTATAAACTTTCGGCCGTTGATTGGCAAGGAAACCTGAAGATTGGGGTGCGGTTACTTTTTGTGTATGATTAAAGTTGGCATGAAATTCGGTCTCTCCAATGCTTCGATCATTGTCGTAGTGGCGGGACAGGCGGGACAAAATCTTACCGGAAACCCCTGGCCAACCATCCCGCCTGTCTCGCCCGGCAAGACGCCGAATGGCTGTGGAGGGTGAGCCGGCGCGGTGGGCAGGTCATGGTTACCGTCAACATCATGCCGCGCCGGCCCACCCCTACCATCTGACGGCCGACCCAAATTGAACCCTCTGGTTTTACACAATTTGTAACTGCACCCTGAAGATTGAAACTGAGCAGTCAATCATTCGTTTTTTTGGTTATAATCACCTCCATGCAAAAAAATGAGCCACATTAGAGGAGAAAGCAGATGAATGCTGCAAGTTACGATCCAGCCTTGATGTCCACAAGGACGAAAATAATCGCCCTGGTCGGTTTGGTCGCGGCCGTTATATTTATTTATGGTCAATACGAAGATATTTACTGGTTGCGCATGGTTTCTAAACCCATTCCGGTGTTGTGCATGGCCCTGGTCATCTTCCTGGAACCGGCCAAGAAGCGTTATCAGTGGCTGGTCATTGGCGGACTACTGTTCTCTGCGGCGGGAGATATCCTGTTGGAAGCGTCAACAGCCACCTTCCTCATTGGCCTGATCGCCTTTTTGCTGGGTCATGTCTTTTACATTGCCGCTTTTGTGCAGGATTCTCGCCAACCTTATTGGGGCCGGGCCGCCATTGTTTTCGGTTATGGCCTGCTCATCTACGCTATCCTCTTCTTCGCCGGGGAGTTAGGCGGCATGGCTTTGCCCGTCCTGGCTTATATGCTGATCATCTGCACGATGCTCTGGCGAGCCTGGGCGCGTATCGGTGCGCCGGATGCTGACCCGGAGTCGGCGCAGACCGGGGCGGTGGGCGCGGCTATGTTTGTCTTCAGCGACACGGTGCTGGCCCTCGGCCGATTCGGTGTCCTGTCCCATCCTTTACTACGCTACGTGGTGATCGTCAGCTACTGGTTAGGCCAGCTCGACATCACCCGTTCGGCCGTCGTGCAAACAAGACGAGCCGCGAATAAGAGATCCAGGAAGCGCCACGGCCGGCGATAAAGCCATTTCCATCGTGTTTGTCAGCAGGCATCGCGAAAAATAAGTTTAAGTTGCACTGGAAGCCTATATTGACCCCATATAGATTTATCATCAATCCAAGGTCAATTTGCCCATCGTTTCACATAAATTTCAAAATCGCCGGAACTGTTATCTCCCCAGGCCACATACGGCGTGCCATCGGGAGCGACGGCAATATCACACAGGCTGGAGAACCCATTATTATCGCTTATCCCACCGCCAGTCGCCGAGCCACCTCCAGCTTCTGCCCAGGTTGAGCCGTCCCAAAACCGAACATAAATTTCATTGTCTCCGGAACTGTCATCATACCAGGCGATGTACGGCCTGCCGCTTGCTGATAGGGCAATTCTTACCTGTCTTGACCGGCCGGAATTGTTGCTAATCCCGCCCCCTTGCGCCGAACCGGAACCCACCTCCTGCCATGTGCTGCCGGACCAACGCTTCACAAATACTTCAAAATCACCTGAAACATTATCAAACCAGGTGACGTAAGGTGTGCCGTCTGCCGCAATGGCGATTCGCGAACGGTGCGAGTTGCCGCTATTGTTACTGATGCCGCCCCCTTGGGCTGAGCCTGCACCTACTTCTACCCATACACTACCGTTGAATCGCTTGACGTAAATTTCATAATTGCCGGGTGTCAAATCATACCAGGTGATATAAGGTGTCCCGTCCGGGGCGATAGCGACGCTCGGCCGAGAAGAGGCTCCGCTGTTGCTGCTAATGCCCCCGCCACTGCCGGAGCCGCTGCCAACTTCTTCCCAGGCAGACCCGTTCCACCGCCTCACGAAAATCTCCGTGTTTTCGGCCGTGCCATCATCCCAGGCGACATAAGGTGTGCCGTCCGGGGCAATAGCAATCGATGGCCAGCCGTCGGATACGCCTTTGAGATTACTAATTCCGCCGCCACTGGCCGAGCCGGCGCCCACTTCTTCCCAGGACGCTCCATTCCAGCGTTTGACATAAGTTTCCGGTTTTCCACTCTGCCAATCTCGCCAGACAACATAAGGCGTGCCGTCCGGAGCAACGGCAATATCAACCCCCTTTGAGTTTTTATTGGTTTTGCTGATGCCGCCACCGGCGGCCGAACCGCTGCCAACTTCCTGCCAACTGCTGCCGTTCCAGCGTTTGACATATATTTCATTGTTGCCGCTGCTGTTATCATACCAGGCCACATAGACCGTTCCATCCGGCGCCGCAGCAACGGCTGGCCAGCCTGATTCGCCGTTATTGTTACTAATGCCGCCCCCACCGGCCGAGCCGGAACCAACTTCTTGCCAGGTTCGTCCACCCGCCGGTGTAGCCGTTGATGTTGAAGTGGCAGCAGGTGTCAGTGTAAATGTTGGTTCAGGGGTCGATGTTGGCGTTTGAGTCAGATCAGGGGTGGGAAAAGGCGTGGGAGTTGGCGTAATGGTTGCATCACCGTCAAACTCATTCAAGATCACCGGCAAATAGTTATTTGTGGGCTTGGTGGCTGCTTCGACAAGGGAAATAACGGCCATTCCAATCCCAATCCCTGACGTTGAAATAGTGCATACGAGTGGTTCGCCGGCCAGTATATCAATTGATCCATTGCCATCACAATCTACACCCCCTTCAGGGGCAAGAGAGCCTGTTGCCGACACCAATAATTGCAAATCTTCAATACCGGCTTGAGCCAGCTCATTATCTGTCCTAACGCCGTCTTGCCGATCCTCATTGTTTTTACTTGTTGAAAAAGATGAAAATGAAAATATCCCTACAACTTTGCTTCCGCTCAACGAGCCAATAGCATTTATCGTTTCGGCAAAACTGGGTCCCGGATAAGGAATTGCTCCAAAATCCAATGGCCTATGAAAAGGAGCATCTGTCCAAAGCAAGATGATTTTGCTGGATTCCTCTCTAAAGCTAGCCTGCTGCCCGGGTGGAATACTGGCATTTGGGAATCCAAATCCTGATAAATCTTGACCACTACCCGTTACTGCCTGGTAAAGGGCCGGCAGTTGACTTTCTGGAAAATCTGCTCCATTTCTCACCCCAAGACCGGAAATCGTATTGAGGACCAAATCTTTATCTTCGGTTAGATCGATTATTCGTTCATATGCTTTATCATTCAAAGATCCAAATGGGGATATCGGGTAGTCTTCAAACCTGGCCAATCCAAAGCGAACATCATCATAGGAAGAATCCAGGGCATTTATAATATTGGGCGCTTGTTGTTTGAACTCAGCAAGATCATCTGCAAAACTGGCTGAAAGATCGACAAGTAAAAATGCATCGACCACCGGATCAAAATAATCTTCAACAGGCTTATTCGTCGAAGGTAAAGTTTGATAAGGGAGAGTAGGAAATCGAACTTCATCACCTTTCCTCCAGGTATTATTGGGAGACTGAATGGTCCAGCCATCAATTATTAGTGATGTGCCGGTAGGCATAACCCAGTGAAGGTGTGCACTATTATGATCTTGCTTCTCAGTGTAACCACAACCATCAAAAGACCATGTTCCAGGCAGAAGATCGCCCAAAATCTGGCCTTGTTTAACTTTCTTATTTGTTTGGATATTCGGCCTTAGGCTGTTCTTATCCAGGTGAACATAATCAAATACTTTTCCATCCTCATGGATAATTTGCACATTCGCGCTGATTGCACCCGGCTTGTCGCAAATTGTGCCAATCAGGCCATCGGCCGCTGCCAACACTCTTTTGTCTGTCCCTCTAGTACCAATGTCTAAGGCACTCGCATGCCATCCTTGCCTATACTCCCACTCGCCCGCGGCCCACGGAAATTTATATTCCACATCGGTAGGCGTTTTTAATAAAGAGCGTTTTCTAGGGTCTAAGTACAAACGATGCTCTTCGGGGATAATATGATCGGGAGCAGTTGCTAACAGATCAGAATAACTTTGGGTCCCACTTAGAGCAACCTGCCAATCACCTTCTTGATTTCTAACCGCCAATACCAATGCTCCCGCATCTCCAGTCCCGACAGCCTTTAAATTTGAATCAGGTCCATCTAACGAAGCCAGGGAAATAAAATGCCATGCTTCCTGGCCAGTGATATTCGTGACTGCGAATTTTGAACCTGGGAATAAATGCGCTGGTCTCTTCGATAGTGCTTGATGCAATGCCAGCTTTAGTTCGCTCTCAATATCGAACTCGCTGTAATCAATATTGTTCTCACTACCATAAACTTCTTTTTGGCTTTCAAAATACCTGGTTTGGCCAATGAGAAACGAGAAAACCAGAAATATTAAGGATGTGAAAACGAATCCAACATATCTCTTTTTACCGGCAGTGGGACTGTGAGTTTTTTTCCGCATAACCTTCTCCTTATGCACAAAAATGATCCAATGATTAAACGCGACTTATATGGTTTTAAAACGACAGCGGACAACAAAACAAATTGACTTACCAGAAACAACTAACACAAATTATATATGAATTTTTTCTTCTGTCATATAGGATCGCAAATAGATTTGTTGAAGCGCACCCACCACTTTCATTTTAGGTAAATGTCGATTCCAATGAATTTGGGTCTATTATTCAGATTAGAAGTATAATCGGAAGAATGAATTGATCGAGCGTTGGCAGTTTTTTCCTTTAAGCTCAATATTCATAAAAGGCTGTATAGGGAAATCAGAACAGTATGCTTGGGAGAAACCTATGCTTGAAATTGAAAATCTCCACCTTCAATATATAACGGATTCCAAAGGCAAAAAGAGCGCTGTAATTTTACCTATCAATCAGTTTTATCAGCTACTTGAAGATTTAGCTGATCTGGCCGTCGTTGCTGAGCGAATAGATGAACCCGCGGTTAATCACGAAGAACTGCTTTCTGAGTTGAAATCCGATGGCCCCCTAGCTGAATATTGAATCTACAGACATTAAGAAAAAATGGATGATATCAATATCTTTGTACAAGATCGCAAACTGATCCGCCTGGCGCTTAAGGGCTTATCGCAAGAAGCCTTTTTCGCGATACCGGACGGATTTGATAACAATATCGCCTGGAACCTGGGCCACATCGTCGTAACCCAGCAAGCGTTGCATTACCGCTTGAGCGGCCTGCCAACGCTGACCACCCGCCAGGATATTCTTCTGTTCCGCACGGGCAGCTCTCCGGCCGATTGGACGGAACGGCCGGACGTCGAACGCTTGATCGACCTGCTGAAAAAAACAGGGCCAAAGCTGCGGGAAGATTACGCGGCCGGCTTGTTCGCCGGCTTCCAACCCTACACAACCAGCACCAGCGTTCACCTGGAAACGATTGAAGATGCCCTGGCTTTCAATAACTTTCATGAGGGCCTGCACCTGGGCACCATATTGGCCTTGAGGAATTTCGTCGCATGATCGACCCGGCGCTCATCAGCTTTCGTCCGGCGACGGCCGATGATTTTAATTATCTCTGGAATCTGCACCGTGAAGCGTTGCGTGAAACTGTGGCAAGCGTCTACGGTTGGGAAGATGCCTGGCAGCTCAATTACTTTAAAGAGCGATTTGATCCCAAAACGCGACAGATCATCCTCTATGACGGGCAACCTGCCGGGTGCTTAGGTTTAGAATGGCAGGAATATGCCTTGTACATCGCTTATATCGCGATTAGCGACGCCTACCGGGGCCAGGGACTGGGAACGGCGATTCTAAAGGACATCCTCCGCCGGGGCAGCGCCGCCGGGCTGCCGGTGACGCTGGGCGTCCTGCGCGGCAATCCGGCCAAGCGTCTCTATGAACGGCTCGGCTTTGTGGTCACAGATGAAGAAAAGACCCGGACCATGATGGCCTACGATCAGCATCAATAAAAGGTGCCAACTTTCCGAAAAGTTGGCACCTTTTGCTTAGCGTCTAATCATTGGCAGAAAAATGAGTTGATCTTCCTCCGGCGGGGGTGGCGGAGGGGGAGGAGGTGGTGGTGGCGGCAGTGGTTCCGTGTCGTAAACAGCCAGGCGCACCGCTGGAAAGCCCAGGTTGAAATAAGCCACAACCGGATATCCGCGGCTGTTCAAGGCCAAAGCCGGGTACCGACCGACATCAATACCAAACCGGTCAAGCTCGATCAAGGTGGCATTGCTACAGGTAGAACGGCCGCACGCGGCTAATTCCAACTGCCCATCAGCAGCATCATAATATGAGAGAACCGGCCGGCCCTTTTCAGAAACCGCCACAGCAACATCAAGACCGACATCGCCCCCGGTTTTGTCTACAAAGCCAAAGGATGGAGCGGCCGCACAATCGAAAGTCGCACATCTCATTCTGAACAACGCCCCATTGTCATTGTCGTAATAAAAGGCGGTCAGGGTTGAATCGTCGGTCAACGCCAGCGCGCTAAACGGCCCACCATTGGCCAAACCTGATTTAAAAGACACGGAATCACAGGCAGCGTTGTCGCAAATGGCCAGCTTAATAACGTTGTTAGATTGATCATAATAACTTATCGCCGGCGTATCATCACTCCTGAGTACCAGTGCGCTCAGACGGCCGCTTATACCGGCATCGGCAATTACTTTCTTCACCGGCGCGCTGCACAGCAAATCATTGCAAGTCGCATAGATCAAGTCTTGATTGCCGGAATCATAATAACTGATCACCGGCAGACCGCTGCTGTTCAGCTTCAAGGACGGTTCGCTGCCCTGGGCGGCGACAACCTGGGAATCATAGTCACTGCAATCCGCATTGTGACATACCAACATATTGAGACTGTTTTCAGCAACATGGTGATAGGCGATCAGCGGATAGCCGTTCTCCACCTGCAAAACCATAGAAGGATGGGTTATTTTGCCGCTATCTAGCTCTTGAAACGTGCGATCAGAACAGGCGATATCCTGACAGTAGTTTAGTATGAGATGCCCTTCACCACTGTCATAATATGTAATATAAGGCCGGTGATCGGCGGTCAGAACCATGTCTAAGGAATCATCGGCCGTGTCCGGCAAGCCATATTCTTGTCGCTCCGGTAGCCGACAGAGGGGACAGGTGGCTAATCTAAGCTCCTGGTTATCTATGCCGTAATAGCTGATCACCGGCTCACCGGCACTGTTTAAGACCATATTGGCGTGTGATCCGATGTCATTCAAATGATCCAGGCGATGGACGACCGAAGAACTGCAAATCCCAATATCAATTGAGGGGCAGACCCTGACCCACAACTCTTTGTTTGCTTCATGCCAGTAGCTGAGCACCAGTTGATCCTGAGCATTTACGGCCAGGGTGACATATTTGCCTGTGTTTTTTTGCATTTCTACCAGGTTATGCGCGCTGGCGTTGCAAAGCGCATCAAGGCAGATAACCACTTTTAGTAAGGTTAAGGGACCGTCCTCCTCAACATAAGCCACATATGGAATATTATCCCTCAGCAGTAAGGAGGTATATTTGCCCACGTCATCGACCTGATCCAGTGTTTCAATCTTCGGATTGCTGCAAACAGCATCGTCGCAGATGGCAATTTTCAAATCCTTGTTGGGTATGTCGTCATAATAGCTGATCACCGGGAAGCCCTGGTCGTTCAGCTGCAATGAACTGTACCTGCCGACCGAGCCGGCAGCATCAACGGTTTCAATGGTGCTGCTGGAACAAAGCAGATCATCACAAACGGCTATTTTTAAGGCTTTGTTATCCACATCATGGTAGCTGATTACGGGGAAGCCATCGGCGTTCAAGATCAGCGAGGTATATTGACCCACATTGCCCGGCTGGTCGACCGGCACAATGGTGGCGCCGCTACACAGGGGATCATCACAAACGGCCAGGTTAAGATCGCCAAAATCGCGATCGTAGTAGGAGATAACTGGTATATCATCGGCCGTCAGGGCAAGCGACGAATAAGATCCCGTCAAGCCGTCGCTGTCGATAGTTTCAATCGTCGGATTCTCACACACGGCATCATCACAGACAGCCAGTTTGAGATCGGCATTATCCCCATCATAATAACTGATCACGGGAACATCCTCGCCGGTTAAGGCCACCGATGTGAATCGGCCGACATTCCCGTCGCTATCAATCGTTTTTATCAAAGTGGAAACCTCCGTTGCCTGAGCTTGCGTCAGAACCAGAAGCAATATTAGTATGGCAACGACGGATCCCAACAACGAGAATAAAAATCGCCGTTTGCCTGGCTTGTTAATGAGTCGTTGTCTGTTCATTGTTATTTTTCCTTTTCTGAAAAAACACCTCTGAGAACCACCACATCGCAGGCTCTGTTCTATGAATGAAGAAACACTCTCTTTTCATCCTGAACGAAGTGAAGGATCTTGCCCTTCCTACCGGTGAAAGATTCCTCACGCTGTTCCCTTCGGCTAGCTCAGGGCAGGCTGGAATGACGATTTGAGAAAGTTTGTTTCTTAGCAGAGAATCCAGGGCCGCAGGCCGCTCAATGAGAACAGAAGCAAATTTTGTTTCTGAGTAGCAGGGTTTGAAGCCCTCAGAGATGTTGTGAAATTTACTTAGGGTAGAACTTTGCCAAATTGGTCACCCGGTTCGGGAGCGCCACCTAAACCATTGTGACCCTGGTAAAAATATTGATAATTGGGTTGGGAAACCCCATCGCCGTCGCTGTAATTAACGAAGACGGAACCTACATTGTCGTCGGGCAAATCTGTGGGATCATCGGAGAAAACGCCGGTGGCCAGGTCGATATAACCGTCGCCGTTGAAATCGGCCGCTGTGCCTGACCAACCAAAACCATCGTTCAATTCTGGGTTGTTCCCATCGTAGATACGCTTATCAAACACGTCGGTGATGCCCGCCGCTGATCCTTTGAGGATATGCGTTGAGCCGATGGCGATATCATATAGCTTGTCATAAGGAACCCCTATCGCCAGGTCGGCGTAGCCATCCTGATCAAAGTCGGCCGCGGTCAAACTCCAGCCGAAAAATTCGTTGGCCTGTGGCTGGCTGTCCATGTCGGCCAATCCCTGGTGGAAGATAGGCGCACCCAGAGTTGTATCCAGCCCACCATTTGAACCATAAATGACATTGACCGCCCCGGCAAAAGGAATGATCCCGCCACCGGCGCCATGCGTTTCATAAGGTACGCCGACACCCAGGTCATCATAGCCATCGTTGTTAAAATCGGCCGCCGCCAGCGACCAACCAAAATAGTCGTTCTCTTCCATCGCATTATCGATCCCCGCATCATCGGAGCGGATATGCTGCGGGAAATAGGCGCCGCTGGTGGGATGGACCAGGCCGGACTCCGGTCTACCAAAAAAGATCTGTACAGAGCCGGCGTTTTCATAACCAACACCATTGCCTTCATAAGGTGTGCCCACCGCCAGGTCATCTCTTCCATCGCCGTTAAAATCGCCGGTTGTCAGGGTTAATCCGAACTGATCATTTTCTTCCGGTCCAGTATGGTTGAAACCCACAACGTTTTGCGTGATGACATCATTGTAGGCGGCGCTCAAACCAAAGGCAGTGCCATAAATGACATTGATTGCCCCCGCATCATCGTCGGGATTCAGCACGTCTTCACGCGGCGTGCCCACAGCCAGATCATCGAAGCCATCATCATTAAAATCACCGGCGGTCAGCGAAGCGCCAAAGTTGTCACCTGCCTCAGGCACACCTTCGATATTGGCAGTGTCTTGTGACCAGATCTCATGACTATCGATCTGCAAACCGGAAGCGGAGCCATACAAAACCTGAACCACCCCGGCATTATCATGACCATCGGCAAAAGAACCGGGCACACCAATGCCCAGGTCATCGTAGCCATCGTCGTTGAAATCACCGATGGCCAGGGCCGAGCCAAACCAATCATTTGTTTCGACGGCGATGTCGTCCAGGCCGTTAACGCCGCGATGGAAGATCTGATCATCCACCGGGGTCTGGGCAGCAATAGCTGAAAGGCCAGCGGCCGTTCCATATATCACCTGGACAGCCCCGGCATTGTCATAAGTCAAACCGTCTGTCACACTTTCATTTGGCGTGCCAATGGCCAGGTCGGCATAGCCGTCGCCGTTGAAATCGGGGCCGGGGTCCAGGCAGCGAAACAGCCCGTTGGCAGAGGGATTGATGAAATCATCTTCGGGGCTGCTCTCGGAAACGGCCGACATCGCCCCGGCACCGCCATTCATAACCACGGGCATGAAAACACAGGCGTCGCCCGCTTGTACATTAACGGCCGTGTTTGATTGCGGTTCTAGCGCCGCCAGACTTAATACAAAAATGAATGAGAGCAAAAAAACTAGCGTGCTTAGCAAAATGTATTTTTTGGACATGATAAATAAATCTCCTTTTGATATACGGGAGGTGACAGGCACTTTGCAAGTGCCTGTCACCTGGGGTCGTCAGGTCACTTGATCGTTTAGATAAATAAACAAGGCCTGGACATTGATAAATTGTTGTGTTTCCCTGGTTTGCACATGGGTTACCGAGGCGCGCCAGGGACAATCATCCCCATCACGCCAAACCCGGACTAAAAATGATTTGTAATATAAAGCCATCTGGGATCGCTCCTTTTTTGCAGCAGACGATTCTGCGTTTGTGGGAACGTTATCTTCCATGACAGAGAGGATAAGGATCTTGCGTAGCCAAACCGTTACCAACGACGGAAACCCAATTTGATCGATAGTTTCAGGCACGAAATGGGGAAAACAATCGCCAATATTTTGCTGTAGACAGTTTGCAGGATCTATTGGTGGATTTTAAACTGGCGGAATATCAAGCAGAGATTTATTATTACTTGTGGCAATTGAATGGGCAGGAGTCGGATCGCCAAACGGCCGGCGATTTATATCAAAAACTGTATGCGCAAACGCCCAAAATCACTTTCCAACAACATTTAAAAGATCTAAAAAGTGTGCCTATCAGATTGGTCCAATCTTGGAGATTGGACCAATCTTCACCATGCAAAAGGAAATTTGAACATGAAAAAAATACACATTGTTTTTTTATTGCTATCCCTTCTCTGCCTACCGGCCTGCGTGGGAATCCAGGAAACTTTCGAGCAACCGGAAACAATGGAGCCGGATGCCGGCGCTGCCAATTCGCTCATTCTAGCCACGACGACCAGCACCGAGGATTCCGGTATGCTCTCCTATATTCTGCCTGCCTTTGAGGAAGCGCGGGGGGCCGGCGTCGAAGTGGTTGCCGTGGGCACCGGCCAGGCCCTGCGGTTGGGTGAAGATGGCAACGCTGATGTTCTCCTGGTTCATGCCCGCGCCCGGGAGGATGCCTTTATGGATGCGGGGCACGGCGTGCGCCGCGAAGATGTGATGTACAACGACTTTGTCATTGTTGGCCCGGCCGCTGATCCGGCGGGTATCAATGGCCAAAATAATGCCGCGCAAGCCTTGCAGATGATCGCCGCAGCAGAAGCGGCGTTCGTGTCTCGCGGCGATGACTCAGGGACGCACAGCAAAGAAATAGCTATATGGGCTGAAGCGGGAATCGAGCCTGCCGGCGATTGGTATCATTCGGCCGGCCAGGGCATGGGCGCTGTGCTGACGATGAGTGATGAACTGCGAGCCTATACTCTCAGCGACCGGGCAACCTATCTGCGGCAAACCCTGGAGGGTCTGGAATTGGCAATCATGGTCGAGGGCGATCCCATTTTGTTCAATCCCTATGGCGTGATGAGCGTTAATCCGGACAAAGGCGATCATATTAATGCCGAACTGGCGGGGGAGTTTATTGATTGGCTGGTTTCCGTGCCTACACAGGAGATGATCGGCCAGTTTGGGGTGGAGGAATTCGGCGCGCCGTTGTTTACGCCGGATTCGGAGTTGTGGCGGGGGCGGTGAAATCGCTTTCGCAATCGCAATCGCTTTCGCCAATCGAAGAACATAGCCAAAACAATTGACTAAGATAATATTATGTAATAAAATCCCTGGTAGTTTTACCTCAAGCCATGTCAGTGGAGAAAAATTGGAGGGCAATATGCAACAAAAGAGAACAATTTTTGGCCACGAAAAACTTCATGTCTATCAAACGGCTCTACAATACAACGCTTACGTTTATGATATCGTTGATACTTTGAAAGGGAAGCACCGCCATGCCCGCGATCAGCTACTGAGAGCGGCACAGTCCATTCCATTGAATATCGCCGAAGGCAATGGCAAATCAAGTAGAAAAGAAAGAAAATATTATTTTGAAATTGCGCGCGGTTCAGCTTTGGAATGCGCTGCCATACAGGATCTTTTGTTGATCGGTAAGGCGATTGATTTTGATGACAATATTAGTTCAAAAGAATTATTGGACCGCATTGTGGCCATGTTAACGAAGTTAATACAAAACCAATAAGGTCTGAATAACCGATTTCCGATTGCGACAGCGAAAGCGATAGCGAGAATTACTATGTACCTGACCATCACCCCCACCACCCACCGCCGATTCATCCTCGGCCGTCAAGGTCTCTGGCCCGGCCGCCGCTGGTCCGGCAAAGAGGGTACAGCCCAAGCCCTGCACGCCACGGAAGCGGTGCAGATCGATCCCGTCTCCGTCGTTGCCCAGAGCCACAACATCGTCCTGTGGGGACGCGTCCTCAATTACAAGCCGCCATATATTCTTGAACTGGCCTATGAAGAGCGGCGCTTCTTCGACTATGGCGGGGCACTGTATTTTTACCCTATGGAAGAACTGCCCTACTGGCGGACACGCATGGCCTGGAGCCGGGAAAACGGCCGTTGGTCTACCTTTCTCAAAGACAATCCCCTTCTGCTGCAACAGGTGCACCAGGAACTGCGCGACCGTGGCCCGCTGCGTAACCGCGACCTCGATGGCAAGAAGGTGGATGCCTATCGCTCCAGCAAGGACACGGGCGTGGCCATGTACGCTTTGTGGATTTCGGGGGAGTTAATGACGCACGGCCGTCATGGCAAGGAGCGTATCTACGATTTCAGCGAAAACATCGCCCCGGCACACCTGCTGGTCCCTAAAACCACAGAAGAATCCGAGCGTTATTTCCTGCGCAAAGCGATCGCCCAAAAAGGGTTGATTGATGCCCGATCCTTCCGGGGTGCCTGGCAGGAACTGCGCCATATGAGGACAACCCCAAAAGAGGCGCAAGCGAAAATTGGACAGATGATCGCGGATGGAGACATCAGCCCGGTCACCATTGAAGGCCGCAGTGAAACCTATTATCATCTCGCCGAGGATCGGCCGATGTTGGAAGAATTAACAAGCGGCCGTGTCCCCAAAGCGTGGCAGCCGCTCGGTCCGACCAGTGAAGAGGAAGTTGTTTTTCTCTCACCTTTGGAATACGTCAGCGCGCGCGGCCGTGCGGCTAAGCTGTTCGATTTCAATTACATCTGGGAAATTTACAAACCGAAGGAAAAACGGGTCTATGGTCCCTATACCATGCCCATCTTATATGGCGATCGGCTGGTCGGCCGGATCGACACCAAGCATGATCGGCCGGGCAAAACATGGGTTATCAACGGCCTATGGTTGGAGGATTGGTTTGAACCCGATCAAGATTTCGCCCACGCCCTGACCAGGGGCGTCAACCGCTTCGCCTCATTTCTGGGCACGATGAAGATTGATAAGTTAAATGTGAGGATCAATTTCAATTCTACTTTTCCATTCCATAAACATTTCCAAATTGACGTTTTTTGAGAAGGTTCCTTTCACCTTCACTTGAATTTCCGTCCCTCGCGAATGAAATCTACAATCTCCTCCCGGGTCAAATCCAGATCAAATTTAAATCTCCAATTCGGCCGTTTTCCATTATAATCCAATTATGCCGGAAACTCTGCTGCGCACGAAAATCACACTCCCCCCGCTGCGGCCGGATATCGTGCCCCGCCCTCGCCTGGGGGAAAGGCTCACTCAAGGCCTCCATTTGGGGCATAAACTCATCCTGGTGTCCGCCCCGGCAGGCTTCGGCAAAACGACGCTAGTCAGAAATTGGGTAGGGGGTTTAAGAGCGGGCGATGGAAGTGATTCAAGCGATACGCAGGCCATCGCCTGGCTTGCCCTGGATGAGGCAGATAATGATCCGGGGCTATTTCTACATTACTTAATTGCTGCCCTACAGGGAGGGATTGGAGAAGGAACAACGCTCGGCAACCGGGCATTGAGTCTGCTCCATTCCGGCCAGCCGCTGCGGCCCGACTTATTATTAACAGCGCTTATCAACGACATCTCTGCGTTCGGCCGTGAAATCATTTTCATCCTGGATGATTACCATCTGCTGGACAACCAAACGGCGCAGGAGAGCGTTCGCTTTTTGCTGGCCAAAAATCCCCCCAATTTCCATTTGATTATCATAACCCGCGTCGATCCGGCGCTGAAACTGGCGCAGCTGCGGGCGCGCGGGCAGTTGACGGAGTTAAGAGCGGCCGATTTGCGTTTCACAGCCTCGGAATCGGCCGCCTTCCTCAACCAGATGATGGGTTTGTCCCTGACAGCGGCCGATGTCGACGTCCTTGAATCACGTACAGAGGGTTGGATTGCCGGGCTGCAATTGGCGGCCATTGCGCTGCAAGATAAGGAAGATGTCGCCGCACATATCCAATCATTTTCCGGCAGCCACCGCTATATACTCGACTATTTGCTCACTGAAGTATTGCAGCAACAGCCCCCGGCAGTACAGGATTTTCTGCTGCAAACGGCCGTGCTCGACCGCCTCTGTGGCCCTTTATGTGACGCTGTCACCGGCCAAACAAACGGGCAGGAAACGCTTGAGAACCTGGAAAAGGCCAATCTCTTTATCGTTCCCCTGGACGAAGAACGGCAGTGGTATCGCTACCACCATTTATTTGCGGATTTGCTGCGCGGCCGTCTGCGGCACAAAGATCCTCAGCGAGTATTCGATCTCCATCGCCGCGCCGCCAACTGGTATGAACAAAATGATCTACTCCATGAGGCGATCCGGCATGCCTCAGCGGCGCAAGATTTCGACCGGGTGGCCCGTCTCGTCGAGAGCACCTGGGAGGAAATGGATCAAAGCTTTCGCCTGGCGACATGGTTGGAGTGGGTTAAAGTTTTGCCGGAGGAAATGATCAGCAACAGGCCGGTGTTGAGCACACGGCTCGCCTGGGCGCTGACCGACATTGGAGAGATGGAAGATGTTGAACGCCGGCTGCAGGCGGCC
>JANQGC010000218.1 GCA_028277515.1 Anaerolineae bacterium
ATACGCCAGAGCGCGAAAAATGATTTCGCGGTTACGGTACGATAATTGGCGACTTTGGAATCGCCCTGGGCATTCGTATAAATGTCTTTTAAGTTAAAAAGATAAGGTAATATAATGATCCGGCCAAAGCTGCACCGCCCAGGGTCCACAGCATGCTCACTTTGAAGCGGAACAAAGCGATGAAAGCGGCAATGGCGATCAACAAGGAAGCCCAGTCGATGCTGCTCCAGTCTGGCACATAAAGGCGCAACGGTCCGATATAACCTTCATCGACCGTGCCAAAGATGACATTTAAGGAAAACCAGATGGCCAGGTTGAGGATAACCCCAACGACCGCGGCCGTGATCGCCGACAGCGCCGTGCTTAGCGACTTGTGGCCGCGCAGGCTTTCAATGTAGGGTGCGCCCATGAAAATCCACAGGAAGCAGGGCACAAAGGTCACCCAGGTGGTGAGTATGGCGCCCCAGATGCCGGCAACCAGGGGTGAATAGCTGCCCGGATTGCGGTACGCGCCCATGAATCCAACAAACTGCACGACCTGGATCAGAGGTCCAGGCGTGGTTTCAGCCATTCCCAGACCGTCCAGCATCTCACCCGCTTGCAGCCAGCCATAGGTTTGCACGGCTTCCTGGGCGATGTAAGCCAGGACAGCATAAGCGCCGCCAAAGGTGAGCACGGCCGCGCGGCTGAAGAACAGCCCAATTTGCGTGAAAGCATCTTCCTGGCCCATGTAAAACCACAGGAGAAGCAGGGGGGTTGCCCACAGCAGAAGGCAGATGACAAAGACACCAATCGCTCGAGGAGTGGACGGCCGTGTGTGGCCGGCAACCTGGTCGGTGATTACAGCTTCATCTTCAATATCATGTCCCTTAAGCACTAAAAATTCCTTTTCCCAATAACGGCCGCCCAGCGCACCAATAGCTCCGGCCGTAAGAATAATGATGGGGAAGGGGGCGTCAAAAAAGAAAATAGCGATAAAAGCCAGGGCGGCCATGACCTGCATGACCCGGTTCTTGAGGGCGCGCTTGCCGATGCGCAGAACGGCTTCGGCCACGATGGCCATAACGGCCGGCTTTAGACCATAGAACAAAGCCTGGACGAACGTTACATCCTGGTAGCTGGCGTAGATAACGCTCAAAGCCAGGATGGAAATAAAGCCGGGCATGATGAAAAGGATGCCGGCCACCAATCCCCCTTTCATTCCATGCAGCAGCCAACCCAAATAGGTGGCTAACTGCTGCGCCTCCGGACCGGGCAGCAGCATTGTATAATTGAGGGCATGCAGAAAGCGGTTTTCGCTGACCCATCGTTTTTCTTCAACGACGAGACGGTGCATGACCGCCATTTGTCCGGCGGGACCACCGAAGCTGTAAATAGCCAGGCGCACCCAGACCACAAATGCTTCTCTAAAGGAAATGTTATGGCTTGGGGCCGCCAGTAGTGGTTGATCGATTGTTTTTTCTGTCATAATGGCCGCGAAATGTTCAAGTGAGAAACCGCTGCCGGTCATTGACTTTAGAATTACCAAAAAATTTGCACAGAAATTTGACAACTTTATTATTGGAATATGGGCGAAAATCTCCTTGTAAAAAGTTGTCAAATTTTAGGTAATTATGTATTGAATTTTTATTCCATTGTTGCAAGAATAGTATCTTTGTTTTGGATGGGCAAGATATGATCAGATTGTTAACAACTTCATGATGACTCAATTATTTCAATGAATCCCTTCACCAAGTTCCTGCGCCGCGGCCGAAACCAGCCCGATTTCGACCTGTTTGTTGATTATTGGGATCGGCTGGAGGCGCTGACGATCCGGATTTATAAAGAGCAGGTGGATGAAGCGACGGCCGACTCCCAATTCAACACTGTCTGGCCCTGGCTGCGCGAGGCTTACGGCCGGTTTCAACCAATCCTTGGACCCTATTGGCGACAGACAAGAGCCGCCGGTGCGCTGACAACCAGCGATCCCTTTTTACTGCTTCTCGATTTACAAGCACCGGCCGACATTCGCGACAACTGGCGGGCGATGCAGCATTTGCCGGCGGCGCGTGAGGCGATTAACTTGTACTTGAGTAGCGAGTAAGTGAGTGGGCGAGTGGCGAGTATGCGAGTAGCGGGTCACTGACCCGTCCTAAGTGGCGTTCAAATGAGCAATTTAGGCAAATTAGTTATTCATCAGAATGACAATTTCAAAAGTGATAGGTAAGTTTTTAGGCAATACTTAGAGGACACGTTGATTGCCCTGCAATTCTCACTCGCCGCTCTTCTGGATAAACGGCCTGGCCGTGGCCTGCTGCTGGGTTTTTTCTTTCTATTGGCTCTACTCATTCGCCTGGTTTATGCTCAAACCCTGCCGCCGGGGTTGACCGGTGAAGAAGCAGAGTATGCCCGCATTGCTGAAAATCTGCTCGCCGGCCGGGGATACAGTGGCGTCTATGGTGGACCGCAGTTGATGCATGCGCCACTGTTTTCGCTGCTCACGGCGCTGGTTCTGCCGCTGTTTGGCGACGTGCAGCCGGCCGGCATGGCGGTTTCTATTCTGGCCGGGGCGGCGTTGGCTCCTTTGCTTTTTATGGTTGGCGATGAGGTGAACGGCCGCCTGGCCGCTGTCTTCGCCGCAACCATGGCTGCCGTCACGCCCATGTTAATCTATCTTTCGGCCACACTGCTCTCGGAATCATTGACCATCAGCTTCATGATGGCCGCGATCTGGGCCACGATGCGCCTGGTGCGTTCCGGAAAGACGATGTTTGCTCCGCTCATGGGTTTGCTCTGGGGTTTGACTTACCTGGCACGGCCGACCGGTGCGGTGATGCTGCTCGGTTCGCTGGCATGCCTGGCGGTGATTGCCTTCTTACTGGGAACATCAACCCCCCGGCGCATCGCCGGGCAAAGTCTGCTGGCGCTGCTCATCTTCGCCCTGGTCGCTGCCCCGTATATCGCTTTTACCACCAGCGTCACCGGCCAGGTGGCCCTGGAATATAAGAGCCGCTATCTTAACGCCCTGGTCGCCCGCCAGGTGAAGGGCTTATCGCCGGCTGAAGCGGCGCTGGGTATTGACGAGAATTTCAACCAGGCCGGACCACAGCTTGACCAGACGGCGTTTATTTTGACTGGTGAAGGAGGGAACACCGGCGGGATAGCGGGGCTGTTCAATGGACCCATCACGCTTGGTCCGGACAATTTGCGGCGCCATATCCGTCTCTCTTTTTTCGCTTTAACAGTGCCACTCCTGGCATTGGCTGCGCTGGGATTGGCATGTCCGCCTCATGAAAAGGAGCGCCTGCTGCTAAACGGATACCTGGCGCTCCTGGCCCTGGGGATCCTTATTGTGCAGCTTGTCGTGCCTCAATTCGTAGCTCGTTTTGTGGCCCCGCTTGTGCCCTTTATCATTTTATTCGCTGCCCAGGGTGCCGGTTTTTTGGCCACACGCCTGTCCGGATGGTTGAAGGGACGAACCGGCCGTTCGTATACAGGATTGGTGATTATCCTGACGGGGCTGCTGCTGGTCCTGCTGCTCATTGGGCAGGGGCAGCCACTGCGCCCATCAGATGCGGCCGTCGACCAACTGCTGAGCAAGAAAGCGGTGGGCGAGTGGCTGGGCGATCAATTCGGCCGGGGACAGATGATCATGAATGATGGTACACTGATTCCCTATTACGCCGGCGGGGAGCTTGCGCCATTACCTTATGCGGCCGAGGAAGAGGCATTAGCCTATATTGCCGGGCGGGAACCGGACTTCATTGTATTGTCCAGTTATAATAAGTTAAACCTGCCGTATTTAGAGGATTGGCTGGCCGAGGGCATTCCTGCAGGGCAGGCGCATTTGGTTTATGATCAACCTACATTGGATGGTCTGTCCATACAAATTTATCGCTGGGACTCTTAAACAGGTGACAGTCACTTTATAGAAAGGATTTAGAAGGAAACCAAGCTATGGCCCATGAAATGAAAAAGGATTTACCGATTATCCCATTTGCTTCATTCCAGGAGTGGGAAGCATGGCTGAATGAGAATCATACAAGCGCCCCCGGCCTTTGGGTGAAGCTGGCCAAGAAAAAATCGGGCATTCCTTCACTCACCTATGCTGAGGCGGTGGATGGGGGATTGATTTATGGTTGGATTGACAGCCAGAAGGCTTCGTATGATGAAGATTATTGGCTGCAACGCTTCACACCGCGACGACCGAAAAGCAAATGGTCGCAAAACAACCGGGAACGCATCGAAGAGCTAATCGCCGAAGGACGCATGGAGCCGGCGGGGCTGCGCGAGGTTGAGGCGGCTAAAGAAGATGGCCGTTGGGATGCTGCTTACGCACCGCAGTCGACGGCCGAGTTGCCCGAAGATTTTCAAAAGAAACTGGATGAACATCCCAGGGCCAGGGCATTTTGGGACAGCTTAAACAGCGCCAACCGCTACGCCATTTTATATCAAATCCAGGATGCCAAACGGCCAGAAACCCGCACCCGGCGGATTGATAAGTTTGTGTCGATGCTTGAGGAAGGCAAGAAATTGTATTGAATATTTACACAGTTTTTTGACACAGAGCTGCACAAAGAATGGCACAGAGAGGCACGGAGTTTTATAATAATAAACAAAGTTAAACACTGGGTTGTTGGAAAATTCCTCGATAAATATCTCGGTGAATCTTTGCGCCTCTGCTCGCTGCTCTCTGTGTAAAATTATGGAGTGATGGATGATTTTGCTGCGCTTGATTGCTGCCATATTGGGTGCTTTGTTGGCATCATATACATTTTACTCGGCCTTGATGACTTTTGTTGTGCCGCGTAGCGCTTCCAACCCTTTGACCGGTTTTGTCTTTCGCATAGTACGATTAATTTTTGATTTTATCAGTAAACGGCTGACTACATACGAGCAGCGGGATCATTTGATGGCTGTTTATGCTCCACTATCTTTGCTGCTCCTGGTCCCATTTTTGCTGCTGCTCACGGCGCTTGGCTATTCACTGATCTACTGGGCATTGGGCATCACGCCCTGGACGGAAGCCTTCATCGCCAGTGGCTCATCTCTGTTAACCCTCGGGTATGCATCAATCGACAATTTCCTTTTCCATATTTTCTCATTTAGCGAAGCGGTGATTGGGCTGGTTTTGGTGGCCATGTTGATCGCTTATCTGCCGACGATGTACAGCGCTTTTTCTAACCGCGAATCGGCCGTCGCCAAACTGGATGTGCGCGCCGGCTGGCCGCCAACAGCGCCGGAACTGGTCTGGCGCATGTTAAGTTTTGAAGGGTATGCCGACAGCAGAAAGGAGTTTTGGGAATATTGGGAAAATTGGTTCACGGAGATTGATGAAAGCCATACCTCGCTGGCCGCCCTGGTCTTTTTCCGCTCACCACGGCCGTATCAATCGTGGGTACTGGCTTCAGGGGTCATTTTGGATGGGGCGGCGTTGTATATTTCGGCCGTTGATAAAAAACATGATGCCCATCCAGGCCCGGTGATTCGCGCTGGCATCCAGGCCCTGCGCCATATCGCTGATTTTTTCAAAGTGCCCTACAATCCCGATCCCCATTTTCCGGCCGACCCGATCAGTGTCAGCAAAACGGAGTTTGAAGCCGCCTATGACCGCCTGCGTGACCAGGGGGTGCCTATGAAGGCGGATCGGGAACTGGCCTGGAAGAATTTCGCCGGCTGGCGGGTCAATTATGATAGCGCACTGAATGCCCTGGCCCATTTGACGATGGCTCCGGAGACTTCCTGGCTGTCAGAGTACACGTTTATGCCACCCGATCCGGAAAAAGGGCAAACGGCAGGGGAGTTGAGGAAAGTGGGGTAATATTCGTCTCATCTGTAGATTTCACAGTCCGGAAAAGTAAAGGAAAAACCATACCAACGGGATAGAAGCTGCATCGGTGCTTCGCCCGTGTCCAGCCAGGTGGCATAGGGAACGCCATCCAGGGTATCTCGTTCAATGCGCAGCGGCCGACCCAGCCACACATCTTCAATCGCTCCACCCACGGGAATCATTTTGACCGGATAAAATTTGCCACGGTCGAGATCATCCATCACTCCCAAGCCTTGTTCTCCCTCAGGTAAACG
>JANQGC010000267.1 GCA_028277515.1 Anaerolineae bacterium
AGCGGCCTTCCCCAGTCCGACATCTGGGTTTTTTATTGCGGTACATCTACGCCCGAGATGCCGGACGCCGTGAGGCCCGGAAAGGTCGGCTTATCCTGACCTTCGACCATCTCGGGTATTTGTGTTTTTAGAGCCTGGGATGAAAAAATAACATTCTAAGATTGGATACGGCTTGACCTTCCCGAAAAACACAACGGCCACCAGTCCGTTATCTGGATCAATCAAAGTTTGCAATTCAAGTCCTGTGGTGTTCGGCTTCCGTAAGGGGTCGGATGGTCATTGTGTTGACCAGGGAAACGCCACAGGATTTTTTTATTAGAGGGGAGGTGGTGAAATTGTGGGCTTAAGAGATTGCCAAATGAGGAAAAGAAAAAGCCGCTATACAGAGGCGACGAAACCAAGCATAGCGGCCAACGACAACGCCCAAAAGGGCATTAACGTCCTGTATTCTAGCATATATATAGAATAAGGGCAATGTGGAGGCTTTCATGTCGAAAAATGGAATTGGTGTGAAATCTGGAATCGCTAATCTGTGGGGGAAGGTCTTTCATCGCAGAGCCAACCGCGATATGTATGAAAAAGATCCCAGTGAAATGACCTTTATGGAACGGTTGGACTATGAGTCAAACGGTTTGGGAAAAAACGAATATACACTAGCGAAAGCTCTTTACCATGACAAGCACAGTGAAATAGGCAGATTAAACGGTCGGCTTATATTTGGGGCAGGATTTACAGAGAACGACGTTCAACGCTCTGAGGCTGGTTTAAAGCTTTATGAGTTCGTCGCAATGTATGAATATTTGATTTACAAGGCTCCCTCGATCATGCCAGCAATCCTAGATATGGAGATTGAAATCAAGAAACTTAAGCTCCGATTGGCAGAGGCGGAAGGGGGCGCGTCATGACACCGGAAATGGAAAAGCTCTATAACAAGGTAGAAGAGGCTATTTGCCCATTCAGTAGCTATTTTCAGGTATTGTTGCAAGCTGGCACTCATGGCGTACCAGCTTCCGATGTCGCCACTGTCGGCAATGTATTATTCTGGAAGTGCATTAGTACTGTGCGCGAGGCGTTCGAGGGGGTGAGTGATGAGTAAGGATGTCGGTTCAATATCACCCGAATTGCTGGAACGTATTAAAGACCTCAACCACAAATGTCAAGACGCGGCGGGACAGGCGGCGCTGATTCATAATGCGCTTCAAGTGGCCGATGACAAATACAGGCATTCCACGGTGATCCATCCCAAGTTCTACATATGGGATACGGACCAGAACATTGAGTTCGCGATGATAGACAGTATGCTCTGGAGTCAGCGCCGGATAATTGAGACGCTCAGTAAAGCATCATCGCTTTTGATTGACATTGAAAACAATTGTGACGAAAAGACGGGAGCGGAAGAAAAATCAACAGCGCAATGAACCAACATGGCCCGGTTCGCGCCGGGCCTATGATTTAAAGGAACACATGACACCCGAACAACGGCACAAAATAAATACTACGATTGGTAGCTTTGAAGGTTATCACCTATATGAGAAAGCTGACGCGCAAAGGTTGATTTCCCCTGGTATGGATTCTCGTTCTATTGTCATTGAAGGGTATAAAAAAGTTCCGCTTTCACAATTTGACGAATCGAAGTGTCCTCAAGCGCTGCCCGATTATACAAGTGACCTCCAGCTCATGAGGCATATTGAACGAATTATGAGCCGTGAACAAAGAATAGCTTATAAGGCCAGGGTTAAAGAAATCACCAAAATTGATGAGCGCGTTGAGAAAACTTTTCAACTTGCAAAGGTCGGCGCGGAGATCAAGGCAATGGCGGCTTATGAGGTGATCAAAGGGGTGTAATCATGCAGCTCCTCAAACCGAGCACAGAGGGAGGTATCAAGAATGAACGAAGACGTTACCATTCCCCATGAAGTGGTTCGGGCTGTGGTAAAAAATGAATACAGTTGGGCGCGAGCTTGGCGTGAATATCTTGGGCTCACCCAGAAAGAAGTGGCAGAGAAAATGGGGATCGCACAAACTGATTACATCAAAATGGAAGACTCAACCAAAAAGCTAGCCGATGGCACTGCTATCAAGTTGGCTGGAGCGCTAGGGATAGATCCTGAACAATTGAGGGATTTGGATTAATGAGAGAGAAGATTCATACTAATCAATCTTTTTCTATGAAACAATGCGTATCTTGCAGAACTTGGATCTCAAAGGACGCAACTAGATGTCAACATTGCGGTTCGTATCAAAAGAGATGGCGACGTAATATTGATTTTAGTGCCCTTGTGCTTTCTCTCTTGGTAGCTTTAATTTCTGTTTCTGCAATAACAGTTCCGATATTACACGATACATTTCAGACTAAAAACTCTGATATAAAAATAGCAATAGAGGATAACAAGGGGTTCATATTAGATACACTCACAGAAAAGCTTAGCTTTGACGCTATAGTGACCAATACTGGCAAAAGGCCAGGAACTGTTATAAAAACTCATGCTAGCTTTCAAGTAGACGGATATTCGGTTCATGCAGAGGGAGAAGAAAATGTCGCTTCTCAATATTCTGTTATACGGCCAGGCGACTATAAAATGATTTCATTCAATATACCTTTGCGATCCACCTCCAGCCTTAATAGTTTATGGAGCAATGGAATGTTCAAAACAAAAAATGGAGAAATTGATTTTATTGTTAGACGCTACGATATGACCCTCAAGACGATAACAAAACCTTTCCCCAAATCTCAACTGATTGAGTGAGATTTTAATTAATCAGCTTATGCTTTTGATCAAGAGTATAGCGGGGTGTGCCGCATGGCAATTCTAGCACAATGCCCTGATATACAGTCGTTAACAAAGGGGTGAAACATGGCGCTATTAATCGAATGTCCAAAGTGTCGAAAAAGGCTTGCAGCATCAGTCAAAGAATGTAGGAGTAAAACGGGCAAAGGGTGCGGCGCTAAAATCCCCCATGGTAATCGTGTCTATTGGGTTCAATATCGAGATCCAGAAGGCCGCGTTCGTCAAAAGAAGATTGGGCCAAGCAAAAAGGCCGCTGAGAATTACGAGCGCAAGAAACTGACCGAAATCACGGAAGGTAAATATATTGATAAGGCAGAGGAAAAGCCGAAAGTCTTTATTAAAGATTTCATAGAAGAAATTTATAGACCGTGGTGCAAGGCGAACAATAAGGGCTACAGGACAAAAGGCCGCTACCTGAACAAGATCGTTGATATGTGGGGTGACTATCACCTTGATGAACTTACAGATGAGGAGATAGAGCGCTACCGCTGGCAAATGCAGAAGGAGAAGAAGCATGTAACATTTAATCGCATCCTTTCGACAATATCCCACACGTACACCAAAGCCATAGAGTTCAAAAAAATCGATGCGCGCCCATTTAAAACAGCAGGCAAACGATTCAAGGAAAAGGGTAGGTTGCGCTACCTGACACCAAACGAAGCTAACAGACTTGTGGATTCCTGTGCCAAACACCTCAAACCTATCGTAATTACCGCGCTTCATACGGGAATGAGAAAAACAGAAACATTGACGTTGAAGCTCGGAGAGCACGTAAACCTGAAGAGAAGAATAATAAATCTCAAAGAAACCAAAAATGAAGAGGCTCGCCATATACCGATAAACGAAACGCTTCATGGTGTCCTGTGTAAAGTGGCGAAGGATAAAAAGAGTGGCGATTATTTATTCTGTATGGACGATGGTACGGCCTATAAGCACATCAGGAAATCGTTTTATACAGCGCTGAGTAATGCAAAAATCAAGGATTTCACCTTTCACGACTTGAGGCATACGTTCGCCTCGAACCTTGTAATGGATGGAGTTGATCTTTTTGTGGTCAAAGAACTGCTCGGCCACAAGTCAATTGAGATGACAATGAAGTACGCTCATCTCAGCCCGGACCATCAGAGCATGGCGGTCAACCGTCTTGATCGCATTTTTGCCAAGAATGACGCGGATTCCCAGCAAAAAACTGGTAGTCATATAGCAGTCATTTCGACACAGAAACAGTGATAATTGGACGTAATTTGGTATCATTTGGACAAAAGAGAAGGGGTTACAAAATGTAGATAACATCCTGTAACCCCTTGATTTTTCAATGGCTGGGGGACAGGGATTCGAACCCCGGTATGCAGATCCAGAGTCTGCCTATACCCTTTGTAATTACAGATAGTTACCATATAAATCATTCCCCTGG
>JANQGC010000297.1 GCA_028277515.1 Anaerolineae bacterium
CATTGGGTTCTCCTGTAACGGATTGGTCTCTATTACAGTAAACTCTTTCTGGTCGACTATGCCAACTCTCTTTCAAAATCTATGCACACCCCTCAATTACCTGTATTCCCATTTAAATATTGACCAAAGTGACTGTCACATTATCTAAATAGATAACAAACAAACCAGTAAAGTTCATCGCTTCATTAACATTATCATGACAAACGAAAATCATGTTGTAGAATCATACGAGTGTTTTGAGGTTTGATCACAAGAGATTTCAGGTCATCTCTATAATCAAGACTCATTGCAATGGCAGCTTTATTATTTTTTCAGCAACAAGGAGATCCCCAATGAGTAAGGAACAAGCTGTAGCATTTGGAAAAAAAGTGAATGGAGATGCAGCGTTAAGGGCAGAGGTCAGAGAGCTAGGGCGGGATGTTGATGGTATCGTTGATTTGGGCGCGCGCGAAGGATTTACCTTCACGAAAGAGGAACTGCATGCCGCAGTCAAAGATAGAATGGCCAGAGAAGGGGAAGAGTTAAATGAAGCCGATTTGGAAAATGTGGCTGGAGGTACAGTTTACCATACATTGACATCCTGCTAAGTCACTTCATTTATGAGCAATCACAATCAAGAGCTGGCGTGTATCGTAACCCGCGCCAGCTCTTTTTTGGAGCGGCTAAACAACGGCTCCCTGGTCGATCCACTCTTGCAAGATTCCCGTTCCGATCAATCTACAATAGATAAACGGCTCGAAAATTGGGCAATGGCTGTGTCCAAGGGAGATATGTCTGGCTTGCAGAGAC
This sequence comes from Anaerolineae bacterium, assembly GCA_028277515.1. The sequence continues at coordinate 790 of JANQGC010000297.1, forward strand.
GCTTGAATGTCGATCACCTGGATCTGCAATCCGTTAGGCCAATCCTGGGGTCGTTTCAGTTGAAAGAGGGGGCAACCCTTCCGGCGTGGACGAACATATTGCGGGCTTTTGTGGAGCAAACACAGCTTTGGCCCTTGGCTTACCTGGATCAGGATCTACTGGCAAGGGATCGCTGCCTTGATCCGGACAATCCGCAGGATTTTGAAGATATTTTACTACCTATGGTGCTGGTGGGTCGTCGCTTGCTGGAACAGAAAATTGGCACGTTAACCCAGTTTGTTCTTCTTAGCGACCAGGCTTTTGGTGGGTTGGAACGTTATTTGCTGCGGCGGTTGGCACAAATCAGTGCGCCAACGCTGCTGCATGCGTTTTGGCAGCAGCGGCTTAAAGCCCAACCGATGCTGGCTTTTCTTGAGCCAGATGACGATGAAAGGGCAGGCGAACGGCCGTTTTATATCCAATTTGTCAAGGAGATGCTGCAACCGGACAAGTTGTGGGCGTTTTTTAAAGAGTACAGCGTTCTCGCGCGCTTGCTGGCGGAGACGGTAGAGGATTGGGTAACAATCTCCGCTGAGTTTATTGTCCGGTTTCAGGAAGATTGGCCGCTCATCACCGAGCGGATAATTGGAGAAGATGCGTTAATCAGCCGTTCGCAGTCTATTCCGCAAATTGAAAAAATCGAGACCGGCCTGTCTGATCCTCATCATCGTGGCCGTACTGTCATCAAGCTGACTTTAGCTCAGGGGAATGCGGTCATTTATAAACCGCGCGGGCTGGGATTGGATCAGGCCTTCCAATCATTGATCGCCTGGATAAACGACAATGGTGATTTAAACACTTTAAAAACGATCCCGGTCCTGGATCGAGGGACCCATGGCTGGACCGCTTTTGTCCCCCAACGGCCATGCACGACAGCAGAGGAAGGGGAACGATTTTATCGGCGCTGTGGGATGTTGGTGGCCTTGATGTTCGTCGTCAACGGGCGTGATTTTCATTTTGAGAATATCATCGCCGATGGCGAACATCCGATTCCTGTTGACTTAGAAATGCTGCTTTACCCGTCGCTGAGCGATGAATTAGTACGAGCCGGAGACCCGGTTGCCTGGCAGTTCAAACAGCAAACCGCCGAATCTTCCGTGCTGAACAGCGGTATTTTGCCCTTCGCTGAAAGGCTAAGTGGGGAGCTGATCGATGGTAGTTTTTTAGGGGCAATGGCCGGCGGCAAGTTTCCTGTTCCTCGCCAACGTATTGCCCATGTTAACAGCGACCATATGCGTTGGGAAAAAAATGATAGGAGCCGGCAGGCGATTGATCTTAGCTTTGATATAAATTCAGGCCGCCCACAAAATTTTCTTGGCGAAATCGAAGCAGGATTCCAGGCAATGGCCGGCTTTTTGCTGGCGGAAAAGGATACACTTCTTGCTGAAAAGAGTCCTTTGCACGCCTTTAAGGGTTTGTCCAGCCGCTTTGTTTTTCGCCCTACGCGAGTTTATTATCATATTTTGTCCTCAAGCTTACGTCCAGAGTACATGAGGGAAGGGATCGAGCGGCATATCCAATTGGAACATTTAAGCCGCCTTTATGGTGGAAAGGAGGGTTCCACGCCCCATTTTTGGCCGTTGATCGCGGATGAAATTGCAGCTTTGCAGCGGGGTGACATTCCTATTTTTCAATTTTTCACTGACGGCCGTGACCTGCTGACCGAGAACGATTCGCCCATTCCGGACTGTTTTGGGCGCTCAGGTTATGAGCAAATGATGGATAATGTGGCTAATTTGTGCGCCGCAAACATACGAAAGCAGGCCGCTTATCTGCGTCTTGCCCTACACAGCCTGAACATTCCGCTGGCAGCGCAGCAAGTGCAGCACACGATTCCGGCGAGCATCAGGTCAAACCCCTCCTGGCCTGTTTTAGATGAAGCCGGTTTTTTGGTCGAGGCGGAGCGTATTGCCTCGCAGATCGTGGGCATGGCTCTGACCAATGAAACGGCGGCGCGGTGGGTCGTTATCGATTACAGTATGCCGGACGGCCGCGCCCATCCAACCCTGGCCGGCTATGATTTGTACAATGGACAGGTGGGCATCGCCACTTTTTTAAGCGGCATGTGGCATAAGAGTAAAAAAGCGAAATATAAAACCCTGGCTTATGCCGCCCTCCATGATTTGCTGCGACAACTAGACCAGGGGCCTGATGAAACATTGCAGAGGTCCAGACTTGGTGGAGGGGCGGGCCTGGGATCGCTTGTATATGGCCTCACCCGCTGCGCGCAATTTTTAGAGGATGTGGCCTTGTTAGAGGCGGCCGAAAATGCGGCAGCTTTGATCACACCTGGGTTGATCGCAAGAGACCCGATCTTAGATGTGATTGGCGGCAGCGCCGGCGCGCTGCTGGGGTTGCTGGCCTTATACCGCAGCACGGGAGCGCAGCCCCTTCTTGATACGGCCTTAACTTGTGCCGATCATTTGCTTGCCGAACAAGGTGACAGCGGAGGATGGAAAACTTATGAGGGGAAACAGTTAACAGGGTTTGCTCATGGCGCGGGGGGAATTGCCCACGCATTGCTGCGTCTGGGCAAGGTGAGCGGCCGGGAAGATTTGATACAAGCTGCTCAGCGAGGATTTGCTTTTGAGCATCAATGTTATGATCCGACGGTCGAGCAGTGGCCCGACCGCCGCTATGAGGATCGCGTCAAATGCTCCTGGTGTCATGGCGCGCCGGGGATCGCTTTATCCCGGTTAGCAGCGGAGGGACAAACAGTTGATTTGGAAAATGGGCTGCGGGCGACTTACCAGGCGGTGATTGGGGCTGATCTGGACGAACCGGCCGATCCCTGCTGCGGTCACTGGGGTCGGGTAGAGATCCTGTATGATGGCGGGATGAAGACAGGGAATGAAGCTTATACCCACGCTGCCCTCGCCCTGGCTTCGCGATTGGTGGCGGATGCTCGCCAACAAGAGGGCTATCATTTGCTGCCGGGCCTGCCGCGCAATGTCATTTTGCCCGGTTTCTTTAAAGGATTGGCGGGAATCGGGTATAGTTGTTTACGGTTAGCAAATCATGGTCGGCTGCCGTCTGTGTTGATGATGGCGTGAATGAAGATTGGTCCAATTTTTCAAATTGGACCAATCCAGCATAAACGATATGAAACGAAAATACGATCTCTTTTCGGCCGAAATTGGGTCACAGGCTTACGATACTTACGCTCAAATGCGCCGGGAGGATCCTGTTTACACATTTGGCAGGGTTCCTCAAAGCGATCCAATCTTGCGCTGGTTGGGTGTTGATGGGTACCGGATCTACTTTGTCACCTGCTATGAGGATGTGGAGCGGGTACTGCGTGACGGCCGTACCTTTGTCAATGATCCGAAACTGGTTTCTAAAGAGGTGGCTGATGATTTTAGGTTGCAAGATCCCTTCATACAGGCGATTTCTACCACTCATTTATTGAGTTCAGCCGGGAAGGACCACCAGCGTTTGCGTTCGCTGGTCAATAAAGCCTTCACGCCCAAGGTTGTTAAAAAAATTGAACCGCGGATTGAAGAAATCGCTGAGCAAATTCTCAACGAAGTGACGCCATACAAAAGAATGGACCTGGTTGCGGATTATGCCTTTCCAATCTCAATTACTGTGATCGCTGAGCTTTTAGGCGTGCCGTTGGATCGCCGGGAAGATTTTCATCGCTGGTCTAAGGCTATTTTCATTCCCATATCAACTGAAATTGATATAAAGTCTTTAATAGTTGAGTGTGATGATTATATACGGCAGTTGATCATGCAGCGTCGCCGGCATCCGGCAGATGATTTCTTATCCCATCTCACACAGGTTGAAGCGGAAGGGGATCGCTTGAATTTGCGTGAATTGATGAGCATGGTGATTCTGCTGCTCATAGCCGGCCATGAGACGACGATGTCCTTGATTGCCGGAGGGACCTTGCATTTACTGCTTCATCCGTCTTTATGGCGAAGGCTTTATGATGATCCCACGCTGATACCGCAGGCGGTTGAAGAACTGCTGCGTTATGATTCCCCGGTGACCCGCGCGGTACCGCGCTGGGTAACGCGCGATGTTGAACTGGCCGGCCAGCGGCTGCACCGAGGCGACCAGGTGATTGCCGTCATCGGATCAGCCAACCGGGACGAGAATCAATTTTTATGTCCGATGAGCCTGGATATAGAACGCAAGCCCAATCCCCACCTGGCTTTTGGCAAAGGAGCCCATTACTGTTTGGGCGCACCCCTGGCGCGCAGGGAAGCAAGTATCGCGTTGCAACGGCTAATTGAACGCTTTCCAAATCTGCAATTAGAAATCAGTCCAGGTGACATTTCCTGGCGTCAAACACCGATATTGCATAGCCTGGAACGGCTGCCGGTGTGTTGGGATTAGAAATGAGTTCAATTTTTCGCAAAGACGCCCTGGAACGGCTGACCTCACCGGAGCAGCTCGATAAACGAATCACGATCATTGGCCGGGGCAGCATATTAGCTCTCCTGGCCTTCCTTTTTTTGATAGCCTCAGCCCTGGTTTGGGGGTTTTTGGGCACGGCCGTGACGACGGTGAATGGTCCGGGTATATTGACTCAGGACAAAGAGGGCGTCAAGGTGATCGCCGCACCGCAGGGGGGTATTGTGCAGGAGATATTACTGCGCGCCGGAGATGAGGTGGCGGCCGGCGATACGGTGTTGCGGTTCAATCAGGATGGCCAGGAGCATGACCTAGTCTCATTTGTCGATGGGCATATTCTCGAACTGCGGGTCACTGAAGGTGAGTTTGTTCAGCCGGGCAGAACGGTGGGCACGGTCACCAGTCAGGGTGATGATTTTGTGGTCCTGGCATTTTTAACGGCCGCTGAAGGCAAACGGGTAACGGAAGGGATGGAAGTCGCCGTCGTGCCGTTAACGGTGAACCAGGAGGAGTATGGCAGCATGCCGGGTACGGTTTTAAGCGTCTCCGAGCGTCCGGTTTCCTCGGCCGAGCCGCAGGCGTTGCTGCAAGATGAGCAGCTTGTGGAATTGTTGACCCATGGGCAGCCGCCTATACTGGTGGTGGTTGATGTTGAGGAAGATGGGAGCAATCCTAGCGGCTTTCGTTGGAATACAGGGGATGGGCCGCCTTTTTCAATCACTTCGGGAACGTTGGCTTCGGTTGATGTCACGGTGCAGGAGGAACGGCCGATCGCCTACATATTGCCCCAGATTGAACAGCTTCTAGGTTCCCCATGAAGGAAAGAAAAGGTCAGCGGGTAAAGACGCCGACCGTCCTGCAGATGGAGGCGGTGGAATGTGGCGCGGCGGCGTTGGCTATTCTGTTAGGCTATTTCGGCCGTTATGTGCCCCTGGAAGAACTGCGCATCGCCTGTGGCGTTTCACGCGATGGCAGCAAGGCGGCCAACATTCTGAAGGCCGCCCGCGCCTATGGCCTGGAGGGAGCGTGGTATAAACGTTCGATGGAGCATTTGCTGGAACGGCCGTTCCCGGTGATCGTCTTTTGGAACTTCAATCATTTTTTGGTGGTCGAAGGGATCAAAGGGGAGACGGTTTATCTCAACGATCCGGCCATGGGTCCCCGGCGGGTGACCCTGGAGGAATTTTCCGATTCATATACCGGCATTGTTCTGGAGATGGAGCCGGGCGCGGCCTTTCAAACCAGCGGGCGGCGCAGCACCATCTGGTCCGGATTGTGGCAGCGCATGCGCGGTCAGAGCGCAGCCTTTGCTTATCTATTGGTGATCAGCCTGCTGCTGGTTGTGCCCACCATTCTTGTGCCCGGCCTGTTGCAGGTTTTCATCAACCAGGTGCTGGTCAAAGGATTGCAAAGCTGGTTAGGACCGCTGGTGATCGGCTTGTTTCTGGCGCTGATCGCCACCGCGGGCTTAACCTGGTTGCAGTCCAGCCTACTGTTGCGGGTGGAAATGCGTTTTGCGCTGACCCAATCAGCATTGTTCATGTGGCATGTTTTCCGCCTGCCACAGAATTTCTTCGACCAACGCTATATTGGCGACATCAGCAGCCGGGTTAAGGCCAACGATAAAATCGCTACTTTAATCGGCAGCGGCTTTGGCGCGGCGCTGTTGAACAGTCTCATGTCCATTTTTGTCATTCTGGTCATGCTTACTTACTCTCCTATTTTGACGGCCATCGCCGTTATCACCCCCATCATGGCTTTTGTCATGCTGCGCCTGGTGGAACGAAGACGCGTCGATGTGGCGATGCAGTTGGAGGTGGAAGAAGCCAAGCTGATGGCCACTTCGGTGATCGGGCTGAAAACAATTGAGACCTTGAAGGCCACCGGTGGGGAGGATGACTTTTTCGCCCGGTGGGCCGGATACCATGCGCGCACGCTGAATACGGAGCAGCGCCTGTCCCGCTATGAGGTGTTGACCAATGCTTTTTCGCCGCTTTTTCAAGGGCTGACCACGGCCGCAATTCTGGGTGTGGGCAGTTATTTGGTGATTGAAGGGGCGCTCACTCTGGGCGCTTTGATCGCTTTCCAGGTGTTGGCGCTCACGTTTCAGAACCAGTTCAAGCGCCTGATTGAGGTGGTGAGTGAGGCGCAAACTTCCAGCGGTGATATTGCCCGGTTGGATGATGCTCTGCGCCATGATTTGGATTGGCGCTTTCAAACCCCGGAAACGGCCGCGGCTCAACGGCCGGAGGCGATGAAGGCCAGCGGGCGGCTGTCCTTAAAAGATGTCTGCTTCCGTTTCAGCCCGCTTGATCCCCCCTTCCTGGAGAACCTCTCTTTAGATCTTGGTCCAGGGCAGTGGGTTGCCCTGGTCGGCAGCTCCGGCAGCGGTAAATCAACGACGGCCAAGTTGATCAGCGGCCTATACCAACCAACCGGCGGCGACATCAGCCTGGATGGTTATCCAATGGAAGCGTGGGGTCGGGAAAAACTGGCCAATTCTATGTCTACGGTGGACCAAAACATCGCTATTTTTGCAGGGAGCTTGATTGATAATATCACTTTGTGGGACAGTACCATCCCCCATGAGGCGGTTGTCGATGCTCTACGGGATGCACAGCTGATGGAGGTTGTGGCCACGCTGCCGGGCAATTTCGACAGCCGGTTGGAGGAAGGCGGACTTAATTTAAGCGGCGGCCAGCGGCAGCGGGTGGAAATCGCACGCGCCCTGGTGCGCAATCCTTCCCTGATTATTTTCGATGAGGCGACCTCAGCCCTGGACCCGGTCACTGAACTGCGCATCGCCCAGGCGCTGCGCCGCAGGGGCTGTGCGGCAGTGATTGTCGCCCATCGTTTAAGCACCATACGCGATGCTGATGAGATTGTCGTGCTAAAGAAGGGCAAGGTTGTCGAGCGAGGCAGGCACAAGGACTTGATTGCGGCCGATGGTGAATACCGGCAGTTGATCGCGGATGAATGATCAAAAACCCGGAAATTTGAAATAAATGTGAAGGTTTTTAATTGGAAGCTGAACGGGTAAAAGACGAGCGCGAAAGCGCACAAAGGGCATACCAGCCTTTTGACCTGGCCCAGTTGGCCGGGGCGACAACGACAGGGTCTCCCACCCATTTGTATATCGCCCGGCGGCTGGCGGATGGGACGACGGCCGAACGCTTTTATTTATGTTCCTTGCCCGCCGGGGCACTGCTTCTGCCCCTGTCGGTTTCCGGGTATGCTTTCATCGCTACGCCAACGGCCGAAACAGAGGGACCAACGACCGATCCACTGGCTGCGGGGGCACTGGCTCTATGGCAGACAGCCGTAGCTAAAGCCCCATTTTTGGCCGATCCGAAGCCAGGGATGCTGGCCGCCAAAGCAGGTATAACCCTATCGCTTGCGGAAGGCGACCTGGTGACGGCCGATGCCCCCATATGGGCGGTTTGCGAGGGGCACGGATTTGTTATCGAGATCGGTGAGGGTGATGAATCCATCGTTCAATCTTTTGCCCCATTGGGACCCGGGTGGCTGGTGCGTGCTCTGGCAGCATGCGAGGTTGAATTTTGGCCGCCGGAACTGTTCCTGCAAGAAAGGGGCCTGGCAGCGGTTCAAGAGACGGCCGATATCTGGGCACGGCTGGCGGCCGATTGGCTAGAAAGGGAGACCAGACGCCGGGAAGATCAGGCTCGGGCTTCACGCGATCTGTCCCACAAGGGTTATCAAGTTGCTCTGGAGCGGGTTGCCGTCGCGGCCGAAGGAGAGCATGCAGAAGTTTTAACCGCCGGACCGGTAACCGATCCCCTGGTGGCGGCTTTGCAGCACATCGGCCGCATTCAGGACATTAACATCCGAACCCCGGCCACGGATGATGCCACTCATACTTTCGAGCGGCGGTTTGCGCGGATCGCCGAGGAATCCAAGTTTCGCTACCGGCTGACTATTCTTAACGGCCGGTGGTGGGGAGAGCATGGTGTGCCGTTGCTGGCCCGGTATAAAGATGGACGGCCGCTGGCTCTGCTGCCTTCCCGAAAAGGGTATTATCGAGTAGACGGGCAAAGTGGGTCGTCCATGCTCATCGACGAAACATTTGCTGCCCAGCTTTCCGAGCAGGCTTATACGATTTACGCCACCTTTCCCCAGGAATTAGACCGGCGGCAGATGTTATCTTTTATGGGCAAGAATCTGCGCCGGGATGTTGTTTGGTTGTTAGGTGCGGCCGCGGCCGTTTCTCTTTTAGGACTGCTGGTACCCATCGTCACTGGATTGTTCGTCAATTTTGTCATCCCGGCAGCCCGTTTTCCCTTGTTAGCTGAATTGGTGCTGATCCTGGTCGCCGTGGCCTTGGGAACCACCCTGTTTCAAGTGATCCAGGGTCTGACCACAGCGCGGGTGAATGTCTTGCTCGATCTGCGTTTGCAGCCCGCCGTTTGGGACCGGGTGATGCGCCTGCCCACCCATTTTTTCCGCAAATATGGAACCGGTGATCTGACCCTGCGCGTGCTGGGCATCAAAACCATTAGCACGACGTTGTCAGGCACAGTAGTTGGCGGCGTATTAGCGGGCCTCTTATCTTTTTCCAGCTTCCTGGTCATGGCGCTTTACGATATTCCGCTGACCCTTTTTGCTTTGGCTTACGCGCTGGTCATGATCCTGATTCTTGTCTTTTTGATCAATCGCCAGTTGAAGTGGACGCGTGACGTATTTCACTTGATGGGGCGTGTGGAAAACTTTGTGTTGCAAATGCTGGCCAGCATCGGCAAGCTGCGCGTGGCTGCGGCCGAGGAGCGTGCCTTTGCCCGCTGGGCGAATGCTTATGCCGGGCAGCGGGCCAGCCAGACGCAGGCCAGTGTGATCAATAATGTCATTCAAACCTTGATCGTCGCTATGCCAATTCTAGGCACAACCGGCCTGTTTTTGATTGCCGGGTCGCGGGCGGACACTATCAACAGCGGAGCTTTTATCGCTTTTAATGCCGCCTTTGGTCAGTTCACCACGGCGACGATATTTTTCGCACAGTCCATCCTGGAATCGCTCAACGTTGTGCCCTTGTATGATCGGGTTAAACCGGTGTTGGCGGCCGTTCCGGAATTTGATCCCAGCCGGGAGGACCCAGGCCGGCTCAGCGGGGCGATTTCCATGCGCCATGTTTGCTTCCGCTACCAGGCCGGCGGCCCTATGGTGCTGGATGACATCTCCTTTGATGTGCAGCCGGGGCAGTTTGTGGCCATTGTCGGCCCTTCCGGAGCGGGAAAATCGACTATTTTGCGGCTGCTGTTAGGATTTGAAGAGCCGCTTGAGGGGGGCATTTTTTATGATGAGCAAGATTTGTTACAGCTAGATTTACTGCGCATACGCCGCCAAATCGGCACGGTGCTGCAAAATGTGGGTTTGATTCCGGGCAGCATCTATGACAATATATCCGGAGCCGCGGCGATCAGCCGCGAACGGGTGATGGAGGCAGCGGAGATGGCCGGTTTCGCTGATGATATTGAGGCTATGCCGATGGGCCTGGAAACGATGATCAGCGAAGGAGGCGGCAACTTGTCCGGTGGGCAGCAGCAGCGATTGATGGTCGCCCGTGTTTTAGTTCGCCGGCCGCAGATTATCTTTTTTGATGAAGCGACCAGCGCCCTGGATAATCGCACGCAGGCGACGGTGACGGAAAGCCTGGAGAAATTCCAGACCACGCGGGTGGTGATCGCTCATCGCCTGAGTACAATTCGCCAGGCGGATATGATTTTGGTGGTTGACGGCGGCCGAATTGTGCAGCGTGGTTCTTTTGAGGAATTGGTCAAGCAGCACGGGCTTTTTAAGGCACTGGCGGAAAGACAGGTTGTATAAATGAGAGCATGGGACGCGGAGAAAAAGAGAAGAAAATTGTTGAATTGCTGAACGGTGAATTGTTAATAGGACGCGGACAAGCACGGATAGCGCGGAGAAAAAATGATGCTTAATTACCTGGCTCAAAAGGTCAAGCTATCGGAAATCAGCGGCCGTTTGCGTTATGCGCAAGGGGATGTGTTGATCGTTGTGCCGCCGTTTGCCCGGCTGGTTTATCCACCACTGGCGGCGCATCTGCTGCAAGGCAGCGCGGCGGCGGCCGGTTATAAGGTCAGTGTCTTTTATGCTAATCTGCACCTGGCGGCGCTGATCGGTACACAAAAATATGCGCTGATTTCGGAAACTCTGCCTATTTTCATGGCTGCCTCGCGGCTCTTCGCGCCCAAGGCTTATGATATCCTGGCGGATGATGCCCTGCTGGACCTGGCCGGCGTGGTTGAAGATTTGAATGATAAGCAAGGGCGCGCCTGGCGGGAGTTGCTGCGTATTCCCATTGAGAGAACCCTGGCTGAATTGGATGTGGCGACCATGCGCTCGCTGGTCGAGGAAATCAGCCGTTGGGTGGATGATATCGCCGCCACCGCGGTTGGACTGGATTTTAATGTGGTTGGTTTGACTTCTACGTTTGAGCAAACCGGGGCCAGTGTGGCGTTGATCCGGCGGATTAAAGCGTTAGCCCCGCAAAAGATAACGATCATCGGCGGGGCCAACTGCGAGGGGGAGATGGCCGAAGGGGTAGCCGGTTTGAGTCCGGCCATTGATTATGTTTTTCGCGGGGAGGGGGAAACGGCGCTGGTTGATTTCCTGGATATGCTGCGGCGCGGGCAGCGGCCATTGAATCGCATCATCAGCGCCCAAAAACATACCGATCTGAGTGCACTGCCCCGTCCACTATATGATGAATATTTCGATCAGTTTGACCTCTTTTTACCCAAGCTGAGCCACCTTAAAGGGAGAATCCAGCTATCCTATGAAACCAGCCGTGGATGTTGGTGGGGCCAGAAGACAGTTTGCACCTTCTGCGGCTTGAATGGGGAACAGCTTTCGTTCCGACAAAAAGAACCTGGGCAAGCGGTCGCCGATCTAAAATCTATGCTCGGCCTCTACCCGACGAATAAGATATACATGGTCGATACGATCATGCCTTATCAATTTTTCAGGACGTTTCTGCCGCAGGTGGCAAGGGAATTGCCACCTGATAAGGAAATCTTTTATGAGCAAAAATCAAACCTCAGTTTACAGCAGGTGCTGGCCCTGCGCCGGGCAGGGGTGAACAGTATCCAGCCAGGGATCGAGGCGCTTTCCACGTCGCTGTTAAAGCGGATGCGCAAAGGGATCAGCGCGCGGCAGAATATCGCTTTGCTGCGTTATGCTCGCGCCGCCAATCTGGACCTGGTCTGGAATCTGCTGGTTGGTTTTCCCGGCGATGTGCTGGCCGAATATGAGGAAACCCTGGCCTTGCTGCCTCTGCTGCACCACTTGCAGCCGCCGTTCTTGAATGTGCTCTGGCCGGTGACTATCCAACGCTTCAGCGCTTATTTTGAACAGCCTGAGCGGTATGGGTTGGAGAGTTTGCAGCCGTTCAGCGGCTATGAGGCGGTTCTGCCGGAGGCGTATGATGCGCGAAAGGTGGCTTACTTTTTTACAGCCGATTATGAATGCGCGGTCTATGACCATCCGCATATG